>NZ_JABWNC020000004.1:0-290076 GCF_013368855.2 Escherichia sp. 93.0816 | reverse complement strand
AACCGCCGACCCCCTCCTTGTAAGGGAGGTGCTCTCCCAGCTGAGCTAATCACCCCCGCTGTGTGGAGTCGCATTATAGGGAGAGTTCGAAATGAGTCAACGCATTTTCTAAAGAATTTGTTTGTTCGTCGTAAAATTAAGCAGGGTGATCGCAAAACAGACCGTGTTGCGCAATTTCTCAACGAAAACAATAATGCATCATGTAGCAACCCGAACTACATTGAGGAATCAGGCTGGAGTGATAGAATATCGCCCACTCAATTTTTCCAGGATTTGCCGGTTGTCGGCATCTTTCTAAACGTAAGGCCATTTCATGAAAATCAAAACTCGCTTCGCGCCAAGCCCAACAGGCTATCTGCACGTTGGCGGCGCGCGTACTGCTCTTTACTCCTGGCTTTTTGCACGTAACCACGGCGGTGAGTTCGTGCTGCGTATTGAAGACACCGATCTTGAGCGTTCTACGCCGGAAGCTATCGAAGCCATTATGGATGGTATGAACTGGCTGAGTCTGGAGTGGGATGAAGGTCCGTACTATCAGACCAAACGTTTTGATCGCTATAACGCAGTTATCGATCAGATGCTGGAAGAGGGCACGGCCTATAAATGCTATTGCTCTAAAGAGCGTCTGGAAGCACTGCGTGAAGAGCAAATGGCGAAAGGTGAGAAGCCGCGTTATGACGGTCGCTGCCGCCACAGCCATGAGCATCATGCTGATGATGAACCGTGTGTCGTACGTTTTGCTAATCCGCAAGAAGGTTCTGTGGTTTTTGACGATCAGATCCGTGGTCCGATCGAGTTCAGCAACCAGGAGCTGGATGATCTGATTATCCGCCGTACCGATGGTTCTCCGACCTATAACTTCTGTGTAGTTGTCGATGACTGGGATATGGAAATCACCCATGTTATCCGTGGTGAAGACCATATCAACAACACACCGCGCCAGATCAACATTCTGAAAGCATTGAAAGCACCAGTGCCGGTTTACGCGCACGTTTCTATGATCAACGGCGATGACGGTAAAAAACTGTCCAAACGCCACGGTGCGGTCAGCGTAATGCAGTATCGCGACGACGGCTATCTGCCGGAAGCATTGCTGAACTATCTGGTGCGTCTGGGCTGGTCCCACGGCGATCAGGAAATCTTCACCCGTGAAGAGATGATCAAATACTTCACCCTGAATGCCGTTAGCAAATCTGCCAGCGCGTTCAATACCGACAAGCTGCTGTGGTTGAACCATCACTACATTAACACGCTGCCGCCGGAGTATGTTGCTACCCATTTACAGTGGCACATCGAGCAGGAAAATATCGATACCCGCAACGGCCCGCAACTGGCTGATCTGGTTAAACTGCTGGGTGAACGCTGCAAGACGCTGAAAGAGATGGCACAGAGCTGCCGTTACTTCTACGAAGATTTTGCTGAGTTCGATGCCGATGCAGCGAAAAAACATCTGCGCCCGGTAGCGCGTCAGCCGCTGGAAGTGGTTCGCGACAAACTGGCAGCTATTACTGACTGGACAGCTGAAAACGTTCACCACGCTATTCAGACGACGGCGGACGAGCTGGAAGTGGGGATGGGCAAAGTCGGTATGCCGCTGCGTGTCGCTGTCACTGGTGCGGGGCAGTCGCCGGCACTGGATGTTACCGTTCACGCGATCGGCAAAGCTCGTAGCATCGAGCGCATCAACAAAGCTCTGGCTTTTATTGCTGAACGCGAAAGCCAGCAGTAATTAGCGCATAAAAGATAAACGGCAGGAGATAGTATCCTGCCGTTTTTTATTTATGCTGATTCGTCAATGTCGAGACGGGCAAGGAAATTACGAATCCCTTCACGCGATAAAAATTGCGCAACTTTTTCCTGCTCACTGTGAGTCATATTGTCTATTGCGCTGATTATTTGCCGATAAGCCGGAGTGCGCATACCCGGCGCGTATTCAGCAAGGGATTCTTCGGCCTCGAGAAGCATTGGCGTATTATGGAAGGCAGGCGTGTTTTGAATAAATTCGCAAACATGTGTGTCCAGTAGAATAAGTCTGGCTCGACCACCTTTCACTCCGGGAAATTTTTCTGTTTTCCAGCCTTTTTCTCTAATCCAGCGGTTAACTGTTTGTTTCGCCACACCGAGGCATTCCGCCAGTTCTTCGGTGGTCATTTTATTGCGTAATCTTTTCATATTATTTGCTGTTGCGAATCCCTAAGCGTTGTAATAACCCGATAATCCCTTCCCGCAGAAGCAATGATGTAAACTGCTTTTGTTCAGCCGGCGTCATCTCTTTCGCCAGCGTAGCTAACAGCACTTCAAGCGGTGCATCGCCAGACAGGGCGGGTATTTCTCCCTGACCCTCCGGGCGTTCTGCATTGCGAATATATTCACGAACCTGTTCATTGACGTGTACCAGTCGAGCCTTGCCCCCCTGGACGCCCGGTTTTGGTGATGTCGTCCAGCCTTCCTTGCGTACCCATTTATTAATGGTCTGCCGGCTATAACCGGTCAGTCTGGCAAGTTCATCTGGCGTCATCCTCTCCTTGAACATAACAATTCCCTGAATAGTTGTGGGTCTATTAAGTGTTCATTTTATAGCATCAATTTACATGAAACCGTGACATGAATAACTACTGAATGCGAGGCGTAATCCAAAAATGTTCATTTGCCTGATTTTTCAGCGATTGAAACAAGGCGCTGCAATTTGCCGTTGACACATTCGGACGGAATTCATATGATGCCGCCCGTCAACTCGACAAGCTTTACGTGATGGGGCTATAGCTCAGCTGGGAGAGCGCTTGCATGGCATGCAAGAGGTCAGCGGTTCGATCCCGCTTAGCTCCACCAAATTTCAAACCCTCGCTGTGAAGCGGGGGTTTTTTGTCTCTGATTTTTGCCGCTTTTGTAATACAGTCTACGCCCGGGTTAGTGCCGTCTGGTGAAAGCATTATTGGATGAAAAACCGGCAACAGGCCGACTCCTGTTTGCTTCGCGATGCGAATAAACTTATTATTTGGGTGCCTGAAAACCCCGATCAGTGAGAGTAGTCTACTCATGTTTGTGGAGCATAATCTGATAAAAAATATCAAGATATTCACACTGGCGTTTACGCTCACCGTGGTACTTATTCAGCTATCCCGTTTTATTTCGCCACTTGCCGTTATCCACTCCAGCTATATCTTTCTGGCGTGGATGCCACTGTGCGTAATGCTGTCAATATTGTTCATCTTTGGCTGGCGTGGTGTTGTTCCTGTTTTATGCGGGATGTTTTGCACTAATCTGTGGAATTTCCATCTCTCATTTTTGCAAACTGCCGTCATGCTCGGTAGCCAGACATTTGTAGTGCTGTGTGCCTGTGCAATATTACGCTGGCAGTTAGGAACGCGTTGGCGTTATGGGTTGACCACCCGATACGTCTGGCGACGTCTCTTCTGGCTTGGTTTAGTGACGCCGATTGGCATCAAAGGCAGCATGTATCTGGTGGGTAGCTTTTTTGATTTCCCGCTAAAGATATCGACATTTTTCGGCGATGCAGATGCTATTTTCACGGTCGTTGATTTGCTTAGCCTTTTCACGGCAGTGTTGATTTACAACATGCTCTATTACTATCTCACTCGCATGATTGTAAGCCCCCACTTTGCGCAGATATTGTGGCGCAGGGATATCGCTCCGTCGCTGAACAAAGAGAAACGTGCATTTACTTTAAGCTGGCTGGCGGCTCTTAGCGTACTGCTACTTCTGATGTGTACGCCTTATGAAAACGACTTTATTGCCGGTTACCTGGTGCCCGTTTTCTTCATCATCTTTACCCTTGGTGTTGGTAAACTTCGTTATCCGTTTTTAAATCTCACCTGGGCTGTTTCGACTCTTTTCCTCCTGAATTACAACCAGAATTTTTTACAAGGGGTCGAAACTGAATATTCGCTGGCATTTATTCTTGCGGTGCTGATTTCCTTTAGCGTTTGCCTGCTTTACATGGTGCGTATTTACCATCGAAGTGAATGGCTTAACCGCCGCTGGCATTTGCAGGCACTGACCGATCCATTAACGCTATTACCCAACTTTCGTGCACTGGAGCAATCGCAGGAGCAGGAGGCGGGAAAGAGTTTTTGCTGCCTGCGTATTGATAATCTTGAGTTTATGAGTCGTCATTACGGTCTGGTGATGCGTGTTCATTGTATCCGCTCAATTTACCGTACCTTGCTGCCGTTGATGCAGGAAAACGAAAAGTTGTATCAACTGCCGGGCAGTGAATTGCTGTTGGTACTGACCGGGCCGGAAACGGAAGGCCGACTACAGCATATGGTTAACATCCTCAATAGTCGGCAGATTCACTGGAACAACACCGGCCTGGATATGGGCTATGGTGCCGCCTGGGGGCGTTTTGATGGCAATCAGGAAACTCTGCAGCCCATGCTGGGGCAGTTAAGCTGGCTGGCGGAACAATCCTGCGTTCATCACCACGTGTTGGCGTTGGATAATCGAGAGGAAATAGCGTCCGGGCAGACCACCAAACAGGTACTGTTGCTGAACACCATTCGTAAGGCGTTAGATAATGGTGATTTGCTTCTCTACGCCCAGCCCATTCGTAACAAAGAGGGGCAGGGCTATGATGAGATCCTGGCGCGTCTGAAATATGACGACGGCATTATGACGCCGGATAAATTTCTGCCGCTTATCGCCCAGTTTAACCTTAGCGCGCGTTTCGATTTGCAGGTGCTGGAATCTCTGTTGAAGTGGTTAGCAACTCACCCTTCCAACAATAAAGGTCCGCGCTTTTCAGTCAATTTAATGCCGCTCACTCTGCTGCAAAAAAATATCGCCGGGCGGATTATTCGTCTGTTTAAGCGTTATCACATCTCCCCGGAGACAGTCATTCTTGAGATCACCGAGGAGCAGGCGTTTTCAAATGCAGAAAGCAGCATGTACAACATCGAGCAACTGCATAAATTTGGCTTCCGTATTGCGATTGATGACTTTGGCACTGGTTATGCCAACTACGAGCGATTAAAACGTTTGCAGGCCGATATCATCAAGATTGATGGCGTCTTTGTGAAAGATATAGTGACTAATACGCTAGATGCGATGATTGTGCGGTCAATTACCGACCTGGCGAAAGCGAAGTCGTTAAGCGTGGTAGCGGAGTTTGTCGAAACGCAACAGCAGCAGGCGTTATTGCATAAACTTGGGGTGCAATATCTGCAAGGGTATTTGATTGGTCGCCCGCAGCCATTAGCTGATTAACAGGCGTAAAAAAGCCGGGGGATTATCCCCGGCATTTGAGGCTGATGACAACCAGTAAACGGCCTGATGCGCTATGCTTATCAGGCCTGGATGGGAATCACAATCTATTGAATTTGCGATGTTTTGTATGCCGGATAAAGCGTTTACGCCGCATCCAGCATAAACAGAGCACACGTTGTCAACAAACTGAAGCCGGGGAACATTCCCCGGCTTTTTTAATTAATGTGTTGGACTTACAGCACCAGTGCTGCGATTGACGCAGAAAGTACGCTCACCAGCGTAGAGCCGTAAACCAGTTTCAGACCGAAGCGAGAAACCACGTTACCTTGCTCTTCGTTCAGGCCTTTAACCGCGCCCGCGATAATCCCGATAGAAGAGAAGTTAGCAAAGGATACCAGGAACACAGAGATGATGCCTTCTGCACGCGGAGAAAGCGTGGAAGCAATTTTCTGCAGATCCATCATCGCAACGAACTCGTTGGAAACCAGTTTGGTCGCCATGATACTGCCCACTTGCAGTGCTTCGTTGGACGGAACACCCATTACCCATGCAACCGGATAGAAGATGTAGCCCAGGATACCCTGGAAGGAGATGCTGTAGCCAAACCAGCCAGTCACGGTGGCAAACAGTGCGTTCAGTGCGGCGATCAGGGCGATAAAGCCGATCAGCATCGCTGCAACGATAATGGCGACTTTGAAACCTGCCAGAATGTATTCACCCAGCATTTCGAAGAAGCTCTGACCTTCGTGCAGGTTGGACATCTGGATGTTTTCTTCGCTGGCATCAACGCGGTAAGGGTTGATCAGCGACAGCACGATAAAGGTGCTGAACATGTTCAGTACCAGTGCAGCAACGACGTATTTCGGCTCCAGCATCGTCATGTATGCGCCAACGATGGACATCGACACGGTGGACATCGCTGTTGCTGCCATGGTGTACATACGATTACGGGAGATTTTGCCGAGAATATCTTTATAGGCGATAAAGTTCTCGGATTGTCCCAAAATCAGGGAACTGACGGCGTTAAAGGATTCCAGTTTGCCCATGCCATTGACTTTGGAAAGCAGGAAACCAATCGCGCGGATAATCACCGGCAACACGCGAATGTGCTGGAGAATACCGATCAACGCAGAAATAAAGACGATAGGGCACAGCACTTTCAGGAAGAAGAACGCCAGGCCTTGATCATTCATGCTACCAAAGACGAAGTTAGTACCTTCGTTGGCAAATCCGAGCAGTTTTTCGAACATTTCGGAGAAGCCTTTCACGAAGCCCAGACCAACGTCAGAGTTCAGGAAGAACCACGCCAGTAATACTTCGATAACAAGCAGTTGAATAATATAACGGATACGAATTTTTTTGCGGTCGCTGCTTGCCAGCAATGCGAGAATCGCAACAACGGCTAGTGCCAGTACAAAATGAAGGACGCGGTCCATATTTGCTCCAAATATGAGGCAGGTTAAATTTCCGTGCACATTCTATGCAACATGATTCAGGAAAACGAGATCTGACACACACTATAATGACGTCCTGTGACAAGCTTCAAAAATAGTGAGCTGTCCTACATTTCTGCTATGTTGTGTATGGAAGCGGAAAGTTATGTAAATGTGCTAACATTAAACATAAAAATAACATTCAAGCCATCAATCTTTTCGTAGTCATAATCCTGGTCTATCAGAGAAATCATCACAACCCATTTAAATGAATTTGATAATCATTCTCGTTTGACATAGCATGAAACATAGCAAAGGCTATGTTTTAGAGGCACAACAAGATGACGAACTATCGCGTTGAGAGTAGCAGCGGACGGGCGGCGCGCAAGATGAGGCTCGCATTAATGGGACCTGCGTTCATTGCGGCGATTGGTTATATCGATCCCGGCAACTTTGCGACCAATATTCAGGCGGGTGCTAGCTTCGGCTATCAGCTATTGTGGGTTGTTGTCTGGGCTAATCTGATGGCGATGCTGATTCAGATCCTCTCGGCCAAACTGGGGATTGCCACCGGTAAAAATCTGGCAGAACAAATTCGCGATCACTACCCGCGTCCGGTCGTCTGGTTCTATTGGGTTCAGGCAGAAATTATTGCGATGGCAACCGACCTGGCGGAATTTATTGGCGCGGCTATCGGTTTCAAACTGATTCTTGGGGTTTCGCTGTTGCAGGGCGCCGTATTAACGGGTATCGCAACCTTCCTGATTTTAATGCTGCAACGTCGCGGGCAAAAACCGCTGGAGAAAGTGATTGGCGGGCTACTGCTGTTTGTCGCAGCGGCTTACATTGTTGAGCTGATCTTCTCCCAGCCTAACCTGGCGCAGTTAGGTAAAGGAATGGTGATCCCGAGTTTACCTACCTCAGAGGCGGTCTTCCTGGCTGCGGGTGTGCTGGGGGCGACGATTATGCCGCATGTGATTTATTTGCACTCTTCGCTGACCCAGCATCTGCATGGTGGGTCACGCCAGCAACGTTATTCAGCCACCAAATGGGATGTCGCGATTGCCATGACTATTGCTGGTTTTGTCAATCTGGCGATGATGGCAACGGCTGCTGCCGCGTTCCACTTTTCCGGCCATACTGGTGTCGCCGATCTTGACGAAGCCTACCTGACGCTGCAACCGCTGTTAAGCAATGCTGCAGCGACAGTCTTTGGTTTAAGCCTGGTGGCAGCAGGGCTTTCTTCAACGGTGGTGGGTACGCTGGCGGGGCAGGTGGTGATGCAGGGTTTTATTCGTTTCCATATCCCGCTGTGGGTGCGCCGGACAGTTACCATGTTGCCGTCATTTATTGTCATCCTGATGGGATTAGATCCGACACGGATTCTGGTCATGAGTCAGGTGCTGCTAAGTTTTGGTATCGCCCTGGCGCTGGTTCCACTGTTGATTTTCACCAGTGACAGTAAGTTGATGGGCGATCTGGTGAACAGCAAACGCGTAAAACAGGCTGGCTGGGTGATTGTGGTGTTAGTAGTGGCGCTGAATATCTGGCTGTTGGTGGGAACGGCGCTGGGGTTGTAGTTGAACGGGTGTCGCATCAGGCACCACAGGCGGATTCGGCGTAAAACGCCTTATCCGCCCTACGCGTTCAATGGAGTGGGGCTGTAGGCCTGATAAGACGCGCGGGCGTCGCATCAGGCATCGTGCTCCATTGGTGGATGTGTTTAATGACGATGTCCGTGTCCACGGCCTTTCCCGCGATGATCATCACGGTCGCGCCAGCCTTCACGATAGCCACGCTCATACGCTTTACGCTTATCCCAGCCACGGTGGTAGCCATTATCGTGACGCCACCAGCGGTTTTTACGCCATTCGTAATTACGGTGCCAGTAATCACGGTCGCGCCAATGACCTCCGTCCCAGTAATTACCGTAATGATCGCGATCGCCAATTTGTAATTTGATTGATGGCAGTAGGGTAATTTCACCTGCGTTTGCCGCAAGTGGGGTAAAAGCCATCAGGGCGGCCGCCAGAAACAGTGACCTGAACATTGTTATTCTCCTTCACGATCGAAGCCGTCAGCGGCCTGTTAACGCAATATTACGGGGAGGTAAAGCCCCGTTTCATCGCCATAACTCTTAAATCATGATGGAGAGCATTTTTTGCTAAAGGTTATCGTGGGGTGGTTGCTGCTTCGGGCGATTCACGATCATCATTGGTTTGCCTGCCAGCAATAGCCATGCCGGAAGCATAACGATACAAAGTAGCGGTAGCAGATTGGTATCAGGTACAACGACCGCCGCCATAAACAGGCTTAACCAACCATCGCGCGTTACCACCAGTACCATACCGAGAATAGCGCAGGAGACAGTAATTGCCGCCGGGACTGCGGGAACGTGTTCATGTAGCATCAAACCTAATGCCACGCCAACAAACACTGCCGGGAAGATTCGCCCGCCACGAAACCCGCTGGCGGCGGCAATGACCAGGGCGGCAAGTTTAATCACCGCCAGTAAAAAGTAATCACTGGTGCTGAAAGCCTGATTCATCACCATTTGCTGCATCTCATCCAGCCCTTTAAACAGTGAAACCGGCCCACCAATAACGCCCAAAATACCGAGAATAAACCCGCCAACCCCGAGCATGAGCACAGGGTTTTTAATCTGATGCATCATTGCGTGCAACCGTGGCAGACACCATACGGCGACCATCCCCGCAGCGATGGCAATCGCCGCTACAATCGCACCGCTGATGATGTCTGCCACCTGCATCTGTCCGTAATGCGCAATGGGCAGCGAAAAATGAGGATGGAAAAATAGACTTGTCGTCAGCGCACCAGCCGCCGCTGCCATTAACGGCGCAAAGAGTCGATCCCATAGCGGCACTTCATTACTGCCATTTAAGGTTTGCGAAAATATCAACGCCGCCGCAACAGGTGTGCCAAACAGCGCACCGATAGTTCCGGCTGAGGCTAAAATAGTCCATTCCATCCGGTTAACTCGAGGTAACAGACGAGCGCCTATCGCCACTGCGAGGGCGATATTAACGGTCATAATCGGATGTTCCGGCCCCAGGCTGACGCCACCGGCAAGACCGAGAATTAATGCTACGATAAGCCCTGGTAGCGCAGAAGGGGGGACTGGCGCGCCGATCAGCGGTTCACTGGCGGGATCTGGTCCGGCATGACCCTGGCTGAAACGGATAACCAGCCCCACTGCGACCCCCGTCAGCGTTAATATTCCGATGATCCACAGCGGTGAATCCTGGGCTATCCCCAGACTTCCCGGCAGTCGTTGCCAGAGTAAATTCTGTAATACCGAGGCGATTTTCATCACCACAATCAGAATAAGACTGGACGCAATCCCAATTGCCAGGGCGGGAAGCGATAATAACAACATGGTTCTGGCTCGCGAATGGAGCATGTTCTATTCCTTATGCGGGGTCAGATACTTAGTTTGCCCAGCTTGCATAAAGGCATCGCTGCAATTGGTGCTGAAACGATAAAGTAATAGTGTGACCCAGATCGATATTTACAGGGAGCCCGCCTTTCCGGCGTTGTTGTTAGGCTCCCAGGTATTTACAGTGTGAGAAAGAATTATTTTGACTTTAGCGGAGCAGTAGAAGAATGACAAAGTATGCATTAGTCGGTGATGTGGGCGGCACCAACGCACGTCTTGCTCTGTGTGATATTGCCAGTGGTGAAATCTCGCAGGCTAAAACCTATTCTGGGCTTGATTATCCCAGCCTGGAAGCGGTTATCCGCGTTTATCTCGAAGAACATAACGTCGAGGTGAAAGACGGTTGTATTGCCATCGCTTGCCCAATTACCGGTGACTGGGTGGCAATGACCAACCATACTTGGGCGTTCTCAATTGCCGAAATGAAAAAGAATCTCGGTTTTAGCCATCTGGAAATTATTAACGATTTTACCGCTGTATCGATGGCGATCCCGATGCTGAAAAAAGAGCATCTGATCCAGTTTGGTGGTAAGGAACCGGTTGAAGGTAAACCTATCGCGGTTTACGGTGCCGGAACGGGGCTGGGCGTTGCGCATCTGGTTCATGTTGATAAACGCTGGGTAAGCCTGCCAGGCGAAGGCGGTCACGTTGATTTTGCGCCAAACAGCGAAGAAGAGGCCATTATCCTCGAAATACTGCGTGCGGAAATTGGTCATGTTTCGGCGGAACGCGTGCTTTCTGGCCCTGGACTGGTGAATTTGTATCGCGCAATTGTGAAAGCCGACAACCGCCTGCCAGAAAATCTCAAGCCAAAAGATATTACCGAACGCGCGTTGGCTGACAGCTGCACCGATTGCCGCCGCGCGTTGTCGCTGTTTTGCGTCATTATGGGCCGTTTTGGCGGCAATCTGGCGCTCAATCTCGGCACATTTGGCGGCGTGTTTATTGCGGGTGGTATCGTGCCGCGTTTCCTTGAATTCTTCAAAGCCTCTGGTTTCCGTGCCGCTTTTGAAGACAAAGGCCGCTTTAAAGAATATGTCCATGATATTCCGGTGTATCTCATCG
Source organism: Escherichia sp. 93.0816 (assembly GCF_013368855.2). Classification (NCBI taxonomy): domain Bacteria; kingdom Pseudomonadati; phylum Pseudomonadota; class Gammaproteobacteria; order Enterobacterales; family Enterobacteriaceae; genus Escherichia; species Escherichia sp. 93.0816. The sequence continues at coordinate 278,895 of NZ_JABWNC020000004.1, read as the reverse complement.
TCCATGACAATCCGGGTCTTCTCGGCTCAGGTGCACATTTACGCCAGACCTTAGGGCACATCCTGTAAATCCTTCCTGCTATATCGGGAGGTAACCCTCCCGATAATCTTTTAAATCATATGGTTAGTTCAATTTTTCTTTGTGTTTCATCACAAGGCCGACCTGCGTCACACTTCCGCACAAGAGGATTAATTCTCCAGTAAATGCATTATTTGTCTGGTAACGGCAATTTGTTTTGCACGTTCATAATTTCATTCGTCAACTATAAACGAACGAGGAAATAACGATGAGTAAGAAACTGATTGCCTTATGTGCCTGCCCAATGGGCCTGGCTCACACCTTTATGGCCGCTCAGGCGCTGGAAGAAGCGGCGGTAGAAGCCGGTTATGAAGTGAAGATTGAAACCCAGGGCGCAGACGGCATCCAGAATCGCCTGACGGCGCAGGATATCGCCGAAGCAACCATCATCATCCACTCCGTAGCTGTTACCCCGGAAGATAACGAACGTTTCGAATCCCGCGACGTTTATGAAATCACTTTGCAGGACGCAATTAAAAACGCTGCGGGCATCATCAAAGAAATCGAAGAGATGATTGCCGCTGAACAACCGTAATTTTCGACAGGGATAATTGTTATGGCCATTAAAAAACGCAGTGCAACCGTTGTGCCTGGCGCATCCGGTGCGGCAGCGGCAATTAAGAATCCGCAGGCCTCTAAAAGCAGCTTCTGGGGTGAACTTCCGCAGCATGTGATGTCAGGGATTTCACGCATGGTGCCGACCTTAATTATGGGCGGCGTGATCCTCGCTTTCAGCCAGCTGATTGCTTATAGCTGGCTAAAAATTCCCGCTGACATTGGCATTATGGATGCACTTAATAGCGGGAAATTTTCCGGTTTCGACCTCTCCTTACTGAAATTTGCCTGGCTGTCGCAGTCCTTCGGCGGCGTGTTGTTTGGTTTTGCCATTCCGATGTTTGCCGCTTTTGTGGCGAACTCTATCGGCGGCAAACTGGCGTTCCCGGCTGGGTTTATCGGCGGGTTAATGTCTACCCAGCCAACGCAACTGCTGAACTTTGATCCCAGTACCATGCAGTGGGCGACCTCTTCACCAGTGCCGTCTACCTTCATTGGTGCGCTGATTATTTCCATCGTTGCGGGTTATCTCGTGAAGTGGATGAACCAGAAAATCCAGTTACCGGATTTCCTGTTAGCGTTCAAAACCACATTTTTGCTACCGATTCTTTCCGCCATTTTTGTCATGCTGGCGATGTATTACGTCATCACCCCATTTGGCGGTTGGATCAACGGTGGGATCCGTGCTGTATTGACCGCCGCAGGTGAGAAGGGTGCGCTGATGTATGCGATGGGCATCGCAGCAGCGACCGCAATCGACCTCGGTGGCCCAATCAACAAAGCAGCAGGTTTCGTTGCTTTCAGCTTTACGACTGACCACGTATTACCGGTTACCGCGCGTTCTATCGCAATCGTTATTCCGCCGATTGGTCTGGGTCTGGCGACCATTATCGACCGTCGTTTAACCGGCAAACGCCTGTTCAACGCCCAGCTTTATCCGCAGGGTAAAACCGCGATGTTCCTGGCGTTTATGGGGATCAGTGAAGGTGCGATTCCGTTTGCGCTGGAAAGCCCCATCACCGCAATTCCGTCCTATATGGTCGGTGCGATTGTCGGCTCCACCGCTGCTGTCTGGCTGGGGGCAGTGCAATGGTTCCCTGAATCAGCAATCTGGGCGTGGCCGCTGGTGACTAATCTGGGCGTCTACATGGCGGGGATCGCGCTGGGGGCAATCATTACCGCGCTGATGGTGGTGTTCCTGCGTCTGATGATGTTCCGCAAAGGCAAATTGTTAATCGATAGCCTGTAAGAAGGAAAATCCAGATGACATTACTCGCTTCGCTGCGTGACTGGCTTAAGGCGCAACAACTGGATGCGGTGCTTCTCTCCTCACGACAGAACAAACAGCCGCATCTGGGGATCTCCACCGGATCAGGCTATGTGGTGATTAGCCGTGAGAGCGCGCACATTCTGGTGGATTCGCGCTATTACGTGGAGGTGGAAGCTCGTGCGCAAGGCTACCAGCTACATTTGCTTGACGCGACGCACACGCTGGCAACCATCGTCAATGAAATCATTGCCGATGAGCAGTTGCAAACGCTCGGTTTTGAAGGCCAGCAGGTGAGTTGGGAAACCGCGCACCGCTGGCAGTCTGAACTCAATGCGAAACTGGTAAGCGCCACGCCGGATGTGCTGCGGCAAATCAAAACGCCAGAGGAGGTGGAGAAAATCCGCCTCGCCTGTGGGATTGCCGATCGCGGAGCGGAGCATATTCGCCGCTTTATTCAGGCGGGGATGAGCGAGCGCGAGATAGCCGCTGAACTGGAGTGGTTTATACGCCAGCAGGGCGCAGAAAAAGCCTCTTTTGACACCATTGTCGCCAGCGGCTGGCGTGGGGCGCTACCGCACGGTAAAGCCAGCGACAAAGTGGTTGCAGCGGGCGAGTTTGTCACCCTCGATTTTGGTGCGCTGTATCAGGGCTACTGCTCTGATATGACGCGCACCTTCCTGGTTAATGGCGAAGGGGTGAGCGCCGAATCTCACCCGCTGTTTGGTGTGTATCAGATTGTCCTGCAAGCGCAGCAGGCGGCAATCTCCGCGATTCGCCCCGGCGTGCGTTGCCAGCAGGTTGACGACGCCGCGCGCCGGGTGATTACAGAGGCAGGTTTTAGCGAGTATTTCGGTCATAACACCGGCCATGCTATCGGCATTGACGTTCATGAAGATCCGCGTTTTTCACCACGTGATACCACGATGCTCCAGCCAGGCATGTTACTGACCGTAGAGCCGGGGATTTATTTGCCAGGACAAGGTGGGGTACGCATCGAAGATGTCGTGCTGGTTACCCCGCAAGGCGCAGAAGTGCTCTACACCATGCCGAAAACAGTGTTGCTCACGGGAGATGCATAATGGATTTATCGCTATTAAAAGCGTTGAGCGAGGCAGATGCGATCGCCTCCTCGGAACAGGAAGTGCGGCAGATCCTGCTGGATGAAGCGGATCGCCTGCAAAAAGAAGTGCGATTTGACGGTCTGGGATCGGTGCTGATCCGCCTCAATGAATCGACGGGGCCGAAGGTGATGATTTGCGCCCATATGGATGAAGTGGGGTTTATGGTGCGTAGCATCTCCCGCGAAGGCGCTATTGACGTGCTGCCGGTTGGCAACGTGCGCATGGCTGCCCGCCAGTTGCAGCCGGTGCGCATCACCACCCGTGAAGAGTGCAAAATTCCCGGCCTGCTTGACGGCGACCGGCAGGGGAATGATGTCAGCGCCATGCGCGTGGACATTGGTGCGCGCTCGTATGACGAAGTGATGCAGGCGGGAATTCGTCCAGGCGATCGCGTCACGTTTGATACAACTTTTCAGGTTCTCCCCCACCAGCGAGTGATGGGGAAAGCTTTTGATGACCGCCTCGGTTGCTATCTGCTGATGACGTTACTACGTGAGCTGCACGACGCCGAACTGCCTGCGGAAGTGTGGCTGGTGGCAAGTTCCAGCGAAGAGGTGGGATTACGCGGCGGGCAAACTGCCACCCGCGCGGTGTCGCCGGACGTCGCCATTGTGCTTGATACCGCCTGCTGGGCGAAAAACTTTGATTATGGCGCGGCTAACCATCGCCAGATTGGTAACGGCCCGATGCTGGTGTTAAGCGACAAGTCACTGATTGCGCCGCCAAAACTCACCGCCTGGATCGAAACCGTGGCGGCAGAAATTGGCGTGCCGTTACAGGCGGATATGTTCAGTAACGGCGGCACGGACGGTGGAGCGGTTCACTTAACCGGTACTGGCGTACCCACAGTGGTGATGGGGCCAGCAACCCGCCATGGACATTGCGCCGCATCGATTGCCGACTGCCGCGACATCTTGCAGATGCAGCAGCTTTTATCTGCCCTTATTCAACGTCTTACGCGTGAGACGGTTGTTCAACTGACGGATTTCAGATGATCTCCTGATTAACCCGGAGCGGTTATGTTAACGATTCAATTTCTCTGTCCTTTGCCTAACGGTCTACATGCTCGTCCGGCGTGGGAACTTAAAGAGCAGTGCAGCCAGTGGCAAAGCGAAATCACTTTTATTAACCATCGCCAGAACGCAAAGGCCGATGCCAAAAGCTCGCTGGCGCTGATTGGCACCGGCACTTTATTTAATGACAGTTGCAGCCTGAACATTAGCGGCAGCGATGAAGAGCAGGCGCGGCGCGTGCTGGAAGAGTACATCCAGGTGCGCTTTATCGACAGCGACAGCGTTCAGCCGACGCAGGCAGAACTGACGGCGCATCCGCTGCCGCGTTCATTAAGCCGCCTTAACCCTGATTTGCTGTACGGTAACGTGCTGGCGAGCGGCGTCGGCGTTGGTTCGTTAACGTTGTTGCAGAGCGACAGCCTCGACAGTTATCGGGCGATCCCTGCCAGTGTGCAAGACTCCACTCGCCTGGAACACAGCCTGGCAACGCTTGCCGAGCAACTGAACCAGCAACTGCGTGAGCGTGACGGCGAAAGTAAAACCATTCTTAGCGCCCATTTGTCGCTGATTCAGGATGATGAGTTCGCGGGCAATATCCGTCGTCTGATGGCGGAACAGCATCAGGGGCTGGGGGCGGCGATCGTCAGCAATATGGAGCAGGTTTGCGACAAACTTTCTGCTTCTGCCAGCGATTATCTGCGTGAGCGAGTTAGTGATATTCGTGATATCAGCGAACAGTTGCTGCATATCACCTGGCCGGAGTTGAAACCGCGCAATAATCTGCTGCTTGAAAAACCGACCATTCTGGTCGCAGAAGATTTAACTCCAAGCCAGTTTTTGAGCCTCGATTTAAAAAATCTTGCGGGCATGATTCTGGAGAAAACCGGGCGCACCTCGCATACCCTGATTCTGGCGCGAGCTTCGGCGATCCCGGTACTGAGCGGCCTGCCGCTGGATGCGATAGCCCGTTATGCCGGGCAACCGGCGGTGCTTGACGCCCAGTGCGGCGTGCTGGCGATTAATCCTGATGACGCGGTGAGCGGTTATTACCAGGTCGCGCAGACGCTGGCGGATAAACGTCAGCAGCAACAGGCGCAGGCCGCCGCGCAGCTGGCCTATTCCCGTGATAACAAGCGAATTGATATCGCCGCGAATATTGGCACCGCTCTGGAAGCCCCTGGTGCGTTTGCCAATGGCGCGGAAGGCGTCGGGCTGTTCCGTACCGAAATGCTGTATATGGATCGCGACAGCGCGCCAGACGAGCAGGAACAGTTTGAAGCCTACCAGCAGGTGTTACTGGCGGCGGGCGACAAGCCGATTATTTTCCGCACGATGGACATCGGCGGCGATAAAAGCATTCCATATCTCAACATTCCCCAGGAAGAGAACCCGTTCCTCGGCTATCGTGCGGTACGTATTTACCCGGAATTTGCTGGCCTGTTCCGCACTCAACTGCGGGCCATTTTGCGCGCCGCCAGTTTCGGCAACGCCCAGTTGATGATCCCGATGGTCCACAGCCTCGATCAGATCTTATGGGTGAAGGGCGAGATCCAAAAAGCGATCGTTGAGCTTAAGCGCGATGGCCTGCGTCATGCAGAGACGATTACGCTGGGTATCATGGTGGAAGTGCCGTCGGTGTGCTACATCATCGATCACTTCTGCGATGAGGTCGATTTCTTCAGTATCGGCTCCAACGATATGACCCAGTATCTGTATGCGGTCGATCGTAATAACCCGCGCGTATCGCCGCTGTATAACCCGATTACGCCATCGTTCCTGCGCATGTTGCAGCAGATTGTTACCACAGCTCATCAGCGGGGTAAATGGGTAGGCATTTGCGGTGAACTGGGCGGTGAAAGCCGTTACCTGCCGCTACTGCTTGGGCTGGGTCTGGATGAGTTAAGCATGAGTAGCCCACGCATTCCGGCGGTGAAAAGCCAGTTGCGTCAACTGGATAGCGAGGCGTGTCGGGAACTGGCACGTCAGGCATGTGAATGTCGCAGCGCGCAGGAAATTGAAGCGTTACTCACCGCGTTTACGCCGGAAGAAGACGTTCGTCCGCTGCTGGCGCTGGAGAATATCTTTGTTGATCAGGCCTTTATCAATAAAGAGCAGGCGATCCAGTTCCTGTGCGGCAACCTTGGCGTCAACGGGCGTACTGAACATCCGTTTGAGCTGGAAGAAGATGTCTGGCAGCGGGAAGAGATTGTGACTACTGGCGTTGGTTTTGGCGTGGCGATCCCGCACACTAAATCTCAGTGGATCCGTCATTCCAGTATCAGTATTGCCCGGCTGGTGAAACCGGTTGACTGGCAGTCAGAAATGGGCGAAGTCGAACTGGTGATCATGCTGACGCTGGGCGCTAGCGAAGGGATGAACCATGTGAAAGTCTTCTCGCAGCTGGCGCGCAAACTGGTGAATAAAAACTTCCGCCAGTCGCTGTTCGCCGCGCAAGACGCACAAAGCATCCTGACGCTGCTGGAAACGGAATTAACCTTCTAAAGTTAGCCCTGAAAACGGGCGCTGTACTCTCCCGGCGTCAGGCCAAACTGACGCCGGAAGACGCGACAAAAATAGTCGCTGTCCGGGAAACCGCAACGCTCTGCCACTTCATGAATGGGCAGATGATATTTCTGCAAAATCATCCTCGCCTTCGCCATTCGCACCCAGCGAACATACTCGATAAAACGCATCGTTCCATGCTGAGCAAACAGTTTTGACAGATGATTGGGCGTGATATTAAAAAACTGCGCTACGCTCTCGCGGGTGAGCGGCTGGGCGTAGTTATCCTGAACCCAGTTACAAATGCTGTGATAGAGAAAATCCCCGCGCGGCTGTGAATTGCCCGGCGGCATATTCGCCACGTTGCGGCAAAGATGCAGCAAACTTAACACCAGTGGCTGAATGATATTCTGCTCCAGCGGCGAACGGCTGAGATGGGTGAGGGCGGTGAGCATCGCTTCACCTTCACCGCGTTGTAGACTTGGAAGCTGGATCTGACGAACCGGATGCAGTAACGACGTGGTGCGGCTATCGTAATACGATAACCCAAGCCAGGTTGGTGCGAACACCAGGCTTAACAGCATCACCGGTTTGTTGTTGATCGGTAAATTAGCCGCGCGCGCCGGAATAAACAGCATTTCTCCTTCCACCAAACGTTGCTGCTTTGCTTCCAGCAGATTGCCGTATTCGCCGCGCAGCACGATATCCAGACGGGGAAAATCAATACATAAACTGCCCACCGGCAACGAGGCAGGCTGGCTGGCAAACCAGACGCGCCCCAGTAGTTGCGGGTTAAGCACCAGGCCGCTGAACAGATCGGCGAAAAATTGTTGATCGGCGGGCAAGCCTGGTGCTTTCATGAAAGTTCCCGATTAAAGATGCATTAACTGGCGGAATTCTTTTACTTTGCTGCGGCTGACTGGCACTTCAAAATCCAGATCTTTCAGTCGCAGAATGTAGGTGTTATTAAACCATGGTTCGATCTCGCGGATTTTGTTCAGATTGACACAAAATGAGCGATGGCAGCGGAAAAAATGCGACGGCGGCAGTTTGCTGCAAAATTCGGTAATGTTCATCGGCATTACGTAGGATTCACGCCGCGTATAAACAAAGGTCATTTTCTCGTGCGCTTCGGCGTAATAGATATCATTAATTGGCGTAACGATAATTCGCTCATCTTTCACCAGATTAATGGTGTCATTCTCACGCGTTACTGTTGTGGCAGGCGTACTGCTGGTTTGCTGTTGCTGCCAGGCCGCTTCCAGTTTTTGCAGCATCCCGGTGATGCGTGACTCCTGATACGGTTTGAGAATGTAGTCAAACGCCTCCAGTTCAAACGCTTCTACCGCATGTTCTTTCCACGCGGTGATAAAAACAATAAACGGTTTATGGGCAAACTGGCTGATGTTTTGCGCCAGCAGCACGCCATCCAGCGACGGAATATTGATATCCAGAAAAATGGCGTCGACGCGGTTATGCTGCAAAAACTTCAACACGTCCAGACCGTCGTCAAAGGTGCCGACAATCTCCATCTGGCTGTGCTCTTTAATCAGCCAGCTCAGTTCCTGTTGTGCCAGGAATTCGTCTTCAACAATGATGACTTTCACAATATCACTCCGGCTCAAAGCAATAACGTAGCCTGTGAGGCGACAGGGGTGCGTTGGTTAGGAATGTAAAACGCGATTTCCGTTCCTGGTTCCAGGCGGCGGATATGCAGCCCCTCGCCATATAACAACTTCACGCGATGATGGACATTCAGCAGGCCAATTTTATTGCCCGGCATTTCGTTCGCTTCGACCCGCTCAATCACTTTCGGATCGATACCGTGCCCGGTATCTCTCACCGCAATACGAACCCGATTACCGCACTCTGCAACGCTAATAGTGACAACGCCTTTACCTTTGCAAGGCTGAATACCGTGGACAATGGCGTTCTCCACCAGCGGCTGAATCAGCAGGCTGGGAATGCAGCAATTCACCTCTTCATCAATATCATAGATAACCGTCAGCTTGTCGCCAAAGCGGGCCTGCTCAATGGCGATATAGTCTTTGATTTGATACAGCTCTTTTTTGATATCGATTTGCTCATCGTCTTTTAATTCAATGTTATAGCGCAGATAACGTGACAGATTAAAGATCAGCTGGCGAGCGGTATCCGGATTCAGGCGAATTGATGAGGAGATTGCATTCAGAGCGTTAAACAGAAAATGGGGATTAATTTTGCTTTGCAGGGCGCGAAGCTCTGCCTTATTTGCCATTTCACGCAGCTGCTCGGCGCGAGAAACTTCCAGTTGCGTGGAGATGATTTGCGACAAACCGACCGCCATTTCCTGCAATGACGAGGTGATCTGATGTGCGTGGCAGTAGTAAATTTTCAGCGTCCCGGTAACGACTCCTTTCTCCCAAAGTGGGATCACCAGCATTGAGTGGATTTCCGGTGTGCGATGGGCTTCATCATTGTTTTTAATGATGATTTTACCGTAATTCATCGCCTGACGTGTGGTTGGGCTAATAAAGTCATCACCATTTTGATAGTTATGTTCACCCACGCCAACGTAGGCCAGCACATGATCGGTATTGGTGATTGCTACCGCATCGGCGTGAATATCATCGCGGATAATTTCGCAGACCTTGCGTAATGACTCGCTATTGACATGGCGAAACAGCGGCAGCGTTTTGTTGGCGATATCCAGCGCCAGCTTGGCTTGCCGCGCGGCGCTGGCCTCCTTTTCGCCCTCAACGCTTTGCACCAGCAGCACAATAAAACCGATACAGACGCTGCCGAGGATCATCGGAATCCCGATTTTTGACACAATGTCCAGCCCCAGTTCAGTGGTCGGCGCCCAGACAATCACCAGAATCATGGTCAACGTTTCACACAACATGCCGCCGAGAATACCGACTCGCCAACGCTGCGCTTTGGGGATTTTCAGGTTGATCCAACCCGATATACATCCCGCCAGAATACTGGTGATAAAGCAGGGGATCGCCGTCACGCCACCAATATCAATAAGATAGCGGTGAATCCCGGCTATCACGCCGGTAATGATCCCCACCCACGGGCCAAATAAAATCCCGCCTGACATTACCGCAATAATACGTACGTTAACCAGTGAGCCTTCCACCGGCACGCCGGACCAGGTGCTGAACAGGGCGAACAGCGAGAAAATGGCGGTAACGGCGAGCAGCTCTTTTGGTGAGTGCGCCGACTTGTGTAACAACTCGCGAAACAGGCGGATACGAATAAGGAAGAACAGGCAGATAAGCATTAACGCTGCCCGATCGAAGACCGCCAGCAGCATGTTGAATATTTCGTGCACGGATGACTCTGAATAAGGATTAAACCTCTATGATAGGTAACCTGAAGGCTGATGACCAGCAGGCCGTTTTTGAGGAAAAACCACAATTTTAAAAGGGGATTGTCAGGTAAATGGTGTATTGGCAATGCATCTCTTGATAATGCACACTCAATAAGTAAATTTATTGAAATTATAATGTTAATTAATGTGGGTTTAATTTTCCTGGAAGAAATTAAAGATTTCCCGTTTTATTACAGGTGTTCCTCTTTTTTTGGTAGAAAAAAATTTTTGCTAAAACGCTCGACAGACAGAAATTAATCAGGCTATTTTCAAAACAGCCACCCATCGTGGCAGCGTCGCTCGGACGGTCCGGGCGCTCACGTTAATCTGAGGAAATTATGGCTGACACTCGCCCTGAACGTCGCTTTACGCGTATTGATCGTCTCCCGCCCTACGTTTTTAACATTACCGCTGAACTGAAAATGGCTGCGCGCCGGCGTGGCGAAGATATTATCGATTTCAGTATGGGGAATCCGGACGGCGCGACCCCGCCGCATATCGTCGAAAAACTCTGTACCGTGGCGCAGCGCCCGGACACACACGGCTATTCCACTTCACGCGGCATTCCCCGGTTGCGTCGCGCCATTTCCCGCTGGTATCAGGATCGCTACGACGTTGAGATAGATCCGGAATCAGAAGCCATCGTCACTATTGGCTCGAAAGAGGGGCTGGCGCACCTGATGCTGGCGACGCTGGATCACGGCGACACTGTGCTGGTGCCGAATCCAAGTTATCCGATTCATATCTACGGCGCGGTGATTGCCGGTGCGCAGGTACGTTCAGTGCCGCTGGTGGAAGGTGTTGATTTCTTCAATGAACTGGAACGCGCAATTCGCGAAAGTTATCCGAAACCGAAGATGATGATCCTCGGTTTCCCGTCGAACCCAACCGCGCAATGTGTGGAACTGGAGTTCTTCGAAAAGGTTGTTGCGCTGGCGAAACGCTACGATGTGCTGGTGGTTCACGACCTGGCCTATGCCGATATCGTCTACGATGGCTGGAAAGCGCCTTCAATCATGCAGGTTCCGGGCGCACGTGACGTGGCGGTTGAGTTCTTTACCTTGTCGAAAAGTTACAACATGGCAGGCTGGCGTATTGGCTTTATGGTCGGTAACAAAACGCTGGTCAGTGCGCTGGCGCGTATCAAAAGCTACCACGATTACGGTACTTTTACGCCATTGCAGGTGGCTGCAATCGCCGCGCTGGAAGGCGATCAACAGTGCGTTCGCGATATTGCCGAACAGTATAAACGTCGGCGTGATGTGCTGGTCAAAGGGCTGCATGAAGCGGGCTGGATGGTTGAAATGCCGAAGGCTTCGATGTATGTCTGGGCAAAAATCCCTGAACCGTATGCGGCAATGGGCTCGCTGGAGTTTGCCAAAAAGCTGCTTAACGAAGCGAAGGTCTGTGTCTCTCCGGGGATTGGCTTTGGCGACTACGGCGACACACATGTACGCTTTGCGCTGATTGAAAACCGTGACCGTATTCGTCAGGCGATACGCGGGATTAAAGCGATGTTCCGCGCCGACGGTTTACTGCCCGCCAGCAGTAAACATATTCACGAAAACGCCGAATAAATGCATTCTCAGAAAAGCAAACAGGAGCCAGATGGCTCCTGTTTTTCGTTGCACAGTTTGCTTTTAGATCATCAGGGCAAAAGTACCGGCCCAAACGATGACCATAAAAGAAATGCCCATAAAGAAATATTTCACTTTACATCTCTCCGCGTAATTACAGTTACGCCTGAATGACTTCATTACAGCTGATACAGTGAGTTGACACCGGGAAAACGACCTTAACAGGCCTCTGTTTTGCCGTGGGCATCACCCCAGAATTCTGAGCTGATTTGCTCGAGACGGCGCTAATGTACGCCTAAAACTAAATTGAAACAAGTGGCATTTTCTTATTTACTTTTAGTAACTTACGAGTGTCTCATATCGGCGACAGTTTAATTTCTGTCAGTAATAATTCATGATTCAGCGAAGGGAAAAACCTTAAGAAAAAAGCCATAAAAACCATTGGGTTATTATGGCTAATTTGAGGAGGGAAGAAGAGCTGGTCGTTTGTTAAACGTATAACGACGCTTCACCCACCGGACGCGTTTTGAAGCGGCGGTGGATCCAGAGATACTGCTCCGGTGCGCGCATAATCTCTTTCTCAATAATCTTGTTCATATAAGCCGCAGCCTGACCTTCATCTGTCGGGTAGCCTTCCATTTCTGGGGTGATATACAAACGGTATCCGCTGTAATCGGCTTTTCGTACCATCGTCACAGTCAACATGGCGGAACCTGAGAGGCGTGACAATACGTAAGTGCCATTGGTTGTCGCAACATTTTCTACCGCAAAGAACGGAGCGAAGGAGCTTCCTTTACGACCATAATCCTGGTCGGGAGCGAACCATACGGCTTCTCCTTTTTTCAAAGCACCAACAATACCGCGCAGATTATTCCTGCCGATCATCGCTTTATTTGAACGCATCCGACCACGGGTCTGCACCCATTCCATCAATTGATTATTATGCGGACGATAAGTTGCCATCATTGGCTGGCAAAGCCCCATTACGCGGCCACCCAGTTCCAGAGACATAAAATGTACGCCGACGACCATCACGCCGCGATTTTGCATTTGTGCGCGTTGCAGGTTATCCAGACCTTCAACATCAAACCATTTACGCACGCGACGATCGGGCCAGAACCACGCCATGCCGGTTTCTACCAGAGCCATACCAAGAGAACGAAAGTTTTCGGCAATCATCTTCTCGCGTTCTTCAGATGAATGCTGCGGGAAGCAAAGTTCAAGGTTTTTGCGGGCGATGGATTCGCGACGTTTCAGAAATGGTCTGGCCATCGTGCCGATACGTGTGCCAAGAAAACACAGGACAGGATAAGGAAGCTGTACCCAAAGCCAGAGTACGCCCAGACCAAACCACGTGAGCCAGTAGCGAGGATGGAGAAACTCGCGGGAAAATTTGCGTTGTGGAAACATAGTTACCTTCTGTAGATACGAATTGTTGTATCGCAGAAGATTCCATGTCGACAGCGGTACACTCAATATATTAGGCCATCATGTACGACAATGGTTCCTGTAAAGAGTGTAAAGACTAGCCAGGACAAAACCACGAGGAGCATGAATGCGGTACTTCCATTTTATCATCAGCCGATTGTTTTCAGCTACTGATTATTAATCACCCAAGTAAATATTTTTCAGAACCGGATAGCTCTATTTTTAACATCTTGTTTTTATTAGAACCTGGCAAAAATTGCCAGCGATTAAGAATTGTCTTACTATTAAACTACCTGAAGTAACAGGTTTTTTAGCGCGGCAGGAGGTTGAGCTATGATTTATTTATGGATGTTTCTCGCCCTGTGTATTGTTTGTGTCAGCGGATATATTGGCCAGGTACTAAATGTAGTATCTGCTGTCTCTTCATTTTTCGGCATGGTGATCCTCGCCGCCCTCATTTATTACTTCACTATGTGGTTAACTGGCGGTAATGAGCTGGTAACGGGGATATTTATGTTTATTGCCCCAGCTTGTGGCTTGATGATCCGCTTTATGGTGGGGTATGGAAGGCGGTAATAAATGGTGTCCCCTGCAGGAATCGAACCTGCAATTAGCCCTTAGGAGGGGCTCGTTATATCCATTTAACTAAGAGGACAATGCGGCATGAGTATAACCGCTATTAAACAGCGGAGTAAGTACACTGCTGCTCGATTGCTTAAACCCTCGCCACTTATAGCGGATTTTTATCATTTTTCTTAATGATTTCCGCATGTTCTGCTTTCTGGCGTGCCTCTTCTTTACGCTTGTTACTCATATCGTTACGGATTTGCGCATGGCTCATTAATGCGAAGATGAAGGTGCCGCCGCAGATGTTTCCCGCCAGAGTAGGGAGCGCGAATGGCCAGATGAAATCGCTCCAGTGCAGCGTGCCGTTAAAGACCAGATAGAGGATCTCTACAGAACCGACGACGATGTGGGTAGTGTCGCCCAGTGCGATAAGCCACGTCATCAATATAATTACTACAATCTTTGCCGCTCCCGCCGCAGGGAACATCCATACCATTGTGGCTATAAGCCAGCCGGAGATGATCGCGTTGGCAAACATCTCGCTGGGGGTGTTTTTCATCACACCCATGCCGATTTTGACAAACGCATCGCGGGTTTCTTCATTAAAGATAGGCATATACTCAAACGCCCACGCCGCAATACCTGTTCCGAGAATATTACCCAGCAGCACGACGCCCCATAACCGCATCAGTAAGCCGATGTTGCCGATAGTCGGTTTTTGCATCACCGGCAGTACCGCAGTTACGGTATTCTCAGTAAATAATTGCTGGCGAGCCATAATGACGATAATAAAACCAAAGGTATAACCCAGATTCTCCAGCAAAAAACTCCCCGGCACACCTTCCAGTTCGACATGAAATATCCCTTTTGCCAGTAACGAAGCGCCCATCGACAGACCCGCCGCAATGGCTGACCATAGTAGCGCCATTGCGTCGCGCTCCAGCTCTTTTTCGCCGTCCTGGCGGATATGTTCGTGAATAGCCATCGCTCTGGAGGGGAGCCGGTCTTCATCTATTTCTATTTTTTTTCCACGCTCTTTTTCTTCGCTCTCTACTTCAAGTTCGTCGCTGTGTTTATCTATTTTGTCATTGTCCATGGTGTCGTCTCTTGAATTAGCACGTATAGCTAAAGCGTAGCGGCTTTTTTGCTCGCAACTGGCGGGAGTTACTCTGAAAATGTATAAAAGGCTGCGTTTGCCTTTTTCTGTTTCTACAGAATCAAGTAGCCTACAGGGCGGCGATTACCAGGCTATGATCAAGTCAGCATTCCAGGGCGTCTGGACATCAGTTGACGTGCTGTTACAATCGCCCACACCTAAACAGGCGGATACGGTATCGTTCCGTCATGGATGGCAAACTGCATAAGCCATAAAAAAGCCATAAAAAACAGGGAGACATTTATGAAGCTTCGCCTGTCGGCGCTTGCTCTGGGAACTACGCTTCTGGTGGGGTGTGCGAGTTCCGGTACAGATCAGCAAGGGCGTTCTGACCCGTTAGAAGGGTTCAACCGCACCATGTACAATTTTAACTTCAATGTGTTAGACCCGTATGTGGTTCGACCGGTAGCTGTCGTCTGGCGTGATTATGTTCCACAACCGGCGCGTAACGGTTTGAGCAACTTTACCGGCAACCTTGAAGAACCTGCGGTGATGGTTAACTACTTCTTGCAGGGCGACCCTTATCAGGGGATGGTTCACTTTACCCGCTTTTTCCTGAACACCATTTTGGGTATGGGCGGCTTTATTGATGTTGCGGGGATGGCGAATCCGAAGCTGCAACGGACTGAACCTCACCGTTTTGGTAGTACGCTCGGTCACTATGGCGTGGGCTATGGGCCGTATGTTCAGTTACCGTTCTACGGTAGCTTTACACTGCGTGATGACGGCGGTGATATGGCAGATAGTCTTTACCCGGTTCTTTCCTGGCTGACCTGGCCTATGTCGGTGGGTAAATGGACGCTTGAAGGGATCGAAACTCGTGCGCAGTTGCTGGATTCTGACGGCTTGCTTCGCCAGTCCTCCGATCCTTATATCATGGTGCGCGAGGCTTACTTCCAGCGTCATGATTTCATCGCCAATGGCGGTGAACTCAAACCACAAGAAAACCCGAATGCGCAAGCGATTCAGGATGATTTAAAAGATATCGATTCTGAATAAGCCGCAAATAAAAAAGGTGAGTCGTAAAACTCACCTTTTTTCTTATTAAACGAACATGTTATTAGAACGCGTAGTTAAAGTTAGTCCCGAACAGCCAGGCTTTACCTTCAGACTCGAAGGAATAAGCTGCCGCGCCTTCACCTTCGGTGAATTTCACTTTCTGACCATGCATATAAGATGCGCCAACGTCAATGGATGCATCTTCATTAAATGCGTAGGTTAACCCAGCACTTAACCACAAGCGATCCTGGTCAGGAATGGAAATAGAACGTTTGTCCGCCGGAACCGGGCTGTCGTCATAGGCGATACCGGTACGGAAGGTCCAGTTTTTATCGTAATAGTAGGTTGCACCCAATGCGATACGATATGCGTCACGGAATCCTTCATCTTTATAGAACAGCGTCTGACCACTATCGCCTTTCGCTTTCAGCTCCTGAAACTGGCTCCAGCTGGTATAGGCCATGCTGTAGTGAATTGCCCACTGCGGCGCAACACGGTTATAACCAGAAATCTCCCACATCTCAGGCAGGTTGAGTGTCAAGGATCCATTTTGTGTTGCACCCATCGTGCCATACGGCAAGCCCATGTTACCCAAAATGTTGTTCAGATTTGGGTTAATGGAGCTTTTGTAATCCCCTTCGAAGTCGATTTTAACTTCTGAACGATATGTCAGGCCCCAACGGTTATCTTTATCCAGTTCATAAAGAATACCCGCGTTCCAGCCAAAGCCCCACTCGTCACCTTTCAGATGAGCAATTTGAGAGTCCGGAGTATTAATACCATTGGTCAATGAAGCGGGTACACCCTGGGCAATCAACTGTTGAGACAACAAAGGTCCCAGCGAACCGGCGTAACGCTCAATTTTTGCCTTGGCGTAAACAGCATCAAAACCAAGACCAAAACTCCAGCTATTGTTAAGGCGATAAGCCCCGCTAAGGTTAAGGTTGATTGTCTGCAGATCGGTTTTACCGCCATAGATACCAGCAGCGTAGTTGTCGGTAAATTCCGTAGCCAGGCCGTAGTTGGACGTTATTGACGCTCCCCAACCAAACTGATCGTTAATAGGCGCGACAAAGTGCAGGTTAGGTACCCACGCTGTCGGTGCGATATTTTTAGCATTTGCACTCTGACCGGTTAAATTAGAATGTCCGGTAATATCTACATCCGGATCAATATAAACCGCACCCGCAGAAAAAGTCGGGCGGTCAAACATGGTAATCAACGCGGGGTTACGGCTGACGTTACCGGCATCATCGGCAATTGCGCCTTCCCCTGAGTAAGCCCGGCCCAGGCCAGAGGAAGAAAATTCGTTTAACTGAAAGCCTGCCGACCAGGCCTGGGTGGAGATAAGTGCCACTGCGACTGCGAGAGCAGACTTTGTAAACAGGGTTTTCTGGCTCATGACCATAACCTCAATAATTTATTTTTATACAAACTATGTTACGTGCTGTAACAGGAGCGCGAAGTGTAGGGGCTGATGTACATCTTAGAAATCAGACCAGTGGCGAGAGTATAGGTCTGACCAGATGGGATGTTGCAAGTATGTTTCTATCTTTTTTCAAATATGATCTAAGAAACGCGATCCAGCTGGCAAAATTTGGAGGTGGCGCACTCATCCATCCGGGTGAATTTTGTTTTAGATCATTTTTAAGTGTGATTTCGGTCACTTATCCGATTTTGCAGAATTAACAACTGGAGCAGCACTTTCCGGAAGCGTAAAATATCCGCAACGTTTATCTGGCACCTTGGGTGCACATACAGAGGAAATCAACGATGAGTAAATGTAGTGCTGATGAAACCCCGGTTTGCTGCTGTATGGATGTTGGCACCATTATGGACAACTCCGATTGCACCGCGTCTTACAGCCGCGTGTTTGCAAACCGCGCAGAAGCAGAACAAACGCTGGCGGCGCTGACTGAAAAAGCCCGTAGCGTGGAATCCGAACCTTGCAAAATCACCCCGACTTTCACAGAAGAGTCTGACGGTGTTCGCCTGGATATCGATTTCACTTTTGCCTGCGAAGCTGAAATGCTGATCTTCCAGCTGGGTCTGCGTTAATTCCTCTCAGGTACGCACGCCCCTGCCAGCAACTGGCAGGGGCGTTTTGTTTTCTCTTCTTCTTTTCTCTCTGTGTCATAGCTCCCACTTTCCCTTTTCTCCACTTGGCTAAATGTAAAAAAATGGTTAAGACTATAATCAGGTCAGACCACTTTATATATATTTTTTACAGGGGAGTGTTATGGGTCAGGTTTTACCGCTGGTTACCCGCCAGGGCGATCGTATCGCCATCGTTAGCGGATTACGCACGCCTTTTGCTCGCCAGGCGACGGCTTTTCATGGCATTCCCGCTGTTGATTTGGGGAAGATAGTCGTCGGAGAACTGCTTGCTCGTAGCGAGATCCCCGCCGAAGTGATTGAACAACTGGTATTTGGTCAGGTTGTGCAAATGCCGGAAGCCCCCAACATTGCGCGTGAAATTGTTCTTGGCACCGGAATGAACGTCCATACCGATGCTTACAGCGTCAGTCGTGCCTGTGCCACCAGTTTCCAGGCTGTGGCAAACGTCGCAGAAAGCCTGATGGCGGGAACTATCCGAGCGGGGATTGCCGGTGGGGCAGATTCCTCTTCCGTATTGCCAATTGGCGTCAGTAAAAAACTGGCGCGCGTGCTGGTGGATGTCAACAAAGCACGCACAATGAGCCAACGGCTGAAACTCTTTTCTCGCCTGCGTTTGCGTGACTTAATGCCTGTACCGCCTGCGGTAGCAGAATATTCCACGGGCTTGCGGATGGGTGACACCGCCGAACAAATGGCGAAAACCTACGGTATTACTCGCGAACAGCAAGATGCGCTGGCGCACCGTTCGCATCAGCGAGCCGCTCAGGCGTGGTCGGACGGTAAACTCAAAGAAGAAGTGATGACCGCCTTTATCCCTCCTTATAAACAACCACTCGCGGAAGATAATAATATTCGCGGTAATTCCACGCTTGCCGATTACGCAAAGCTGCGTCCGGCGTTTGATCGCAAACACGGAACGGTAACGGCGGCAAACAGTACGCCGCTGACCGATGGTGCTGCGGCGGTGATCCTGATGACCGAATCGCGGGCGAAAGAATTAGGGTTGTTACCGCTGGGGTATCTGCGCAGTTATGCATTTACCGCGATAGATGTCTGGCAGGACATGCTGCTCGGCCCGGCCTGGTCAACACCGCTGGCGCTGGAACGTGCCGGTTTGACGATGAGCGATCTGACATTGATTGATATGCACGAAGCCTTTGCTGCCCAGACGCTGGCGAATATTCAGTTACTGGGTAGCGAACGTTTTGCCCGCGATGTGCTGGGGCGCGCACATGCCACTGGTGAAGTGGACGACAGCAAATTTAACGTGCTTGGCGGCTCGATAGCTTATGGGCATCCCTTTGCGGCGACTGGCGCGCGGATGATAACCCAGACATTGCATGAACTTCGCCGTCGCGGCGGTGGATTTGGTTTAGTGACCGCCTGTGCTGCCGGTGGGCTTGGCGCAGCAATGGTTCTGGAGGCGGAATAATGGAAATGGCATCAGCATTTACCCTCAATATACGTCTGGACAACATTGCCATCATCACCATAGACGTTCCCGGTGAGAAAATGAACACCCTGAAGGCGGAGTTTGCCTCACAGGTGCGCGCCATTATTAAGCAACTCCGCGAAAATAAAGATCTGCGCGGCGTGGTGTTTATCTCCGCGAAACCGGACAACTTTATTGCCGGCGCGGATATCAACATGATCGGCAACTGCAAAACGGCGCAAGAAGCGGAAGCCCTGGCGCGGCAGGGGCAACAGTTGATGGCGGAAATTCACGCCTTGCCAGTTCCGGTTATTGCCGCTATTCACGGCGCTTGCCTGGGCGGCGGGCTGGAGCTGGCATTAGCGTGCCACGGTCGTGTTTGTACCGACGATCCTAAAACGGTGCTCGGTTTGCCTGAAGTTCAGCTTGGGTTGTTACCCGGTTCAGGTGGAACCCAGCGTTTACCGCGCCTGATAGGTGTCAGCACAGCATTAGAGATGATCCTCACCGGCAAGCAGCTTCGGGCAAAACAGGCGTTAAAGCTGGGGCTGGTGGATGACGTCGTTCCGCAATCCATTTTACTGGAAGCCGCTGTAGAGCTGGCGAAGCAGGATCGTCCGGTTTCGCGGACACTCCCGGTTCGCGAACGTGTGATGGCGGGGCCATTAGGTCGTGCGCTGTTATTCAAAATGGTAAGCAAAAAAACAGAACAGAAAACCCAGGGCAACTACCCGGCGACGGAACGTATTCTTGAGGTTGTCGAGACAGGGTTAGCGCAGGGCACCAGCAGCGGCTATGACGCTGAAGCACGAGCCTTTGGTGAACTGGCGATGACGTCGCAATCAAAGGCATTGCGCAATATCTTTTTTGCCAGTACTGATGTGAAGAAAGATCCTGGCAGCAATGTTGCACCCGCTCCCTTAAACAGCGTGGGGATTTTAGGCGGCGGCTTGATGGGCGGCGGTATTGCTTATGTCACTGCCTGTAAAGCGGGTCTGCCGGTACGAATTAAAGATATCAACGCTCAGGGGATTAATCATGCGCTGAAATACAGTTGGGATCAGTTGGAGAGTAAAGTGCGCCGTCGTCATCTCAAAGCCAGCGAACGCGACAAACAGCTGGCATTAATTTCGGGAACGACGGATTATCGCGGCTTTGCTCATCGCGATCTGATTATTGAAGCAGTATTTGAAAATCTCGAATTAAAACAACAGATGGTGGCAGAAGTTGAGCAAAACTGCGCTACTCATACCATTTTTGCTTCGAATACTTCATCTTTACCGATTGGCGATATCGCCGCTCACGCCACGCGACCAGAGCAAGTTATCGGCCTGCATTTCTTCAGTCCGGTGGAAAAAATGCCGCTGGTGGAGATCATTCCTCATGCAGGGACATCGGCGCAAACCATCGCCACTACGGTAAAACTGGCGAAAAAACAGGGCAAAACGCCAATTGTCGTGCGTGACAAAGCCGGGTTTTACGTCAATCGCATCTTAGCGCCTTACATTAATGAAGCTATCCGCATGTTGACCGAAGGTGAGCGGGTAGAGCACATTGATGCCGCGCTGGTGAAATTTGGTTTTCCGGTAGGTCCAATCCAACTTTTGGATGAGGTAGGAATCGACACCGGGACTAAAATTATTCCTGTACTGGAAGCAGCTTATGGGGAACGTTTTAGCGCGCCTGCAAATGTTGTTTCTTCAATTTTGAACGACGATCGCAAAGGCAGAAAAAATGACCGGGGTTTCTATCTTTACGGTCAGAAAGGGCGTAAAAGCAAAAAACAGGTCGATCCCGCCATTTACCCGCTGATTGGCGCGCAAGGGCAGGGGCGGCTCTCCGCACCGCAGGTTGCTGGACGGTGCGTGATGTTGATGCTGAATGAAGCAGTACGTTGTCTGGACGAGCAGGTTATCCGAAGCGTGCGTGACGGGGACATTGGCGCGGTATTTGGCATTGGTTTTCCACCGTTTCTTGGTGGGCCGTTCCGCTATATCGATTCTCTCGGCGCGGGTGAAGTGGTTGCAATAATGCAGCGACTGACCACGCAGTATGGTTCTCGTTTTACCCCTTGCGAGCGTTTAGTAGAGATGAGCGAGCGAGGGGAAAGTTTTTGGAAAACAACTGCAACTGACCTGCAATAAGAAGGTCAAAGCTATATGAATCCGCGCTGAATGGCGGAGTGTTGGTTAAAATGTAAACACATATTGACTATACTTACGCCATTGAGGTAAAAAACAGCGTTTCATTCGGTGAATGGATAAGGCACAATGCCGGCCACCGTCCTCTTTATCTGGTTTCAGATGAAAGAAGACGGGCGAATCTGGTTAACAAAAGCGGTGCAATATGCAAGTTTTTATCATGCGTCACGGCGACGCAGCCCTCGATGCCGCCAGTGATTCGGTTCGTCCTCTGACCACTAACGGTTGTGACGAATCTCGCCTGATGGCGAACTGGCTGAAAGGTCAAAAAGTGGAAATCGAACGCGTTCTGGTGAGCCCGTTCCTGCGAGCCGAGCAAACACTGGACGAAGTAGGGGATTGTCTGAACCTGCCTTCCAGTGCAGAAGTTCTGCCGGAGTTAACGCCCTGCGGCGATGTTGGCCTGGTCAGTGCCTATCTACAGGCGTTGACCAATGAAGGTGTTGCTTCGGTACTGGTGATCTCCCATTTACCATTAGTCGGGTATCTGGTTGCTGAGTTATGTCCGGGCGAAACGCCGCCTATGTTTACCACCTCGGCCATTGCCAGCGTAACGCTTGATGAAAGCGGAAAAGGTCAATTCAACTGGCAGATGAGCCCGTGTAATCTGAAGATGGCAAAAGCAATTTGATATGAATGTGTAAGGCCCGCTGGCGTAAGCTGTCGGGCCTTAGTTTTGCTTACCGTATTGAAATTATTGCTATTTAAATGCGTTTAATCGTCCTGGTGTGAAAAAATAAATGTTTCCATTTATAGCAAGGGCGCTTATTTATTTTCACAAAGTTACATATGGAAGTAATTGTTACTTTTTTGCATGGGTTATTATTTTTCGAAAAGAGGTGTTAAAAAATAAAGGATGACATTGACGAGTAGATATTTTTGGGTCTTGATATAATATTAATTCAGAAAGATTAATATTATATCTTCGGGAAGATAAAGTCACAATTGTCATATTTATTTTTGGCTGTTTTATGATCCGAAATCATTCATGGGATAAAGTGTTTGTGCCGTTTTGATGAAATGTTCTGCGGTTTTTTTGAGATAACTCTCAAGAAATTATTTATCCTGTTTATTATTTAAAAAAATCTACACAGTGTTGTTAGTAAATTTAAATTGAACCAGCCTCATTAAAATATCAACATTACTACCACGCCAAAGAATATCATCTCGTGCAACCCGTATTTTATGGATCAGAAATCCTATTCAATGGTTGGTTAAAAGCTGCTGAAGAAAGATTGAGGGATTTTATCGTCAATATTTCAGTTGGCTTATATTCTAATTATTTATGATTTAAGGACAAATAATGAGTAAGTTTGTAAAAACAGCTATTGCAGCAGCAATGGTAATGGGTGCGTTCACTTCAACATCTTCTTTCGCAGAAGGTAACAACGGTACTGCTCGTTTTTACGGCACCATTGAAGATTCCGTTTGCTCTATCGTACCAGACGATCACAAACTGGAAGTGGATATGGGTAATATCGGTGCAGATAAACTGAAAAACAACGGCACTACCACGCCGAAAGATTTCCAGATTCGTTTACAGGACTGCGTGTTTGATACCCAAACTACCATGACCACTACTTTCACCGGTACTGTGTCTACGGCGAATAGCGGCAACTACTACACCATTTTTAATACCGATACCGGTGCGGCATTTAACAACGTGAGCCTGGCGATTGGCGATCAACAAGGAACCTCTTACAAAAGTGGGGTTGGTATCAACCAGCAGATCGTAAAAGATACTGCAACCTCCAAAGGCAAACCGAAGCAAACTTTAAACTTTAAAGCCTGGCTGGTAGGTGCGACTGACGCGCCGGACCTGGGTGGTTTTGAAGCTAATACCACCTTCCAGATTACCTATCTCTAAGGTATGTCCCCTCATAGCAGCAATGCTATGAGGGGTTTTTAGCGTTTCGATAGTCTTTAAATAACCATGGATGGATACGTGTATGCCTGACCATTCCCTTTTCCGCTTACGGGCGCTTCCCTGGTGCGTTGCTATGGCAATATCTGGATGCCATATCAATGCCTGGGCCGACGAAGATATTCAGTTTGATTCCCGTTTTCTGGAATTAAAAGGCGACACGAAAATTGATCTGAAGCGTTTTTCCAGCCAGGGTTATGTTGAACCGGGTAAATATAATTTACAGGTTCAGGTAAATAAACAGCCGTTACCTGATGAATATGATATTTACTGGTATGCGTCAGAAAACGATAAAAATAAAACTTACGCCTGCCTGTCGCCAGAGCTGGTGGCGCAGCTTGGTTTTAAAGAAGATATTGCACAAAAATTGCAATGGGATCGCGATGGTAAATGCCTCAAACCAGGTCAACTTGACGGTCTGGAAATACGTGCTGATTTAAGCCAGTCCGCACTGCTCATCACCTTACCGCAGGCTTATCTTGAATACAGCGATGTAGACTGGGACCCGCCTTCACGCTGGGATGATGGCATTCCCGGTTTCATTGCCGATTACAGCATTAACGCCCAAACACGACACGAAGAAAATGGCGGCGATGACAGCAACGACATCAGCGGCAATGGTACGGTTGGCGTTAACCTTGGGCCGTGGCGCCTGCGCGCCGACTGGCAGAGCGATTATCAGCACACCCGCAGTAACGATGAAGAGACGGATAACAGCACCGAGAGAAACTGGGACTGGAGCCGTTACTACGCCTGGCGTGCGTTACCGAGCCTGAAAGCCAAACTGGCACTCGGCGAAGACTACCTCGATTCTGATATTTTTGATGGTTTTAACTACATCGGCGGTAGCATCAGCACCGACGATCAAATGTTGCCGCCGAACCTGCGCGGCTATGCTCCGGATATTTCCGGCGTGGCGCATACGGCGGCGAAAGTCACCGTCAGTCAGGCAGGGCGCATAATTTATGAAACCCAGGTGCCTGCCGGGCCATTCCGTATTCAGGATCTCGGTGAATTTAACTCTGGTACGCTGCATGTGCGCATTGAAGAGCTGAACGGCCAGGTGCAGGAGTATGACATCAGCACCGCTTCCATGCCGTTCCTGACGCGCCCGGGTCAGGTGCGCTATAAAGTGATGATGGGGCGCCCGCAGGAGTGGGGACACCATGTACAGGGCGGATTCTTCTCCGGTGGTGAAGCGTCCTGGGGGATAGCCAACGGCTGGTCGCTGTACGGCGGGGCGCTGGGCGATGAAAACTACCAGTCTGCCGCGCTTGGCATCGGGCGCGATCTCTCTATTTTCGGCGCGATGGCGTTTGATATCACCCACTCGCATACCCGACTTGACGATTCAACCGCTTACGGCAAGGGGACGCTCGACGGTAACTCCTTCCGGGTCAGTTACTCCAAAGACTTTGATGAACTAAACAGCCGCGTCACCTTCGCCGGATACCGCTTCTCTGAAGAAAACTATATGACCATGAGCGAGTATCTGGACGCGAATGACAGCGAAATGGTCCGCGCCGGCAACGATAAAGAGATGTACACCGCCACCTATAACCAGAACTTCAGGGATGCCGGCGTTTCTGTTTATCTGAACTATACGCGCCATACCTACTGGGATCGCGAGGAGCAGACCAACTACAACGTCATGCTCTCGCATTATTTCAATATGGGCGGTATTCGTAACATGAGTATCTCCCTGACGGGTTATCGCTACGAGTATGACAACAGCGCCGACAAAGGCGTCTATATCTCCTTAAGTATGCCGTGGGGTGATAACAGCACCGTGAGTTACAACGGCAACTACGGCAGCGGTTCAGACAGCAGCCAGGTGGGATACTTCAACCGTATTGATGACGCCAGCCACTATCAGATAAACGTTGGCAGCAGTGAAAATCACTCCAGCGTCGATGGCTATTACAGCCATGACGGCTCTATGGCACACGTGGATCTGAGTGCTAACTACCATGAAGGGCAATACACTTCTGCCGGGTTGTCGCTGCAAGGTGGAGCCACGCTAACTGCGCACGGTGGCGCACTGCATCGTACTCAAAACATGGGCGGTACGCGCCTGCTTATCGACGCTGACGGCGTGGCTGACGTACCGGTCGAAGGTAACGGTTCAGCGGTGTACACCAACATGTTCGGTAAAGCTGTCGTTGCGGACGTCAATAACTACTACCGTAACCAGGCCACTATTGACCTGACTAAACTGCCAGAGAACGCCGAAGCCACGCAGTCAGTGGTGCAGGCGACGCTGACCGAAGGAGCCATTGGCTACCGTAAATTTGCGGTCATCAGTGGACAAAAGGCGATGGCTGTCTTGCGCATGAGTGATGGTAGTTATCCACCATTTGGTGCAGAAGTGAAAAACGAACACGACCAGCAGGTCGGTCTGGTCGACGACGACGGCAACGTCTATCTGGCTGGGGTAAAAGCTGGCGAACGTATGAGCGTCTCATGGAATGGGGCTTCCCACTGTGAGATCGCCCTGCCAGACCCACTGCCTGCTGACTTGTTCAACGGCCTGTTACTGCCGTGTAAGCAAAAAGGCACAGTGACGCCTGCTACTCCGGTGGAAATCAAACCGGTGATTCAGGAACAGACGCAACAGGTCACTCCGGGTACACCGCCAGTCGCTATCTCCGCTAACCAATAACGTGATTAAGGAATGATCCATGTATACACAGACTAATACCGCAAAAATAGTTGCCCCGGCGCTGGCGCTGCTGGTGACCGCCGCCAGTTTTACAACCCACGCATCGGTAACGCCCGACCGCACCCGCTTGATCTTCAACGAAAGTGACAAATCCATCAGCGTCACGTTACGCAATAACGATCCTAAGCTGCCATACCTGGCGCAAAGCTGGATAGAAGACGAAAAGGGCAACAAAATCAGTTCGCCATTGACGGTTCTGCCGCCGGTACAGCGCATTGATGCGATGATGAATGGTCAGGTAAAAGTCCAGGGAATGCCGGATATCAGCAAGTTACCTGCCGATCGTGAGAGCATGTTCTACTTTAACGTGCGTGAAATTCCGCCAAAATCGAACAAACCTAACACCCTGCAAATTGCGCTGCAAACGCGTATCAAACTGTTCTGGAGACCGAAGGCGCTGGCAGAAATCAACATGAGAGATCCGTGGCAGCACAAGGTGACCTTAACCCGCAATGGTCAGACCTTCACTGTTAATAACCCGACGCCGTATTACGTGATCCTCAGCAACGCCAGTACGCAGAAAAATGGTAATCCGGCAGCCGGGTTTACGCCGCTGGTGATGCCGCCTAAAACATCTGCGCCGTTGAATGTGAAGATGGACAGTGTGCCGGTGCTGACTTACGTCAACGACTACGGCGCGCGACTTTCGCTGATCTTTAAATGCAACGGCAATAGTTGCCAGGTGGATGCAGAGCAGAGCCGTAAAGGTTAATGCCGGGAGAGTCTTATGAAATACACGTTTCTGGTGGGAACGGGCATTTTGCTCCTGAGCGGCTGGCTGACGGGCAACATTGCCGTCGCAGGGGAAAGTAAAAAGGTGTCATTATCGTTGCGCATTCTGGTCGATGCGCCACCGCCCTGTTCCGTGAAGGGGAGCAATGTTGAATTTGGCAATGTGTACATTAGCAAAATAAATGGCACAAATTACCGCACGACGGATGCGCTTTATACCCTGAACTGCGGTAACAAAATAGCAGGTGTTGATGATCTGCGGATGCAGCTTAAAGGCTCCACCACCGTGATTAACGGGGAAACGGTCATTGCGACGCAAATTTCAGGCCTGGGCATTCGCATTGAAAACGGTGCCGATAACTCCCTGTTTAAAGTCGGTGAAGGTAACTGGTCTGATTTCAATACTAACCAATTACCCAATCTCAAAGCGGTGCCGGTAAAACAGAGCGGAGTGCAGCTTACACCAGCGGAATTTAACGCCAGTATGACGATGGTGGTGGATTACCAATGAAAAAACTCACGTTCTTTTTACTCTGCGCGTATGGCGGCATGGCTCTGGCGGCTAATGAAGACATCACCTTCCACGGTACGCTGGTGGCACCACCAGCCTGTACCATTAGCGGTGGAAAGACCATCGAAGTGGAATTTCGCGATCTCATCATCGACAGCATCAACGGTGATTATGGCCGCAAGGAAGTGAACTATGACCTGAGCTGTGACTCCGCAGTTCGCGATCCCGACTGGAATATGACGCTCACCTGGACGGGGACGCAGACCTCGTACAATGATGCGGCTATCGAAACAGATGTTCCCGGCTTTGGTATTGAGCTTCGACACGATGGTCAGCGTTTTAAGCTGAATACGCCGCTTACTATTAACGCCACCGATTTTACTCAAAAGCCGAAGCTGGAGGCGGTGCCGGTGAAATCGGCAGATGCGGTGTTGAGTGATACCACGTTTTCAGCCTGGGCAACATTACGGGTGGATTATCAATGAAGACAGGACACATTTATTCGCTCGGTTACGCGCTGTTAACGGGTCTGCTGTTGACCGGTGGCACTCGTGCCCTGGCCGTGGACAACAACCTGCATTTTTACGGCAACTTGTTAAGCCGCTCCTGCACGCTGGTAGTTGATGGCGGAAATCTGGCAGAAGTGCATTTTCCTGCCATCAGCCGTCAGGATCTTATGGTCGCCGGGGAATCCCCGCGCGTTCCGGTGGTGTTTAAGTTGAAAGATTGTAAGGGGCCGGCGAGTTATCAGGTGCAGGTGACCCTTACCGGTACGGAAGACAGCGAGCAGCCGGGTTTCCTTGCGCTGGATACCACCTCAGCCGCTCAGGGCGTCGGGATTGGGATGGAAACGACCGACGGTGTGCGGGTGTCGATTAACAACCCGACCGGAGCGAAATTTATGCTCAGCGACGGCAGCAATGATATTCATTTCAGAGCCTGGTTGCAGGCGAAGAGCGGTCGCGATGTCACGCTCGGTGATTTTACCGCCAACCTGACGGCAACTTTTGAGTATATATAAGATGAAAAAAATACGATTACTGCTCTGCGCCATGCTGGTGCTGTGCTTTAGCCAGGGAGCTCAGGCGAAACTGGGGGGAGTCTATAATAACGTGACGATCTATTTTGGTACGGTTGGCGCCAATGCAACGCTTCGTTTCTACCTGGACTTACTCACCACCAATGGAGTTTATCATGGGGAGTATTATCAGGATCGAGCGTATGGCATCGCTTATGGGGATCTTCCTAATAAGTCATGGACCGGTCCAGGAAACGTGCCCGCTCCCAAAATCACAATCCGTACAGTAGACAGTGGTGTACCAGATTCTTTTTGTCCGGGCGTGAAAAACATTGATAAAGATATACCCTGGGTATGCTCATCAGCAGGACTGACCATAGAAGTCGATGGTTCGGCAGAGACGTGTCCGTGGATGGTGGGGTTGACGGCAAACAGCTCTACACGTGTATTCGATGGTGGTCAAATGATAACGGAAAACTACAGGGGGCCGACAACCTATAGAACAACGTGCCCGGGTGAACCATTAACAAATTATGATATCTCCTGGAGTGCTAGTCGCGTTGTCCACAGCCAGCTATTGAATCTGAAATCAACCGGGGCCGTGATTGAACAAAACTTATCGACCTACCTGATGAAAGATGGTCAGCTCTGCGATGGTAGTGGAACGGATGAACGCGCCGCGTATTGTCGCTATGTAAATCAGTTGATTACCTTTACTGCTGAAGGATGCGATAACGCTAAAGTGACGGTGGCGCCAACCAGGCACTCGATTACCGATCGGCAACTGCACGATATGTTAGTGCGTGTCGATACCAGTAGCAGGCAGCCAATAGACTCCACGTGTCGGTTCCAGTACATATTAAATATGCTGTAGCGCCCATGCCGGATATGGCGTTCACGCCGCATCCGGCATTTCTTGTCGGATGCGATGCTGACGCATCTTATCCGACCTACAAATTCCATATCCGGTTGTTGCCATTCAGGGCAATTCTGGCGGCAGCCACTCTTCCACTTCAATCAACACCAGCAACGCCGCGTCGCCACCATACTCTTTCGGTGCCTGGTGAAATGCCATTACATGCGGATGCTGCGCCAGCCACAGCGGTGTTTGCTGTTTTAAAATATGCTTCCCGTGACCATGCATCACACAGGCACAAAACACATGCTCACGGCGGCAGGCGGCAATCAACGCGCCTAACTCTTGTTTGGCCTGAAGCTGCGTCAGACCATGCAAATCCAGAAACAGCTCTGGCGAATAATCACCACGGCGCAGTTTCTTCGCCTCAAAATGACTGACATCCGGGCGGACATATTTCACCGGGCCTTCGGTATTTAATAACGGTTGAAACTCATCGGAGAAATAATGGCTAGCATCCGCCTGTTCCTGAATCAACCGCTTAACGGGTACTTCGCTGATTTTTTTACGCTGTGGTCGATGGACAATAGTGTCCTGCTTAATCTTGCGAGTGCCCGCCATCAGCTGGCGAAACAGTGCCTGATCCTCCTCGCTGAGTGTTGTTTTCTTTTTCATTTATGCATCTCTGTTTTAATTTTCCTACAGTTTACCCGACTCGCAGCGCAATCGATCGGCCAAAACATAATTTTCCTGTGTCATCGCCGCGTGAATGCTGATTTATCGTCATCTTCATGGCAAACTAGCCGCCGAAATTAATGCGACCATGCCCTGGAGGAATACGTGGATAAAATTTTCGTCGATGAAGCAGTAAATGAGCTGCAAACCATTCAGGACATGTTGCGCTGGTCGGTTAGCCGCTTCAGCGCGGCAAATATCTGGTACGGTCACGGCACAGACAACCCGTGGGACGAAGCAGTGCAACTGGTATTGCCATCGCTCTATCTGCCGCTGGATATTCCGGAAGATATGCGTAACGCCCGCCTGACCTCCAGCGAAAAACACCGTATTGTTGAGCGCGTGATCCGTCGCGTCAACGAACGCATTCCGGTGGCCTATTTGACTAACAAAGCCTGGTTCTGCGGTCACGAATTTTACGTCGATGAACGCGTGCTGGTGCCGCGCTCGCCGATTGGTGAACTGATCAACAATAAATTTGCCGGACTCATCAGCAAGCAACCGCAGCATATTCTGGATATGTGCACTGGCAGCGGCTGCATTGCCATTGCCTGCGCTTATGCCTTCCCGGAAGCGGAAGTCGACGCGGTGGATATCTCTCCCGACGCGCTGGCGGTTGCCGAACAGAACATCGAAGAACACGGCCTGATCCATAACGTCATTCCGATTCGATCCGATCTGTTCCGTGACTTGCCGAAAGTGCAGTACGACCTGATCGTCACCAACCCGCCGTATGTCGATGCGGAAGATATGTCCGACCTGCCAAACGAATATCGTCACGAGCCGGAACTGGGCCTGGCATCTGGCACCGACGGCCTGAAACTGACGCGCCGCATTCTCGGTAACGCGGCAGATTACCTTGCTGATGATGGCGTGCTGATTTGTGAAGTGGGCAACAGCATGGTACATCTTATGGAACAATATCCGGATGTTCCGTTCACCTGGCTGGAGTTTGATAACGGCGGCGATGGTGTGTTTATGCTCACCAAAGCGCAGCTTATTGCGGCACGGGAACATTTTGGAATTTATAAAGATTAAGTAAACACGCAAACACAACAATAACGGAGCCGTGATGGCTGGAAACACAATTGGACAACTCTTTCGCGTAACCACCTTCGGCGAATCGCACGGGCTGGCGCTCGGCTGTATCGTCGATGGTGTTCCGCCAGGCATCCCGCTCACGGAAGCGGATCTGCAACATGACCTCGACCGTCGTCGCCCTGGGACATCGCGCTATACCACCCAGCGTCGTGAACCGGATCAGGTCAAAATTCTCTCCGGCGTTTTTGAAGGCGTCACCACCGGCACCAGCATTGGCTTGTTGATCGAAAACACCGACCAGCGTTCCCAGGATTACAGCGCAATTAAAGACGTTTTCCGTCCGGGTCATGCCGATTACACCTACGAACAAAAATACGGCCTGCGCGATTATCGCGGCGGCGGACGTTCTTCCGCCCGTGAAACCGCCATGCGCGTTGCGGCAGGGGCGATTGCCAAAAAATATCTCGCTGAGAAATTTGGTATTGAGATTCGCGGTTGCCTGACCCAAATGGGCGACATTCCGCTGGAAATCAAAGACTGGTCGCAGGTCGAGCAAAATCCGTTCTTCTGCCCGGACCCGGACAAAATCGACGCCTTAGATGAACTGATGCGCGCGCTGAAAAAAGAGGGCGATTCTATCGGCGCGAAAGTGACCGTTATTGCCAGTGGCGTCCCCGCCGGACTTGGCGAACCGGTCTTTGATCGCCTGGATGCCGACATCGCCCACGCGCTGATGAGCATCAACGCGGTGAAAGGCGTGGAAATTGGCGATGGTTTTGACGTGGTGGCGCTGCGCGGCAGCCAGAATCGCGACGAAATCACTAAAGAAGGTTTTCAGAGCAACCACGCAGGCGGCATTCTTGGTGGTATCAGCAGCGGGCAGCAAATCATCGCCCATATGGCGCTGAAACCGACCTCCAGCATTACCGTGCCAGGGCGCACGATCAACCGCTTTGGCGAAGAAGTTGAGATGATCACCAAAGGCCGTCACGATCCTTGTGTCGGGATCCGCGCGGTGCCGATTGCTGAAGCGATGCTGGCGATCGTTTTGATGGATCACCTGTTACGGCAACGGGCGCAAAATGCCGATGTAAAGACTGATATTCCACGCTGGTAAAACATGAACAAAACCGCGATTGCGCTGCTGGCTCTGCTTGCCAGTAGCGCCAGCCTGGCAGCGACGCCGTGGCAAAAAATAACCCAACCTGTGCCGGGTAGCGCACAATCGATAGGCAGTTTTTCTAATGGCTGTATCGTCGGCGCTGACACGCTGCCGATACAGTCCGAACATTATCAGGTCATGCGTACCGATCAGCGTCGCTATTTCGGTCACCCGGATCTGGTGATGTTTATCCAGCGACTGAGTAGCCAGGTGAGCAATCTGGGCATGGGTACGGTGCTGATTGGCGATATGGGGATGCCTGCTGGTGGGCGCTTCAACGGTGGTCACGCCAGCCACCAGACCGGACTGGATGTCGATATCTTCCTGCAACTGCCGAAAAAACGCTGGACCTCCGCGCAGCTCTTGCGCCCGCAGGCACTGGACTTAGTTTCCCGCGACGGCAAACACGTCGTCCCGACGCTGTGGAAGCCGGAAATTTTCAGCCTGATCAAACTCGCTGCGCAGGACAAAGACGTCACCCGCATTTTTGTTAATCCGGCGATTAAACAACAACTTTGCCTTGATGCGGGCACCGATCGCGACTGGTTGCGTAAAGTGCGACCCTGGTTCCAGCATCGTGCGCATATGCATGTACGATTACGTTGTCCTGCCGATAGCCTGGAGTGTGAAGACCAACCTTTACCGCCGCCGGGCGATGGCTGCGGGGCAGAACTGCAAAGCTGGTTTGAACCACCGAAACCAGGAACAACCAAGCCTGAGAAGAAGACACCGCCTCCGTTGCCGCCTTCCTGCCAGGCGCTACTGGATGAGCACGTGATCTAATGGAAACGTTTAATAGCCTGTTTATGGTCTCCCCGCTGTTGCTGGGCGTTCTCTTTTTTGTCGCCATGCTGGCGGGATTTATTGACTCGATTGCCGGTGGCGGTGGGTTACTCACCATTCCGGCATTGATGGCGGCGGGGATGTCTCCGGCTAACGCGCTGGCAACCAATAAACTGCAAGCCTGCGGTGGCTCTATTTCCGCCACTATCTATTTTATTCGCCGCAAAGTCGTCAGCTTAAGCGATCAGAAGCTCAATATCGCGATGACCTTTGTTGGTTCAATGAGCGGCGCATTGCTGGTGCAGTACGTGCAGGCTGATGTGCTACGGCAGATTTTACCCATCCTGGTGATTTGTATCGGTCTCTATTTCTTGCTGATGCCAAAACTGGGAGAAGAAGATCGCCAGCGCCGGATGTACGGCCTACCTTTTGCGTTAATTGCCGGTGGTTGTGTCGGTTTTTACGATGGATTCTTTGGTCCGGCAGCCGGATCGTTTTATGCGCTGGCCTTCGTTACGCTGTGCGGATTCAACCTCGCCAAAGCCACCGCCCACGCCAAATTACTCAACGCAACCTCAAACATCGGCGGCCTGCTGCTGTTTATTCTCGGCGGCAAAGTGATCTGGGCGACGGGTTTTGTGATGCTGGTGGGGCAGTTCCTCGGCGCGCGCATGGGTTCAAGACTGGTGTTGAGCAAAGGACAAAAGCTGATCCGCCCGATGATTGTTATCGTCTCGGCGGTGATGAGTGCCAAATTACTTTACGATAGCCACGGACAGGAGATCCTCCACTGGTTGGGGATGAACTAATGAACAGTACACACCACTACGAGCAGTTGATTGAAATTTTTAATGGCTGCTTTGCCGATGAATTTAATACCCGTCTGATTAAAGGCGACGACGAACCGATCTATCTTCCTGCTGATGCGGAAGTACCGTATAACCGAATCGTCTTTGCTCATGGTTTTTATGCCAGCGCCATCCACGAAATTTCGCACTGGTGTATTGCCGGGAAAGCTCGCCG
Organism: Escherichia sp. 93.0816; assembly: GCF_013368855.2. Lineage (NCBI taxonomy): Bacteria > Pseudomonadati > Pseudomonadota > Gammaproteobacteria > Enterobacterales > Enterobacteriaceae > Escherichia > Escherichia sp. 93.0816. Next base: position 245,013 of record NZ_JABWNC020000004.1, on the reverse strand, counting down.
TGAACTGGTTGATTTCGGCTACTGGTATTGCCCGGACGGACGCGATGCCCAGACGCAAAGCCAGTTTGAAGATGTTGAAGTTAAGCCGCAGGCGCTCGACTGGTTGTTCTGCGTGGCGGCGGGATATCCGTTTAATGTTAGCTGCGACAATCTGGAAGGCGACTTCGAACCGGATCGCGTGGTGTTTCAACGGCGGGTACATGCTCAGGTAATGGATTATCTGGCAAACGGTATTCCCGAACGTCCGGCACGCTTCATAAACGCATTACAAAATTATTATCACACGCCGGAACTTACGGCGGAACAGTTCCCGTGGCCGGAAGAGCTCAACTGAAGCCAGTGCCACGTTTTACAATGAGGAAAGAAGATGATCGCGGAGTTTGAATCACGCATTCTGGCATTAATCGACGGTATGGTTGACCATGCCAGTGATGATGAGTTGTTTGCCAGTGGGTATTTGCGTGGCCACCTGACATTAGCCATTGCAGAACTGGAAAGTGGTGATGACCACTCCGCCCAGGCGGTGCATACAACCGTTAGCCAGAGTCTGGAAAAAGCCATTGGCGCAGGTGAATTGTCGCCGCGTGACCAGGCGCTGGTGACCGATATGTGGGAAAACCTGTTTCAGCAGGCGTCACAGCAGTAAGTTGTTGGCGTCTGGAGCACCATGCCTGATGCGACGCTTGCTGCGTCTTATCAGGCCTACATGTTACCGTAGGTCGGATAAGGCATTCACGCCGCATCCGACATTGAGTGCACTATGCCTGATGCGACGCTTAGCGCGTCTTATCAGGCCTGCATGTTACCGTAGGTCGGATAAGGCGTTCACGCCGCATCCGACAAACAATGCCAAAGCTGATTACCCGGCTTTCACTGTTTTACCTTTCAACAATTTCCGTACCCATAACCGATTCGGGTTTAACGCCGCCAGCGTACTGGCATCCATCGGAATCGGTTCGTCGCTCATCTGCGCCGCCAGAATTTCGGCACACAGTGGGGCAGAACACAAACCACGCGAACCCAAAGCTGCAAGCATAAACAGATCGTCATAAATCGGCGCGCTTACCGCTTCATCTTTCTGTTCCGCCAGCGAGGCATATTCCGCGAGCGTTGCGTCATAATCGGGCACATTTCCCACCATTGGCAGATGATCGCGGGTAGCACAACGCACACCGCAACGAGCCTCTTTTTCACTGACATCGACTTCTGTCGCCCATTGCGCCTGCGGGAAACAATCAATCAACCGCTGGCGATTCTGCAGCTGATCATCTTCACTGTACGCCGTGTCCTCACTACCGCGATGGTAACTGGCACCAATACAATGATGCTGATTCGCCGGATTTTGTGGCGTGAGATAACCGTCATAACACAGCACCTGCTTAAGCTTCGCCAGTTCCGGCGTTGTCGGAATATGGCTAACCTGCCCGGCAACTGAATACACCGGCAGAGGCGATGTTTGGCTGAAACGGCTAATTTGATGCCCGTTCGCCAGTACCACCACGCTATGCATCGTTTGCTGACTATCCGCAAATGTCAGTTGCCACTTATCATCTTTACGGGATAAATCCTTTAACTGATGCTGATAACGAATCTGCAAACCTTGCTGTTCCGCCAGTTCCAGCACATTACGGGTAAGTTCTGCCGGACACAGCCAGCCGCCTTGCGGATAAGTAATACCACCACAATTTGTCGCAACACCTGTAACGCCTTTAATCTCATTTGCATCGACCTCCATCGCCAGATCTGCGGGTAAATCCATCGACAACATCTGCGCGATTTTATGCTCGCTTTTCTCATCCCAGCCTAACTGCGTGACGCCGCACCAGTCATGATCAAATTTAACGGGCAATAAATCGTAAAGCCGACGAGCAAATGTAAACGCATTAGAGAAAAAGCGATTCAACGCCTCATCGTGTTTACTTAAAAGCGGATACAGCGCCCCCTGACGATTGCCGGAAGCACCCAGCGCGGGGGCTTCATCCGCGCAATAAAGCGTTACCTGCCAGCCGCGACGCAATAGCGCCAGCGACAACAACGCGCTGGCAATACCGCCGCCGATAATCGCCACTTCCCGTTTGTTGCTGCCCGTGCGGTTAAACCACGGCGTGGAGCAGGGGAGTGGTAATGTCTGTTCCATCACCCCACAAAGCATTTCCCGTTTGCGCCCAAAGCCCTTACGTTTTTGCATCGTGAATCCGGCTTCCTGCAAACCGCGACGGACAAATCCGGCAGATGTGAAGGTCGCCAGCGTGCCGCCAGGACGCGCCAGACGCGCCATGGCGTTAAACAGGTTTTGCGTCCACATATCCGGGTTCTTCGCGGGCGCAAAACCGTCCAGAAACCAGGCATCCACTTTTTGATTTAGCGAATCGTCCAGTTGGCTGGTCAGTTCATTAATATCGCCAAACCATAAATCCAGCGTCACGCGGCCTTCATCGAGCAATAAACGATGGCAACCGGGCAAGGGTAAAGGCCACTGCGCCTGGAGTTGTTCCGCCCACGGCGCCAGTTCCGGCCAGTGTTGATGCGCTAACGCTAAATCAGCACGGGTGAGGGGAAACTTCTCAAAACTAATGAAATGCAATCGCTGCAATTGTGCCTGCGGATGCGCCTGGCGAAACTGATCAAATGCCTGCCAAAGCGTCAGGAAGTTTAATCCGGTGCCGAAGCCGCTCTCCGCTACCACAAACAGAGGATCTGGATGAGCAGGAAAACGTGCCTCTAATTGGTTACCCCCAAGAAAAACATAACGCGTCTCTTCCAGCCCGTTATCGTTGGAAAAATAGACATCGTCAAAATCTCGGGAAACAGGTGTACCCTCAGCATTAAATTCGAGGTTGGCAGGTTGTATTGAGTAGTGTTTCACGTAAGTTACTCGTCTTACAGGCGGTGGCTCGATCTTAGCGATGTGTGTCAGGCCGCGCAAATTTCTCTATAAATTGTCTGATCGGACTTGTTCGGCGTACAAGTGTACGCTATTGTGCATTCGAAACTTACTCTATGTGCGACTTACAGAGGTATTGAATGAAACGTGCAGTGATTACTGGCCTGGGCATTGTTTCCAGCATCGGTAATAACCAGCAGGAAGTCCTGGCATCTCTGCGTGAAGGACGCTCAGGGATCACTTTCTCTCAGGAGCTGAAGGATTCCGGCATGCGTAGCCACGTCTGGGGCAACGTAAAACTGGATACCACTGGCCTCATTGACCGCAAAGTTGTGCGCTTTATGAGCGACGCATCCATCTATGCATTCCTTTCTATGGAGCAGGCAATTGCAGATGCTGGCCTCTCTCCGGAAGCTTACCAGAATAACCCGCGCGTTGGCCTGATTGCAGGTTCCGGCGGCGGTTCCCCACGTTTCCAGGTGTTCGGCGCTGACGCAATGCGCGGCCCGCGCGGCCTGAAAGCGGTTGGCCCGTATGTGGTCACCAAAGCGATGGCATCTGGCGTTTCTGCCTGCCTCGCCACACCGTTTAAAATTCACGGTGTTAACTACTCCATCAGCTCCGCGTGTGCGACTTCCGCACACTGTATCGGTAACGCAGTCGAGCAGATCCAACTGGGCAAACAAGATATCGTGTTTGCTGGCGGCGGCGAAGAGCTGTGCTGGGAAATGGCGTGCGAATTCGACGCAATGGGCGCGCTGTCTACCAAATACAACGACACCCCGGAAAAAGCCTCCCGTACTTATGACGCTCATCGTGACGGTTTCGTTATCGCTGGCGGCGGCGGTATGGTCGTGGTGGAAGAGCTGGAACACGCTCTGGCACGTGGCGCCCACATCTACGCTGAAATCGTTGGCTACGGTGCAACGTCTGATGGCGCGGATATGGTTGCTCCGTCTGGTGAAGGCGCAGTTCGCTGCATGAAGATGGCAATGCACGGCGTTGATACCCCAATCGACTACCTGAACTCTCACGGTACTTCAACTCCGGTTGGCGACGTGAAAGAGCTGGCGGCTATCCGTGAAGTGTTTGGCGACAAGAGCCCGGCAATTTCTGCAACCAAAGCAATGACCGGTCACTCACTGGGCGCGGCGGGTGTGCAGGAAGCTATCTACTCTCTGCTGATGCTGGAACACGGCTTTATCGCCCCGAGCATCAACATTGAAGAGCTGGACGAGCAGGCGGCGGGTCTGAACATCGTGACCGAAACAACCGATCGCGAACTGACCACCGTTATGTCTAACAGCTTCGGCTTCGGCGGCACTAACGCCACGCTGGTAATGCGTAAGCTGAAAGATTAATAGGTAGAGTCGGTCGGATAAAACGCGTCAGCGTCGCATCCGACAGTAACGCAAAAGGGAACCTGATGGTTCCCTTTTTCACATCGTTGACAATCGCTGCCGCTTCCAGGCAAACTTCCCGCTTTGTCAATTGCCTTCTGAAAACACGTGCGTGACGCACCGTAACCCTGAAAACCAGAGAGATGAGACGGGGACACTCCTCGCCTTGCGCTGCATTCTGGAGTAATGCATGACTGCTGTAAGCCAAACAGAAACACGATCTTCTGCCAATTTTTCACTCTTTCGTATCGCCTTTGCGGTTTTTCTAACTTACATGACCGTTGGGTTACCGTTGCCGGTTATCCCGCTGTTTGTTCATCATGAACTGGGCTATGGCAACACCATGGTCGGGTTTGCCGTCGGCATTCAGTTTCTGGCTACGGTGCTGACGCGTGGCTACGCCGGGCGGCTGGCCGATCAATATGGCGCAAAACGTTCGGCGCTTCAGGGGATGTTAGCTTGTGGTCTGGCTGGCGGCGCGTTGCTGCTGGCGGCGCTTTTACCCGTCTCTGCACCGATTAAATTTGCTCTGCTGGTTGTCGGGCGTTTGATTCTTGGCTTTGGTGAAAGTCAGTTGCTGACAGGGGCTTTGACATGGGGATTAGGCATTGTCGGGCCGAAACACTCCGGTAAAGTGATGTCCTGGAACGGAATGGCCATTTACGGCGCACTGGCAGTCGGCGCACCGCTTGGCTTACTGATTCATAGCCATTACGGTTTTGCCGCACTGGCGCTCACCACAATGGCATTACCCTTACTGGCGTGGGGCTGCAACGGCACAGTACGCAAAGTACCGGCAATGGAGGGAGAACGCCCATCGCTGTGGAGCGTTGTTGGGCTTATCTGGAAACCAGGGCTAGGACTGGCGCTTCAGGGTGTTGGCTTTGCGGTTATCGGGACTTTTGTTTCGCTCTACTTTGCCAGCAAAGGATGGGCGATGGCGGGCTTTACGCTCACCGCCTTTGGCGGCGCATTTGTCGTTATGCGCGTGATGTTTGGCTGGATGCCAGACCGTTTTGGCGGCGTAAAAGTGGCGATTGTCTCTCTGCTGGTGGAAACGGTAGGCTTGTTGCTGCTCTGGCAGGCGCCGGGTGCGTGGGTCGCGTTAGCTGGCGCGGCGTTAACCGGAGCAGGGTGTTCGCTTATTTTCCCTGCGCTGGGCGTGGAAGTGGTTAAACGTGTTCCTTCCCAGGTTCGCGGTACTGCGCTCGGCGGCTATGCCGCGTTTCAGGATATCGCCCTCGGCGTTTCCGGGCCGCTGGCGGGAGTGCTGGCGACCTCGTTTGGTTACTCTTCAGTATTTCTTGCCGGGGCGATATCGGCGGTGCTGGGGATTATCGTGACGATACTGTCGTTTCGCCGGGGTTAACTCACCAGCCAAAACAACATCACAATGATGACGACGAATAATATCCACAAGCTGGGGCGCATTGACATTTTTTGTATCGTGTCAATTAATGGGGTAAAGGGATTGAACAGCGGTTGAATATCACGCGGTTCAATGCCTTTTACCCGCCGCTGATAGAGCTGGTTAAGGATATCCTCGGCCTGTGCAGAAGTCAGGGCTGAATGCGTAGAAAGGCCATACTTTTGCTCAACATATGTCGATAATACCGTTAACTCGCTTGCATCCAGTGGCTGTTTTAGCGCCATCTGGAGCGACTCCAGCGTCGGTGTGTGTTGCTGACTTAACGCCTGACGCGCCTGTAACCAGGTGACCAGATGGTTAAACTGTTTCGCTGGAATCAACTCGCCGTCTTTCACCCCTGAAAGTTCCAGCATCGATTGCCAGATCTGTTTACTGGGTTCCCCCGTGGCTGCCGCGAGTTTTGTGACCAGTTGTTTGAGCGTATTGTGCTCCGCTGGTAATAAAGGTCGATCGGTCGCCTGGCGCTGTTGCGGCTGCGGGATAACCATCTTCCCTTCCTGTAGCAGAGTCAGGACGGTTTTTAATTGCTCTGGTGAGAGTTGATTCAGCGGCGTCTGACCAAAATTATGCCGGATATAATCCGTGACGGCCTGACGATTATTCCCCAGACGTAAATACTCCCCCAATTGAGCCAGAAGTTGGCGGACAGAATAACTTTTTTGCGCAGACAGCAGACGTTGCGCAAGGTTTTGTTCTGCGGCCGGGAAGTGGCGTGAAAGCAAAGGTGAATCACCCGGCAGACCGATGTCGTGCTTTATATTGGCCCACAATTCCGCTCTCTGCTGTTGCGTCAGCGAAGTTATTTTAGTCATCAAACTTTCCAACGCGGTACGTTGCAAGCTGGATAAAGGCTGATTGCCTGCGCCAGACGACAGGTTATCCCCCTGACCTGGTGGTTGCGCAGGTGGAAGGCCTGAAAGAGGTTGTATCATTACGTATCCTTATACCTGAAATCATCGCAAGTATGCCTGGCCGCGAGATTATGGCACACTTGTCCGGTTAACTCTCGTTCTCATACAGGTAGCACAAACGTGAAAATCCTTGTTGATGAAAATATGCCTTATGCCCGCGAATTATTTAGCCGTCTGGGTGAGGTGAAAGCGGTTCCGGGGCGTCCAATTCCAGTCGCTGAGCTGGATGATGCAGATGCGCTGATGGTGCGTTCAGTCACAAAAGTGAACGCGTCGCTGCTGACGGGGAAACCGGTAAAATTTGTTGGCACTGCCACGGCAGGGACAGACCATGTTGATGAGGCATGGTTGAAGCAGGCGGGGATTGGTTTTTCTGCGGCACCTGGCTGTAATGCGATTGCGGTAGTGGAATACGTTTTCTCGTCATTGCTGATGCTTGCCGAACGCGATGGATTTTCACTGCATGACCGTACCGTAGGGATCGTGGGCGTCGGTAATGTCGGTCGTCGATTACAGGCGCGGCTGGAGGCGTTGGGGATTAAAACCTTGCTTTGCGATCCGCCACGCGCCGATCGTGGGGATGAGGGGGATTTCCGTTCTCTTGATGAGCTGGTTCAGCACGCAGATGTTCTGACTTTCCATACACCGCTCTTTAAAGATGGGCCGTACAAAACGCTACATCTGGCGGATGAAAAATTGATCCGCCGCCTGAAGCCAGGGACTATTTTGATTAACGCTTGCCGTGGCGCGGTCGTTGATAATACCGCGTTATTGACTTGCCTGAACGAAGGCCAGAAGTTAAGCGTGGTGCTGGATGTCTGGGAAGGGGAGCCGGAACTCAACGTAGAACTGTTGAAGAAAGTGGATATCGGCACGCCGCATATCGCCGGTTATACCCTGGAAGGAAAAGCGCGCGGAACCACACAAGTATTTGAAGCGTACAGCAAATTTATTGGTCATGAGCAGCACATTGCGCTGGATACCTTACTGCCAACGCCAGAGTTTGGTCGCATCACGCTGCATGGCTCGCTCGATCAGCCAACGCTGAAAAGGCTGGTGCATTTGGTGTATGATGTGCGACGCGATGACGCACCGCTGCGTAAAGTCGCCGGAATACCGGGTGAGTTTGATAAACTGCGCAAAAACTACCTTGAGCGCCGTGAATGGTCGTCTCTATATGTGATCTGTGATGACGCCAGCGCGGCGGCATTACTGTGTAAACTGGGTTTTAACGCCGTTCATCATCCGGCACGTTAATCTCTTCTTCATACTCTCTGCTGTAATATCGGCAGGGAGTTTTGCTATTTCTGGAGTAAACCACCATGTCTGAAGGCTGGAACATTGCCGTCCTGGGCGCGACTGGCGCTGTGGGCGAAGCCCTGCTTGAAACGCTGGCTGAACGTCAGTTCCCGGTTGGGGAAATTTATGCACTGGCACGTAACGAAAGCGCAGGTGAACATCTGCGCTTTGGTGGTAAGACAATCACCGTGCAGGATGCCGCTGAATTTGACTGGACGCAGGCGCAACTTGCATTTTTTGTCGCAGGCAAAGAAGCGACCGCTGCCTGGGTTGAAGAAGCGACCAACGCGGGTTGTCTGGTGATCGACAGCAGCGGATTGTTTGCTCTCGAACCCGACGTACCGCTGGTGGTGCCGGAAGTGAATCCTTTTGTACTGACCGATTACCGCAACCGCAACGTCATTGCTGTTCCTGATAGCCTGACCAGTCAGTTACTGACAGCACTGAAACCGTTAATCGATCAGGGCGGTTTGGCGCGCATCAGCGTCACCAGTCTGATTTCTGCCTCCGCCCAGGGTAAAAAAGCGGTCGATGCCTTAGCAGGGCAGAGCGCGAAATTGCTCAACGGTATTCCGATTGATGAAGAAGATTTCTTTGGTCGTCAGCTGGCATTCAACATGCTGCCTCTGTTGCCGGATCGCGAAGGTAGCGTGCGCGAAGAACGCCGTATCGTCGATGAAGTGCGCAAAATCATGCAGGACGAAGGACTGATGATTTCGGCAAGCGTCGTCCAGGCACCGGTATTTTATGGTCATGCTCAGATGGTCAACTTTGAAGCACTGCGCCCGCTGGCGGCGGAAGAAGCGCGTGATGCATTTGCTCAAAGTGAAGATATTGAGCTTTCTGAAGAGAATGAATTTCCAACACAGGTGGGCGATGCTTCCGGGTCGCCGCATCTTTCTGTTGGTTGCGTGCGTAATGACTATGGTATGCCGGAACAAATTCAGTTCTGGTCGGTGGCTGATAACGTTCGCTTTGGCGGCGCATTGATGGCAGTGAAGATCGCTGAAAAACTGGTGCAGGAGTACCTGTACTAATGTCCGACCAGCAACAACCGCCAGTTTATAAAATTGCGCTGGGCATTGAGTACGACGGCAGCAGATATTACGGCTGGCAACGGCAGAACGAAGTTCGCAGCGTGCAGGAGAAGCTGGAAAAGGCGCTCTCGCAGGTGGCGAACGAACCGATCACCGTCTTCTGCGCCGGGCGTACCGACGCAGGCGTACACGGCACCGGGCAGGTTGTGCATTTCGAAACCACCGCGCAGCGTAAAGACGCTGCGTGGACGTTGGGCGTAAATGCGAATTTACCTGGTGACATCGCCGTGCGTTGGGTTAAAGCTGTACCCGATGATTTTCATGCCCGATTTAGCGCCACGGCTCGCCGTTATCGCTATATCATCTACAATCATCGGCTGCGCCCGGCGGTACTGAGTAAAGGGGTAACCCATTTTTACGAACCGCTGGACGCTGAACGGATGCATCGGGCTGCGCAATGTCTGCTGGGCGAGAATGATTTCACCTCGTTTCGCGCGGTGCAATGTCAGTCCCGAACGCCGTGGCGCAACGTTATGCATATCAACGTCACGCGTCACGGTCCTTATGTGGTGGTGGATATCAAAGCGAATGCCTTTGTACACCATATGGTGAGGAATATTGTCGGCAGCCTGATGGAAGTCGGTGCCCACAACCAGCCAGAGAGCTGGATAGCAGAGCTGTTGGCGGCAAAGGACAGAACGCTGGCGGCAGCAACGGCGAAAGCGGAAGGGCTGTATCTGGTTGCGGTGGATTACCCTGACCGATTTGATCTTCCAAAGCCGCCAATGGGCCCGCTATTTCTGGCGGACTAACGAGAACAATGCTCTGAACATTTCAGGCCGTAGCCAGCGCAGTTACGGCCGGAAAGAGTAAGAGCAAAAGGCATAGGCAATTATGGACCTGATTTATTTCCTCATCGATTTTATCCTGCACATTGATGTGCATCTGGCGGAGCTGGTCGCAGAGTATGGCGTCTGGGTTTATGCCATCCTGTTTTTGATTTTGTTCTGTGAAACCGGTCTGGTGGTGACACCGTTTCTGCCGGGAGATTCGCTGCTGTTTGTCGCTGGAGCACTGGCTTCGCTTGAAACCAACGATCTCAATGTTCATATGATGGTCGTACTGATGTTAATTGCCGCGATTGTTGGTGATGCAGTTAACTACACCATCGGACGGTTGTTCGGTGAGAAATTATTCAGTAATCCGAACTCGAAAATTTTCCGTCGTAGCTATCTCGACAAAACGCATCAGTTTTATGAGAAACACGGTGGCAAAACCATTATTCTCGCCCGTTTTGTGCCGATCGTCAGAACGTTCGCCCCGTTCGTTGCGGGGATGGGCCACATGTCGTACCGTCATTTTGCCGCTTACAATGTGATCGGCGCGCTGTTATGGGTACTGCTTTTTACCTACGCAGGCTATTTCTTCGGTACAATCCCAATGGTTCAGGATAACCTTAAGCTGCTGATCGTCGGGATTATTGTGGTTTCCATATTGCCGGGCGTCATCGAAATTATCCGTCACAAACGCGCTGCGGCACGCGCCGCAAAATAAAGTAACTCGGCGGTTCGACCACTTTTTTATCCAAAGTTTCGGGCTGTTATGTTTTAATGTGCAACATTGATGGTCTGTTGGGGGCAAAAATGGCATTATGCGTCCCCAAAGATAAAACTGGCATCGAACCAGGTTCAGACAGAAAGGTCCCTAATGAGCTGGATTGAACGAATTAAAAGCAACATTACTCCCACCCGCAAGGCAAGCATTCCTGAAGGTGTGTGGACTAAGTGTGATAGCTGCGGTCAGGTTTTATACCGTGCAGAGCTGGAACGTAATCTTGAGGTCTGTCCGAAGTGTGACCATCACATGCGTATGACGGCGCGTAATCGCCTGCATAGCCTGTTAGATGAAGGAAGCCTTGTGGAGCTGGGTAGCGAGCTTGAGCCGAAAGATGTGCTGAAGTTCCGTGACTCCAAAAAGTATAAAGATCGTCTGGCATCAGCACAGAAAGAAACCGGCGAAAAAGACGCGCTGGTAGTAATGAAAGGCACCCTGTATGGAATGCCGGTCGTTGCTGCTGCCTTCGAATTTGCCTTTATGGGCGGTTCAATGGGATCCGTAGTGGGTGCTCGTTTTGTGCGTGCCGTTGAGCAGGCGCTGGAAGACAACTGCCCACTTATCTGCTTTTCCGCCTCTGGTGGCGCACGTATGCAAGAGGCGCTGATGTCGCTGATGCAGATGGCGAAAACCTCTGCGGCGCTGGCGAAAATGCAGGAGCGCGGTCTGCCGTACATTTCCGTACTGACCGATCCGACCATGGGCGGCGTTTCTGCAAGTTTCGCGATGCTTGGCGATCTCAATATTGCTGAACCGAAAGCGTTGATCGGCTTTGCCGGCCCGCGAGTTATTGAACAGACCGTTCGCGAAAAACTGCCGCCGGGATTCCAGCGCAGTGAGTTCCTGATCGAAAAAGGCGCGATCGACATGATCGTCCGCCGTCCGGAAATGCGCCTGAAACTGGCGAGCATTCTGGCGAAGCTGATGAATCTGCCAGCGCCAAATCCTGAAGCGCCACGTGAAGGCGAAGTGGTGCCACCAGCACCGGATCAGGAACCTGAGGCCTGATAACTGATAAGGGCAGGGCCGCTGGCTCTGCCCTTTTGCTATTATCCCCGTAATGAATCAGCGGATACCATGATTATCAAACGCACACCTCAAGCCGCGTCGCCTTTGGCTTCGTGGCTTTCTTATCTGGAAAACCTGCACAGTAAGACTATCGATCTCGGCCTTGAGCGCGTAAGCCAGGTGGCAGCGCGTCTCGGCGTTCTGAAACCAGCACCGTTTGTGTTTACCGTTGCGGGTACTAATGGCAAAGGCACAACCTGCCGCACGCTGGAATCGATACTCATGGCGGCAGGGTACAAAGTGGGTGTTTACAGTTCGCCGCATCTGGTGCGTTATACCGAGCGCGTTCGTGTACAGGGTCAGGAACTACCAGAATCGGCCCACACCGCCTCTTTTGCTGAGATTGAATCGGCACGCGGTGATATTTCCCTGACCTATTTTGAATACGGCACGTTGTCGGCGCTGTGGCTGTTTAAACAGGCGCAACTTGATGTGGTAATTCTGGAAGTGGGGCTGGGTGGTCGTCTGGATGCCACCAATATTGTCGATGCTGATGTGGCTGTGGTGACCAGCATTGCGCTGGATCATACCGACTGGCTGGGGCCAGATCGCGAAAGCATTGGTCGCGAGAAAGCGGGGATCTTCCGCAGTGAAAGACCGGCGATCGTTGGTGAACCTGAAATGCCGTACACCATCGCCGATGTGGCGCATGAGAAGGGCGCACTGTTGCGACGTCGAGGCGTAGAGTGGAATTATTTCGTCAGCGACCATGGCTGGTCGTTTACCGACGCACACGGCACGCTGGAAAACCTGCCGTTACCACTTGTCCCACAACCGAATGCCGCAACGGCGCTGGCGGCGCTGCGTGCCAGCGGTCTGGAGGTCAGTGAACAGGCAATTCGCGATGGCATTGCCAGCGCAATTTTGCCGGGACGTTTCCAGATTGTGAGCGAGTCGCCACGCGTCATTTTTGATGTCGCCCATAATCCCCATGCGGCAGAATATCTTACCGGGCGTATGAAAGCGTTACCGAAAAACGGGCGCGTACTGGCAGTAATCGGTATGCTACATGATAAAGATATTGCTGGGACATTGGCCTGGTTGAAAAGCGTGGTGGATGACTGGTATTGTGCGCCACTGGAAGGGTCGCGCGGTGCCACGGCAGAACAACTGCTTGAGCATTTGGGTAACGGCAAATCATTTGATAGCGTTGCGCAGGCATGGGATGCCGCAATGGCGGACGCTAAACCGGAAGATACCGTGCTGGTGTGTGGTTCATTCCACACGGTCGCACATGTCATGGAAGTGATTGACGCGAGGAGAAGCGGTGGCGAGTAAGTTTCAGAATCGGTTAGTTGGCACAATAGTGCTGGTGGCGCTGGGAGTGATTGTGCTGCCAGGGCTGCTGGACGGGCAGAAAAAACATTATCAGGATGAGTTCGCGGCAATCCCGCTGGTGCCGAAAGCGGGCGATCGCGATGAGCCTGATATGATGCCAGCCGCTACCCAGGCATTGCCGACACAGCCGCCTGAAGGGGCTGCAGAGGAAGTGCGTGCGGGCGATGCTGCGGCACCTTCGCTCGATCCGGCAATTATTGCGGCCAATAATACCGAGTTTGAACCGGAACCTGCACCGGTCGCTCCACCGAAGCCGAAACCGGTGGAACCGCCTAAGCCGAAAGTAGAAGCACCACCTGCGCCGAAGCCAGAACCGAAACCGGTCGTGGAAGAAAAAGCTGCACCGACGGGTAAAGCGTATGTTGTGCAACTGGGCGCGCTGAAAAATGCCGACAAAGTGAATGAGATTGTTGGTAAATTGCGCGGTGCGGGATACCGGGTTTATACGTCGCCGTCAACGCCAGTACAGGGTAAAATCACCCGTATTCTGGTTGGGCCGGATGCCTCGAAAGAGAAGCTGAAAGGCTCGCTGGGTGAGCTGAAGCAACTTTCAGGCTTAAGCGGCGTGGTAATGGGCTATACGCCGAATTAATACGGTTTTGCCTGATGCGACGCTGGCGTCTTATCAGGCCCGAACAAGAGCAGCCCTGTAGGTCGGATAAGGCGTTCACGCCGCATCCGACATGTATTGCCCGATGCCGCAAAGGCAAAAAAAACCGATGGCGTTGAATATTTTTTCAGCGCCATTTTTATTGATGCACGGGAAGGAAATCCCTACGCAAACGTTTTCTTTTTCTGTTAGAATGCGCCCCGAACAGGATGACAGGGCGTAAAATCGTGGGACACATATGGTCTGGATTGATTACGCCATAATCGCGGTGATTGCTTTTTCCTCTCTGGTTAGCCTGATCCGTGGCTTTGTTCGTGAAGCGTTATCGCTGGTGACATGGGGCTGTGCTTTCTTTGTCGCCAGTCATTACTACACTTACCTGTCACCCTGGTTTACGGGCTTTGAAGACGAACTGGTTCGAAATGGGATTGCCATCGCGGTACTGTTTATTGCCACGCTTATCGTTGGCGCTATCGTGAACTTCGTGATAGGCCAGCTAGTGGAGAAAACAGGGTTGTCAGGCACCGATCGGGTGCTGGGCGTCTGTTTCGGTGCGTTGCGTGGTGTGCTGATTGTTGCTGCCATTCTTTTCTTTCTCGACTCCTTTACCGGAGTGTCGAAAAGCGAAGACTGGAGCAAATCACAGCTGATCCCGCAGTTCAGTTTTATCATCAGATGGTTTTTTGATTATCTGCAAAGCTCGTCAAGTTTCTTGCCCAGAATCTAACGGTTCTGAGATGTGGCTTAACGAGGAAAAAGACGTATGTGCGGTATTGTCGGTATCGCCGGTGTTATGCCGGTTAACCAATCGATTTATGATGCCTTAACGGTGCTTCAGCATCGCGGTCAGGATGCCGCTGGCATCATCACCATTGATGCCAATAACTGCTTCCGTTTGCGTAAAGCAAACGGTCTGGTGAGCGATATATTTGAAGCTCGCCATATGCAGCGTTTGCAGGGCAATATGGGCATTGGTCATGTGCGTTACCCTACGGCTGGCAGCTCCAGCGCCTCTGAAGCACAGCCGTTTTACGTTAACTCCCCGTATGGCATCACGCTTGCCCATAATGGCAATCTGACTAACGCTCACGAGTTGCGTAAAAAGCTGTTTGAAGAAAAACGCCGCCACATCAACACCACTTCCGACTCGGAAATTCTGCTCAATATCTTCGCCAGCGAACTGGACAACTTTCGCCATTACCCGCTGGAAGCCGACAACATTTTTGCCGCCATTGCCGCCACAAACCGCCAGATCCGTGGCGCGTATGCCTGTGTGGCGATGATTATCGGTCACGGTATGGTCGCGTTTCGCGATCCTAACGGCATTCGTCCCCTGGTGTTAGGGAAGCGCGATATTGATGAGAATCGCACAGAATATATGGTCGCTTCTGAAAGCGTTGCGCTCGACACCCTGGGCTTTGAGTTCCTGCGTGATGTAGCACCTGGTGAAGCGATTTACATCACTGAAGACGGACAGTTGTTTACCCGCCAGTGTGCCGACAATCCGGTCAGCAATCCGTGCCTGTTTGAGTATGTATACTTCGCCCGCCCGGACTCGTTCATCGACAAAATTTCCGTTTACAGCGCCCGCGTCAATATGGGAACGAAACTTGGCGAGAAAATTGCTCGCGAATGGGAAGATCTGGATATCGACGTGGTTATTCCAATCCCGGAAACTTCCTGCGATATCGCGCTGGAAATCGCTCGAATTCTGGGTAAACCGTACCGCCAGGGCTTCGTCAAAAACCGCTATGTTGGCCGCACCTTTATCATGCCGGGTCAGCAGCTGCGCCGTAAGTCTGTGCGCCGTAAACTGAACGCCAACCGCGCCGAGTTCCGTGATAAAAACGTCCTGCTGGTTGATGACTCCATCGTCCGTGGCACCACCTCTGAGCAGATTATCGAGATGGCGCGTGAAGCCGGAGCGAAGAAAGTTTACCTCGCCTCTGCAGCACCGGAAATTCGCTTCCCGAACGTTTATGGTATTGATATGCCGAGCGCCACGGAGCTTATCGCCCACGGTCGTGAAGTGGATGAAATTCGTCAGATCATTGGTGCAGACGGCCTGATTTTCCAGGATCTGAACGATCTGATCGAAGCCGTCCGTGCTGAAAACCCGGATATTCAGCAGTTTGAATGCTCGGTGTTTAACGGCGTTTACGTTACCAAAGACGTCGATCAGGGCTATCTCGATTTCCTCGATACCTTACGTAATGACGATGCCAAAGCAGTGCAACGTCAGAACGAAGTTGAAAACCTGGAAATGCATAACGAAGGATGACGCCTTCACGCAGGGTGCCGGTCTGGCACCCTGACTTGCAACTCCCGCCGAAATACTGCAAAGTCTGCCTGCAAGTCTGACAGGGCAACTATTTATGAAACGACTCATTGTAGGCATCAGCGGTGCCAGCGGCGCGATTTATGGCGTGCGTTTATTACAGGTTCTGCGCGATGTCGCAGATGTTGAAACGCATCTGGTGATGAGCCAGGCGGCGCGCCAGACCTTATCCCTCGAAACGGATTTTTCCCTGCGCGAGGTGCAAGCGTTAGCCGATGTGACGCACGATGCGCGCGATATTGCTGCCAGCATTTCTTCCGGTTCTTTCCAGACGTTGGGGATGGTGATTTTACCCTGTTCAATCAAAACCCTTTCCGGCATTGTCCATAGCTATACCGATGGTTTACT
Source organism: Escherichia sp. 93.0816 (assembly GCF_013368855.2). NCBI lineage: Bacteria > Pseudomonadati > Pseudomonadota > Gammaproteobacteria > Enterobacterales > Enterobacteriaceae > Escherichia > Escherichia sp. 93.0816. The sequence continues at coordinate 228,737 of NZ_JABWNC020000004.1, read as the reverse complement.
GACCCGTGCGGCAGACGTGGTGCTGAAAGAGCGTCGCCCGTTGGTGCTCTGCGTGCGTGAAACACCATTGCACTTAGGCCACCTGCGGTTAATGACTCAGGCGGCGGAAATCGGTGCGGTGATTATGCCTCCCGTTCCGGCGTTTTATCATCGCCCGCAATCGCTTGATGATGTGATAAATCAGACGGTTAACCGTGTACTTGACCAGTTTGCGATAACCCTTCCCGAAGATCTCTTTGCCCGCTGGCAGGGCGTATAACTTTGCTGTTGCCCTGTTTCAGGGCAATTTTGCAACCGCGATCAAATCCTCGACATTTTGTTCCTGCCATTCAATCGAAACGCTGCGATTCAACCGCCATACCTGCTATCTTCAACTTCAGGACAATGACGCAACGTCTTATTAACATATTTAACATCGAATGTTTCTGCTGTCGGCAAGATGGCATAAGACCTGCATGAAAGAGCCTGCAACACACAACACAATACACAACATAAAAAAGCCATTTCACTTGAGGGTTATGTATGAAGAAGTCGATTCTCGCTCTGTCTTTGTTAGTCGGTCTCTCCACAGCGGCTTCCAGCTATGCGGCGCTGCCGGAGACGGTACGTATCGGAACGGATACCACCTATGCACCGTTCTCATCGAAAGATGCCAAAGGTGACTTTGTTGGCTTTGATATCGATCTCGGTAACGAGATGTGCAAACGGATGCAGGTGAAATGTACCTGGGTTGCCAGTGACTTTGATGCGCTGATCCCCTCACTGAAAGCGAAAAAAATCGACGCCATTATTTCGTCGCTCTCCATTACCGATAAACGTCAGCAGGAGATTGCCTTCTCTGACAAGTTGTACGCCGCAGATTCTCGTTTGATTGCCGCCAAAGGTTCGCCGATCCAGCCGACGCTGGATTCACTGAAAGGTAAACATGTTGGCGTGCTGCAAGGCTCCACCCAGGAAGCGTATGCCAATGACAACTGGCGCAGTAAAGGCGTCGATGTGGTGGCCTATGCTAACCAGGATTTGGTCTATTCCGATCTGGATGCAGGCCGTCTGGATGCCGCTCTGCAGGATGAAGTGGCTGCCAGCGAAGGTTTCCTCAAGCAACCCGCCGGTAAAGAGTTCGCCTTTGCTGGCTCATCAGTGAAAGACAAAAAATACTTCGGTGATGGTACAGGCGTAGGGCTACGTAAAGATGATGCCGAACTGAAAGCCGCTTTTGATAAGGCACTTGGCGAACTGCGTCAGGACGGCACCTACGATAAGATGGCGAAAAAGTATTTCGACTTTAATGTCTACGGTGACTGATACGTCGCAGGGAAGCTGTACCTGATGGAATGATCATCATGGTGCACGCCAGGTTTGTTGCACTATCGTGGTGCATTTAAATGCATACTTAAGCATTTTTAATGAAAAATAATACGTCTAACGGGGCGGGATATTTTGCCTTGATGGTCAATTTTATGGCACGATAAGTGTAACAAACCTGTAAATATTCCCTATAAAAAGACTGTCAGTTGAGGACATTATGAAAAAACTGGTGCTATCGCTCTCTCTGGTTCTGGCCTTCTCCAGCGCAACTGCAGCGTTTGCTGCGATCCCGCAAAACATCCGCATCGGCACCGATCCGACCTATGCGCCGTTTGAATCAAAAAATTCACAAGGCGAACTGGTTGGCTTTGACATCGATTTGGCGAAGGAGCTATGTAAACGCATCAATACGCAATGTACGTTTGTCGAAAACCCGCTGGATGCGTTAATCCCGTCCTTAAAAGCGAAGAAGATTGACGCCATCATGTCATCGCTTTCCATTACGGAAAAACGTCGGCAAGAAATTGCCTTCACCGACAAACTGTACGCTGCCGATTCTCGTCTGGTGGTGGCGAAAAATTCCGACATTCAGCCGACAGTCGAGTCGCTGAAAGGCAAGCGGGTAGGGGTATTGCAGGGCACCACCCAGGAGACATTTGGTAACGAACACTGGGCGCCAAAAGGCATTGAAATCGTCTCTTATCAGGGGCAGGACAACATTTACTCTGACCTGACCGCCGGACGAATTGATGCCGCGTTCCAGGATGAGGTCGCCGCCAGCGAAGGTTTCCTCAAGCAGCCAGTCGGTAAAGATTACAAATTCGGTGGCCCGTCTGTTAAAGATGAAAAACTGTTTGGCGTAGGCACCGGCATGGGCCTGCGTAAAGAAGATAACGAACTGCGCGAGGCACTGAACAAAGCCTTTGCCGAAATGCGCGCTGACGGTACTTACGAGAAACTGGCGAAAAAGTACTTCGATTTTGATGTTTATGGTGGCTAATCGCCATCGGTGAAAGAAAGCCCGCTCCCTTCGGGTAACCGGAGGGAGACAAGAGGCGGTAATTCACCACACACGACAGGACAGGCAGCATGTTGTATGGGTTTTCAGGTGTTATTTTACAGGGTGCGCTCGTCACGCTGGAGCTGGCGATCAGCTCTGTAGTGCTCGCTGTAATCATCGGTTTAATTGGCGCTGGCGGTAAGCTCTCGCAAAATCGGCTTTCGGGGCTGATTTTCGAAGGATACACCACGCTGATTCGTGGCGTGCCGGACTTGGTGTTGATGCTGCTGATTTTCTACGGTTTGCAGATTGCGCTAAACACGGTGACGGAGGCGATGGGCGTCGGGCAGATTGATATCGACCCGATGGTCGCCGGCATTATCACTCTCGGTTTTATCTACGGTGCTTACTTCACCGAAACGTTCCGTGGCGCGTTTATGGCAGTGCCGAAAGGGCATATAGAGGCGGCGATGGCGTTCGGTTTTACTCGTGGGCAAGTGTTTCGGCGGATCATGTTTCCGGCGATGATGCGTTACGCCCTGCCGGGAATTGGCAACAACTGGCAGGTGATTCTTAAATCAACTGCCCTGGTTTCGTTACTCGGTCTGGAAGATGTGGTCAAAGCCACGCAACTTGCGGGTAAAAGTACCTGGGAACCGTTCTATTTCGCCATCGTCTGCGGCGTGATTTATCTGGTTTTCACCACCGTTTCCAATGGTGTGCTGCTGTTCCTTGAGCGCCGCTACTCCGTGGGTGTGAAGAGGGCCGACCTGTGATCGAAATCATTCAGGAATACTGGAAATCATTGTTGTGGACCGACGGCTACCGTTTTACTGGCGTCGCGATCACTCTCTGGCTGCTGATTTTGTCGGTAGTGATGGGCGGAATTCTGGCGCTGTTTCTGGCGATTGGTCGCGTCTCAAGTAATAAATACATCCAGTTTCCAATCTGGCTATTTACGTATATTTTTCGCGGTACGCCGCTGTATGTTCAGTTGCTGGTGTTCTATTCCGGCATGTATACGCTGGAGATTGTTAAGGGCACCGAGTTCCTTAACGCCTTTTTCCGCAGTGGCCTGAACTGTACCGTCCTGGCGCTGACGCTCAACACCTGCGCTTACACCACCGAGATTTTTGCCGGGGCAATCCGCTCAGTGCCGCATGGGGAAATTGAAGCCGCCAGAGCCTATGGCTTCTCGACCTTTAAAATGTATCGCTGCATTATTTTGCCTTCTGCACTGCGTATTGCTTTGCCGGCATACAGCAACGAAGTGATCCTGATGCTGCACTCTACTGCGCTGGCTTTCACCGCCACGGTGCCGGATCTGCTGAAAATTGCCCGCGATATCAACGCCGCCACTTATCAACCATTTACCGCTTTCGGCATTGCCGCTGTGCTCTATTTAATTATCTCTTATGTCCTGATAAGCCTGTTCCGTAAAGCGGAAAAACGCTGGTTGCAGCATGTGAAACCTTCTTCAACGCACTGAGAATACGATGTCCGAGAATAAATTAAACGTTATCGATTTGCACAAACGCTATGGCGAACACGAAGTGCTGAAAGGGGTCTCACTGCAAGCGAATGCCGGAGATGTAATAAGCATCATCGGATCGTCGGGATCGGGGAAAAGTACCTTTCTGCGCTGCATTAACTTCCTCGAAAAACCGAGTGAAGGATCGATCGTGGTCAATGGCCAGACGATCAATCTGGTGCGTGATAAAGACGGTCAACTCAAAGTCGCCGATAAAAATCAGCTGCGCTTACTGCGCACACGCCTGACCATGGTGTTCCAGCACTTCAATCTCTGGAGCCATATGACGGTACTGGAAAACGTCATGGAAGCGCCGATTCAGGTGTTAGGCCTGAGCAAGCAGGAAGCTCGCGAGCGGGCGGTGAAGTATCTGGCGAAAGTCGGCATAGACGAACGTGCGCAGGGTAAATACCCGGTGCACCTGTCCGGTGGTCAGCAACAGCGTGTTTCCATCGCAAGGGCGCTGGCAATGGAACCGGAAGTTCTGCTGTTTGATGAACCTACCTCGGCGCTCGATCCTGAACTGGTAGGCGAGGTGTTGCGTATTATGCAGCAGCTCGCAGAAGAGGGGAAAACGATGGTTGTAGTGACCCACGAAATGGGCTTTGCCCGCCACGTCTCCACGCATGTAATTTTTCTTCATCAAGGGAAAATTGAAGAAGAGGGTACGCCAGAAAAGTTATTCGGCAACCCGCAAAGTCCGCGTCTGCAACAGTTCCTTAAGGGATCGCTAAAATAATTATCTCTCCGGTGGCTAATGCTGCCGGTGTATTTTCAGGGGGAATTTGCGAGTCAGCTTCCGCTAAAATGTAAAAGTTGCAGTCCGCTAAAAATACTTCTGAATTCGCTGTCCAAAGATAAAAACTGCCTGCTGCATTGGGTGTTAATCGTGGTTATTGTCGCGTCATCTTAAATTTGAGGGGTGACGGAACGCCATGACAATATCGACAACTTCCACGCCGCATGATGCGGTATTTAAATCTTTTTTACGCCATCCAGACACCGCGCGGGATTTTATTGATATTCACCTTCCCGCGCCGCTGCGTAAACTGTGTGATTTAACGACGCTTAAACTGGAACCAAACAGTTTTATTGATGAAGACCTGCGGCAATATTATTCCGACCTCTTGTGGTCTGTGAAAACGCAGGAGGGAGTGGGTTATATTTATGTAGTGATAGAGCACCAAAGTAAGCCGGAAGAATTAATGGCTTTTCGCATGATGCGTTATTCCATTGCGGCAATGCAAAACCATCTTGATGCGGGCTATAAAGAGCTTCCATTGGTGATCCCGATGCTGTTTTATCATGGCTGCAGAAGCCCTTATCCATATTCACTCTGCTGGCTTGATGAATTTGCCGAGCCTGCGATTGCCCGCAAAATATATTCATCAGCGTTTCCGTTGGTGGATATTACCGTGGTGCCGGATGACGAGATTATGCAACACCGCAAAATGGCGCTGTTGGAGTTAATTCAGAAACATATTCGCCAGCGCGATCTGTTGGGATTAGTCGACCAAATTGTTTCGCTGCTAGTTACAGGGAACACTAATGACAGACAGCTAAAAGCCCTGTTTAATTACGTATTACAAACAGGGGATGCCCAGCGTTTCCGTGCATTTATTGGTGAGATAACAGAACGCGCACCACAAGAAAAGGAGAAACTGATGACCATTGCTGACAGATTACGTGAAGAAGGCGCAATGCAGGGCAAACACGAAGAAGCCCTGCGTATTGCTCAGGAGATGCTGGATAGAGGTTTAGACAGAGAGTTAGTTATGATGGTGACCCGACTATCGCCAGACGATCTTATAGCGCAAAGCCACTAACCCTGTAACACCGGGAGTTAACTGGCGGATGTTTGCAGTAAACCACATCAGCGAACGACATCCGCCAGCGCCTCTTCTAAATCGTACCAGCGAAAAGCGAACCCCGCTTCTTCAAGCCGTTTTGGCAACGCACGTTGTCCGCCCAAGACCAGAACCGATGATTCCCCCATCAGCAAGCGAATAGCTGTGGCAGGGACGCGCAAAATCGCCGGGCGATGCAGCGCATGACCAAGCGCATGGGCAAATTGTTCATTGTGTACCGGGTAGGGCGAAACCATATTAAATGGCCCGCGCAGCTCGTTATCCAGCAGCCAGAGAATACCGTTGACCATATCATCAATATGAATCCAGGCCAGATACTGCCGACCGGAGCCAATCGGACCACCCAGGCCAAGGCGAAACGGAGGCAGCATTTTGCCGAGGATACCGCCATCCGAAGCCAGTACTACGCCGGTACGCAGCAGGCACACTCGTGTTTTGTCGCTTTGCGCCCGACAGGCAATTTCTTCCCAACGGGCGCAGAGTTTATGGGTAAATTCGTTATGTGGCGGTTCTTCTTCAGTGACCACGACTTCACCTAAGTCACCATAATATCCCGCCGCCGAGCCTGAAATGAGCACTGACGGCGGCGTGTCGCTGGCGTTAATCAAATCCACCAGTTTTTGCGTGATATTCCAGCGGCTTTGGCAGAGGCGATCTTTTTGCTCGCGAGTCCAGCGTTTATCGGCTATTGGTTCACCGGCCAGATTGATCACCGCATCAACGCCGTTGAGGTTGCTTTGATCGGCAAGCCCTTGCCATAGTGTCACTCGGGAGCCGAGAACGGAACTGGCTTTCTGCGGGTTACGCGTTACCACCGTTACCTGATGACCCAGTTCCAACAAGCGTGGGATTAAATGGCGACCAATTAATCCTGTCCCTCCGGTGATCACTATATTCATGCAGCCTCCCGATATAGCGGTTAACGCTGCCAGCTCAAGGTCATGGATACCGAATCGGCATAGCGCAGCGCGTGAAGTTTATCGATCTCCACTTCAGCATACGTCACCCAGTGATGTTCACGTGCGATATCGAGCACATCCTGAGTTAATTTTTCCAGCAAAGAGAAACGGTTATTCTCTACGTGTTGAATGATGTTTTTGGTAACGGTGCGATAATTCAGCGCGTCATTAATATCTTCGCTGGTACGCGCTTTATCGGCGGGGTAATGGATCGTCACGTTGATAACGATATCCTGACGGTTGTTAATCTCTTCGTCTTTAATTCCGATAAATGTACGTAAGCGAAGGTTCTTTATACGAATAATCGCGGCAGGTTGTGCCATTGCAGGTTCTCCGTTGTTTTATTTAGGATTAAATAATACACGAGAACCAGGTTCTGTTAACTATTCGAAATCTCATCATTTACTTGTGCTTTTAGTAGCGCCTGCCCGGTAGCAGGACGTGAGCGGATTCGTTCATACCAATTTTTTACTGCCGGATACATCGCGAGTTCAATTCGCTGGCGAGTCCAGGCATTAACCCACGGCCAACAGGCAATATCTGCAATACTGTAGTTTTCACCGCCCAGCCAGGGCGAGTTTTCCAGGCGCTTATTCAGCACATGATACAGACGCTGAGTTTCAACCTGATAACGCTCAATTGCATAGGGAATAGTCTGTGGCGCTGCATGATTAAAATGGTGATTTTGCCCGAGCATCGGCCCCAGGCCTCCAACCTGCCAGAATAACCACTGTAATGTGGCGGCGCGCTCACGCGGTTCATGACCTAAAAATAGCCCTGTTTTTTCCGCCAGATACAACAAAATTGCACCTGACTCAAAGAGGCTTAATGGTTCACCGCCGTCAGTCGGGGCATGATCAACAATCGCCGGAATTTTATTGTTGGGTGAAATGCGCAAAAACTCCGGGCGAAACTGACCGCCTTTACCGAGGTCAACTTTGATTAAGCGATAATCCAGTCCCGCCTCTTCGAGAAACAACGTAATTTTGTGACCATTCGGCGTTGGGGCGAAATAGAGATCGATCATTGCAGCTCCGGTTATCTAATAATCTGAACACATCAAGTATAGAAAGCGCAGCGACTTGTGTAAGTTTTCATCAAGTAACCGTGACAAAAAGGCTCTATAGTTTGATAGCAAGCCCATTTATCGCTGAGGACATAATGAGTAAACCTGCAATCACGCTGTGGTCAGATGCCCATTTTTTCTCCCCTTATGTGTTATCCGCCTGGGTGGCGTTGCAGGAGAAAGGCCTGCCTTTTCATATAAAAACCATCAACCTCGACAGCGGTGAACATTTGCGGCCGACGTGGCAAGGTTACGGACAGACACGGCGCGTGCCGTTGTTACAAATTGATGATTTTGAGTTGAGTGAATCCTCTGCCATTGCAGAATATCTGGAGGATCGTTTTGCGCCGCCGACCTGGGAACGCATTTATCCGCTTGATTTGCAAAATCGGGCGCGAGCACGGCAGATTCAGGCCTGGCTACGCAGCGATCTGATGCCCATCCGCGAAGAACGTCCGACGGATGTTGTCTTTGCTGGTACTAAAAAAGCGCCATTAACGGTGGAGGGAAAGGCCAGTGCAGAGAAACTGTTCGCGATGGCAGAACATTTACTGGCGCATGACCAGCCGAATCTGTTTGGTGAGTGGTGTATTGCAGATACTGATTTGGCGTTAATGATTAACCGCCTGGTATTACAGGGTGATGAGGTGCCGGAACGTCTGGTGGATTATGCAGCATTCCAGTGGCAGCGGGCTTCAGTTCAGCTTTTTATTGCACTTTCGGCGAAGCAATCTGGCTGATAGAGGCGATAGAATCCAGTATCATAGCTTACGTTTTTTCGACGAGGAGTGAGTGATGAAACTGATGTTTGCATCGGACATTCATGGGTCGTTACCGGCGACGGAACGTGTTCTGGATTTGTTTGCCCAGAGCGGAGCTCAGTGGCTGGTGATTCTTGGCGACGTGCTGAATCATGGCCCGAGAAACGCCCTGCCTGAAGGGTATGCGCCAGCCAAAGTAGCCGAACGGCTGAATGAGGTGGCGCATAAAGTTATCGCCGTGCGCGGCAACTGCGATAGCGAAGTGGATCAGATGCTGCTGCACTTCCCTATAACCGCACCGTGGCAACAGGTATTACTGGAAAAACAACGTCTGTTTCTGACGCATGGTCATCTGTTTGGCCCGGATAATCTGCCGGCTTTAAACCAGAACGACGTGCTGGTGTACGGTCATACCCATCTACCAGTGGCGGAACAGCGGGGTGAAATTTTCCACTTTAACCCCGGTTCGGTAAGCATTCCGAAAGGCGGCTATCCGGCGAGCTATGGCATGTTGGATGATGACGTACTAAGCGTAATCGCACTCAATGATCAAAGTATCATTGCGCAGATCGCGATTAATCCGTAATTTACTCCACAACTCAAAATGCGCCGTAAGAGCGCCAGAAAAAGAAGGTTTCCTGATAATGGAACAGCGTCGTTTGGCAAGTACTGAATGGGTGGATATTGTCAATGAAGAGAACGAAGTCATTGCACAAGCCAGCCGGGAACAAATGCGGGCACAGTGTCTGCGTCATCGTGCAACTTATATCGTCGTGCATGATGGCATGGGCAAAATTCTTGTGCAGCGTCGTACCGAGACAAAAGACTTTTTACCCGGCATGTTAGATGCGACCGCTGGTGGTGTGGTCCAGGCCGATGAGCAACTGCTGGAATCCGCACGTCGCGAAGCGGAAGAAGAGTTGGGCATTGCCGGTGTCCCCTTTGCCGAGCACGGGCAGTTCTATTTCGAAGATAAAAATTGCCGTGTCTGGGGCGCGCTGTTCAGTTGTGTCTCTCACGGTCCATTCGCCCTCCAGGAAGATGAAGTCAGTGAAGTTTGCTGGCTAACGCCGGAAGAAATCACCGCACGTTGCGATGAGTTTACTCCAGACTCGCTGAAAGCCCTGGCGTTGTGGATGAAGCGCAATGCCAAAAATGAAGCCGTAGAGACTGAAACGGCAGAATGAAAAAAGAGCCGCAATTGCGGCTCTTAACATTTTTAATGGTAGCCCATTAACTGAGCGCCGATCACCACGACGCTGGACATAATAAACAGCAGTCCAAGCAGTGTCGCACCCACTTTCACCCAGTTACGGAAGTCCACCCGGCAAACGCCGAGTGTCGCCATTAACGACGCCGAGGTCGGGTAAATGATGTGACTGAAGCCATCGCCAAACTGGAACGCCAGCACGGTAACCTGACGGTTAACACCGACCAGATCGCCAAGCGGTGCCAGTAACGGCATGGTTAGCGCAGCCTGACCAGAACCGGATGTCACGAAGAAATTAAATACCGCCTGGAAGAGCAACATAAACCAGGCCGCGACAGCGTTATCCAGACCGCTAATGGCATTGGCAATGCTGTTGAGGATAGTATTCAGCACGCTGGCCTCACCAGCTTCACCGTTACCCACCAGCAGCAAAATCCCTTTGGCGAAACCCACCAGCAGGGCAGGGGCGATCATCATGCGCGCGCCTTCGGTAAAGGATGAAGCCATGGTATTTACCGTCATGCCGTTAAGACGGAAGACAACGCCGATGATGCCAATCACCAGCCCCATAGTGAAGAACTGGCTGGCGATTTCTGGAATAAACCAGGCATTAACGATCACCCCCCAAATCACCCAGATCATAACGGCGGTCAGGACAATCAATACCAGCCAGTCACCAAAGGTAAACGGACGTTGTTCAACGTCAGCCTGCTTTTCACGGAAGAAGCGATCGGAATCATGCACGCGTGACAACAGAGGATTCTTTTTCACTCGTGAGGCGTAAACCATGGTAAAGATCAGGCCAATCAGAGTGGCGATAACCCACACCACAATGCGCAGGCCGGAGCCGGAAAGCACCGGAACGCCAGCAATCCCCTGGGCGACAACCACGCAGAACGGGTTCATCCACGAGCTGGCAAAACCGATTTGAGTGGCGATATAGGTCACCAGGACGGTAGTAATACTGTCATAACCCAGTCGTACCATTAGCGGGGCAATGATGATGGCAAAGGCGACGGCCTCTTCTCCCATGCCAAACACCGCACCACCGAGCGAAAAGAGAATAAACAGCGCAGGAATAAAGAGAATTTCATTCCCTCGTGTATGGCGGATAAGCGCCAGGATGCCGTTATCAATGGTTCCTGTACGCATCACGATGCCAAATGCACCGCCGATCACCAGCATAAACATGATGATGCCAACGGCTGTCCCGTATTTCGATCCGGAGGTTAACCCTTCAAACGGGAAGTTCATCAGGCCTGGACGTTCATCTCCGGTCGAGAACAGTTGTACGCGGTGATACTCAGGTTCGCCGGCCTCGTTGGTCAGAATGCGAAATGAGTGAGGGTCTACGACTTTGCGTGTTTTCGTCTGACCATCAACCTGGTACTGCACTTCCTGACTGTCAAACATCCCCACCGGAACAACCCATGTGGCGAGGCTGGTTAAAATAGCGACAAAAAAGATAATCACCAGCGTATCGGGCATTGCCCATCTTCTGGTTGGTTTGGATTCAGTTATTGCGGACATAGCGCAAATTTTCCCTTGCACAAGACAAAGTGGTAAGTATGCAAAGTGATATGGCGCAATTCATTGATGCAGCGCAGTTAAGCAAGATAATCAGAAAGGAGTAATGCAAATTAAGAGAATAAAAAACCGAAAATAGTGACTATTTCCGGTTCAGATATCCGCAGCGCAAGGCTGCGGATGATGACGAGATTACTGCTGCTGCTGTGCAGACTGAATCGCAGTCAGCGCGATGGTGTAGACGATGTCGTCAACCAGAGCGCCACGGGACAGGTCGTTAACCGGCTTGCGCATACCCTGCAGCATCGGCCCGATGGAGATCAGGTCGGCAGAACGCTGTACCGCTTTGTAGGTGGTGTTACCGGTGTTCAGATCCGGGAAGATGAACACGGTAGCGCGACCTGCAACCGGAGAGTTCGGTGCTTTAGATTTCGCAACGTCAGCCATTACCGCAGCGTCGTACTGCAGCGGACCGTCGATCATCAGGTCAGGACGTTTTTCTTGCGCCAGACGAGTTGCTTCGCGAACTTTTTCTACGTCGCTACCTGCACCAGAAGTACCGGTGGAGTAGGAGAGCATAGCAACACGCGGTTCGATACCGAAGGCAGCGGCGGAGTCTGCGGACTGAATCGCAATTTCTGCCAGCTGTTCTGCGGTCGGATCCGGGTTGATCGCACAGTCACCGTAAACGTAAACCTGTTCCGGCAGCAGCATGAAGAACACGGAAGATACCAGGGAGCTGCCCGGTGCAGTTTTGATCAGCTGCAGCGGCGGACGGATGGTGTTTGCGGTGGTGTGAACAGCACCGGAAACCAGACCGTCAACTTCATCCTGTTCCAGCATCAGCGTACCGAGAACCACGTTGTCTTCCAGCTGTTCGCGGGCAACGGTTTCGGTCATACCTTTGTTCTTACGCAGTTCGACCAGACGAGCAACATAGCTTTCGCGAACCACTTCTGGATCAACGATTTCGATGCCTGCGCCCAGTTCTACGCCCTGAGAAGCTGCAACGCGGTTGATCTCTGCCGGATTACCCAGCAGAACGCAAGTTGCGATACCACGTTCAGCACAGATAGCGGCTGCTTTAACCGTACGCGGTTCGTCGCCTTCCGGCAGAACAATACGTTTGCCCGCTTTGCGCGCCAGTTCGGTCAGCTGATAACGGAATGCTGGCGGAGACAGGCGACGGCTGCGCTCGGAAGTGGCAGTCAGAGAATCGATCCAGTCAGCGTTGATGTAGTTAGCAACATATTCCTGAACTTTCTCGATACGCTCATGATCGTCAACCGGAACTTCCAGGTTGAAGCTCTGCAGGCTCAGAGAAGTCTGCCAGGTGTTGGTGTTCACCATAAATACCGGCAGGCCGGTAGCGAAAGCACGTTCGCACAGTTTAGAAATGCGCGCGTCCATTTCGTAGCCGCCAGTCAGCAGCAGGGCACCGATTTCTACGCCGTTCATTGCAGCCAGGCAAGCGGCAACCAGCACATCAGGACGGTCTGCGGAAGTCACCAGCAGAGAACCAGCACGGAAGTGCTCCAGCATGTGCGGAATGCTGCGTGCGCAGAAAGTGACGGATTTAACGCGGCGAGTGTTGATGTCGCCTTCGTTGATGATGGTCGCATTCAGGTGACGCGCCATATCGATCGCACGGGTCGCGATCAGATCAAAGCTCCACGGCACAGCGCCGAGAACCGGCAACGGGCTGGATTCTTGCAGCTTCGCCGGATCAACATTGTTGACTTTAGCTTTGGAAGAGTCGTCGAAAATCTCGGACAGATCCGGGCGAGTACGCCCTTGTTCATCAACCGGTGCGTTCAGTTTGTTAACGATAACGCCGGTGATATTGGTGTTTTTTGCACCGCCGAAGCTGTTGCGAGTCAGTTCGATACGCTCTTTCAGCTGTTCCGGGGTGTCAGTGCCCTGAGACATAACGAAGACGATTTCCGCATTCAGCGTTTTGGCGATTTCGTAGTTCAGAGACTGGGCAAACTGGTGCTTACGTGTCGGGATCAGACCTTCAACCAGAACAACTTCAGCGTCTTTGGTGTTAGCGTGGTAGTTCGCGACGATCTCTTCCATCAGCACATCTTTTTTATTGCTGGAAAGCAGACCTTCAACGTAACTCATTTTCAGCGGTTCAGCGGCTGTCGTGGTGGAAGAATTCGCACGCACAATAGTCGTTGTCTGATCGGGCGCATCGCCACCGGTACGCGGCTGAGCGATAGGTTTGAAAACGCTCAGACGAACGCCTTTGCGTTCCATTGCACGGATCACGCCAAGACTGACGCTGGTCAGACCGACGCTGGTTCCGGTAGGGATCAGCATAATAATACGGGACACGGTTTATCCTCTTTCGTTACCGCCGGTTTGGCGGGTTACAAAACAGCACCGCCAGCAGGGCTGGCGGTGTGGAATCAGGCGGTCAGGCGGCAGGCGTCTTGCGCGATAACCAGCTCTTCGTTGGTTGGGATCACAACAGCAGGGCGGGTGCCTTCTTTGTTGATGAAACCAGATTTGCCGAAACGTGCAGCCAGGTTGCGTTCATGATCAACTTCAAAGCCCAGCACGCCCAGTTTGCCCAGAGACAGTTCACGAACCATCGCGGCATTTTCACCGATACCACCGGTGAATACAACTGCGTCCAGACGACCATCCATCAGTGCAGTGTATGCACCGATATATTTCGCCAGACGGTGGCAGTAAACGTCCATTGCGCGCTTCGCGTCTTCTTTAGTCGCGTAGTTGTCTTCAACATAGCGGCAGTCGCTGGTGACTTCGGTCAGACCCAGCAGGCCAGACTCTTTGGTCAGCATTTTGTTGATTGCGTCAACGCTCATGCCCAGGGTGTCGTGCAGGTGGAAGATGATAGCCGGGTCGATATCGCCAGAGCGAGTACCCATTACCAGACCTTCCAGCGGGGTCAGACCCATAGAGGTGTCAACGCATTTACCGTTGCGGATAGCAGAAACGGAACCACCGTTGCCCAGGTGGCAGGTGATGATGTTCAGCTCTTCTACCGGTTTGTTCAGCATTTTTGCCGCTTCCTGGGTTACATAGAAGTGGCTGGTGCCGTGCGCGCCGTAACGACGGATGCCGTGCTCTTTGTACAGGTTGTACGGCAGAGCGTAGAGGTAAGACTCTTCCGGCATAGTCTGGTGGAACGCAGTGTCAAATACAGCAACGTTTTTGTCTTTCAGCTGCGGGAAAGATTTCAGAGCTTCTTCGATACCGATCAGGTGAGCCGGGTTGTGCAGCGGTGCAAAAGAAGCCGCATCTTTGATACCCTGAATAACAGACTCATCGATCACTACGGAGCTGGTATACTTCTCGCCGCCGTGTACGATACGGTGACCGATAGCGGTCAGCTGCGCAGAAAGTTCTGGTTTTTGTGCCAGAATATTATTAACGATAAAGTTGAGCGCTTCGCTGTGAGCGGCGCCTGCACCTAAAGCCGCTTCTTGTTTATTGCCGTCCATTTTCCATTTGATGCGTGCTTCGGGCAGGTGGAAACATTCGGCTAAACCAGAAAGGTACTCTTCACCATTTACAGCATCGATGATTGCAAATTTCAGTGAAGAACTACCGCAGTTCAGAACCAGTACTAACTTACTCGACATGGAAGTACCTATAATTGATACGTGGCTAAAAAAACGTCAGGGAGCCATAGAGCGTAGCGCATGATGACACCGACATTTATGATTAACATCATGCACTGCAAATTTTTTTTGCATGATGGAATAAATATCTTGAGTCTATGCCATTTTGCGTAATTTTCAGCCAATGGCATAATGTATATGAATTTGACGACTCAATGAATATGTACTACTTAGGCCTTCAGGCTGCTAAAGGATACCTGATAGTGGGTATGGAAGACAAAATGTTTTGAACGTTGTCCCGCTGAGTTGTGAATTTGCACAAATTTTTGAATCTTTATATGTGAAGTTGAGGTGAAGCATGTCAACGCCGGATAATCGTTCTGTTAATTTTTTTAGCTTGTTTCGCCGGGGACAGCATTACTCAAAGACGTGGCCGCTGGAAAAACGCCTTGCCCCGGTCTTTGTTGAAAATCGCGTTATCAAGATGACGCGCTATGCGATTCGTTTTATGCCGCCGATTGCTGTGTTTACTCTCTGCTGGCAAATTGCGCTAGGCGGTCAGCTTGGGCCGGCTGTTGCTACTGCGCTGTTCGCCCTGAGTTTGCCGATGCAGGGGCTGTGGTGGCTGGGCAAACGTTCTGTTACGCCATTACCGCCGGCGATCCTGAGTTGGTTTTATGAGGTTCGTGGTAAATTGCAGGAGGCCGGGCAAGCATTAGCCCCCGTAGAAGGCAAGCCTGACTATCAGGCATTAGCTGACACGCTTAAGCGCGCCTTCAAACAACTGGATAAAACTTTCCTTGATGATTTGTAATTGACCCCTGATTACGCATATAAAAGAAGGCAGACATCGGCCTTCTTTTTTTTCACCGTAGTAAAGTGATACAGGAGTCAACAATGGAAATGACCAACGCGCAACGTCTTATTTTGTCTAACCAGTACAAAATGATGACTATGCTCGATCCGGCAAATGCTGAACGTTATCGTCGTCTGCAAACAATCATTGAACGCGGTTATGGATTGCAGATGCGCGAACTGGATCGTGAGTTTGGCGAGCTGAAAGAAGAAACCTGCCGTACTATCATCGACATTATGGAGATGTATCACGCACTGCATGTCTCCTGGTCTAATTTGCAGGATCAACAAGCTATCGATGAACGCCGTGTCACTTTCCTCGGCTTCGACGCTGCCACCGAAGCACGTTATCTCGGTTATGTACGCTTTATGGTTAATGTCGAAGGGCGTTACACCCATTTTGATGCCGGGACTCACGGCTTTAATGCCCAGACGCCAATGTGGGAGAAATACCAACGCATGTTGAATGTCTGGCATTCTTGCCCGCGTCAGTATCATCTGAGCACAAACGAAATTAATCAAATCATTAACGCCTGAGGAGGCTTGCGTGCGGTGCAAAGGTTTTCTGTTTGATCTTGATGGTACGCTGGTAGACTCCCTGCCTGCGGTAGAGCGGGCGTGGAGCAACTGGGCGAGACGCCATGGATTAACGCCGGAAGAAGTGCTGGCTTTTATTCACGGTAAACAGGCAATAACGTCTCTGCGCCATTTTATGGTGGGGAAATCGGAGGCGGAAATTGCTGCAGAGTTTACGCGTCTGGAGCAAATCGAGGCTACGGAAACCGAAGGAATTTCCGCACTCCCGGGGGCGATAGCTTTACTCAATCATTTGAATAAAGCGGGTATTCCATGGGCGATTGTGACTTCAGGTTCAATGCCAGTTGCACGAGCGCGCCACAAAGTAGCCGGACTTCCCGCACCGGAAGTATTTGTTACTGCGGAGCGGGTGAAACGTGGGAAACCAGAGCCTGACGCCTATTTGTTAGGCGCGCAACTGCTGGGTCTTGCACCACACGAATGCGTTGTAGTGGAAGACGCTCCCGCAGGTGTGCTTTCTGGCCTGGCAGCGGGATGCCATGTTATTGCGGTTAATGCACCGGCAGACACTCCACGTCTGAATGAGGTAGATTTGGTTCTCCATAGTCTGGAGCAAATTACTGTGACCAAACAGCCAAATGGCGATGTTATTATTTCGTGAAACACCTAATCATGATTTAGCCCCGTCTCGTCGGGGCTTTTTTGTGGCAGAATCAAGCCATCCCCCTCAATTAACAAGGATAAGTTGTGAACGGTGAATTGATCTGGGTTCTCTCATTACTGGCCGTTGCCATAGTCCTGTTTGCAACAGGCAGAGTGCGTATGGATGCGGTCGCTTTGTTTGTTATTGTCGCGTTTGCATTAAGCGGAACGCTGACGGTCCCCGAAGTTTTTTCCGGCTTTTCCGATCCTAACGTTGTGCTGATCGCCGCCCTGTTTATTATTGGCGATGGTTTAGTCCGTACCGGCGTTGCCACCGTGATGGGGACATGGCTGGTCAAAGTGGCCGGCAACAGTGAAATCAAAATGCTGGTTTTACTGATGTTAACTGTCGCCGGTCTTGGCGCATTTATGAGTTCAACTGGCGTCGTCGCTATCTTTATTCCCGTGGTGTTAAGCGTTGCCATGCGTATGCAAACGTCGCCATCGCGCCTGATGATGCCGCTAAGTTTTGCCGGGCTGATTAGCGGCATGATGACGCTGGTGGCGACCCCGCCTAACCTGGTGGTGAACAGCGAACTGCTACGCGAGGGTTATCACGGGTTTAGTTTCTTTAGCGTAACGCCTATCGGCCTGGTCGTATTGGTACTCGGCATCTTATACATGCTGGTGATGCGTTTTATGCTGAAAGGGGATTCCCAGACCCCGCAGCGCGAAGGCTGGACGCGTCGCACCTTCCGCGATCTTATTCGTGAATACCGTCTTACCGGGCGTGCGCGCCGTCTGGCTATTCGCCCCGGTTCGCCGATGATCGGTCAACGGCTGGACGACCTTAAATTGCGTGAACGCTATGGCGCAAACGTCATTGGTGTTGAACGCTGGCGTCGTTTTCGTCGTGTTATTGTGAATGTGAACGGGGTTTCTGAATTTCGCGCGCGTGACGTTTTGCTTATTGATATGTCAGCGGCTGACGTTGATCTCCGGCAATTTTGCAGTGAACAATTACTGGAGCCGATGGTTTTGCGCGGCGAGTATTTTTCCGATCAGGCTCTTGATGTCGGCATGGCAGAGATTTCATTAATTCCTGAGTCAGAGCTTATTGGTAAATCGGTGCGCGAAATCGGCTTTCGTACCCGCTACGGGCTGAATGTCGTGGGGCTGAAACGCAATGGCGTGGCGCTGGAAGGTTCGTTGGCGGATGAACCTCTGCTGCTGGGCGATATTATTCTGGTGGTTGGTAACTGGAAACTGATCGGTATGCTGGCAAAACAGGGCCGCGATTTTGTGGCGCTGAATTTACCAGAAGAAGTGAGTGAAGCATCTCCCGCACACAGCCAGGCGCCACATGCCATTTTCTGTCTGGTGCTGATGGTGGCGTTAATGCTGACCGATGAAATTCCTAACCCTGTTGCCGCTATCATTGCCTGCCTGCTGATGGGGAAATTCCGCTGTATCGATGCCGAAAGTGCCTATAAATCCATTCACTGGCCGAGCATTATTTTGATCGTTGGGATGATGCCGTTTGCTGTGGCATTACAGAAAACCGGTGGTGTCGCGCTGGCGGTGAAAGGGCTGATGGACATCGGCGGCGGTTACGGGCCGCATATGATGCTGGTCTGTTTGTTTGTCTTGTCGGCAGTTATTGGGTTATTTATCTCTAATACCGCGACGGCGGTGTTGATGGCTCCGATTGCGCTGGCTGCCGCAAAAACAATGGGCGTATCACCTTATCCGTTCGCAATGGTCGTGGCGATGGCTGCATCCGCCGCTTTTATGACGCCAGTTTCTTCACCCGTTAACACACTGGTTTTAGGCCCGGGGAATTACAGCTTCAGCGACTTTGTGAAGCTGGGAGTACCGTTCACCATTATCGTGATGGTGGTTTGTGTGGTGATGATCCCGATGTTGTTTCCATTTTGACGAGAGCCAGATGTCGCATCCGTCGCTTATTGCCTGATGCGACGCTGGCGCGTCTTATCAGGCTGTGTCGGCTGGTATCTGGCTGCTTACAGCGGTGAATCCTGGCTAATCTCATCGAGCGAAAGATGAAAGCTGGGAACAAATACCTCCATGAAGTAGTCCATCTCCTGGCTGCGGCGCGCTTCAAGCGTTGCTTCCAGTCGCGTTTTTGCCAGTAAAAATTCATTATTTCCGGCTGCGAGTTCTTCCAGGCATTTCAGATATGCACACAGCGCATCCGCCTGTTTAACCAGTGACTTTTCTTCATCGCTATACGCATTTTCATCGATTAATGGCGCAAAAATATCCCGCAGCTCCTCCGGAACCATATCGACAAGTTTTTGCTGAGCGATTTTCTCAATGGCTTTATATTCCTGGGCGATTTGCGAGTTGAAGTATTTCACCGGAGTAGGGAGATCGCCCGTGAGCACTTCAGAGGCATCGTGGTACATCGCCAGAAGTGCGATGCGTTCTGCATTCACCTGTCCGCCAAATTTGCGATTCTTGATGGCTGCCAGCGCATGGGCGACCATCGCTACCTGCAAACTGTGTTCGGACACATTTTCCGTCCGCACGTTGCGCATTAGCGGCCAGCGGTTAATGAGTTTCAGGCGGGAGAGGTGGGCAAAAAAATGGCTCTGTTTCATAGTGACCTTACGAGTGATGACATCCTGAGGTCATTGTGGAGGGATAACACTGCCGGATGCAATCTCCGGCAGTGAATTTAAGATTACAACTGATGATAACCGGAAAGGAAACGAGCGAACTTGCTCAAGGACAGTTCGATATCATCAACACGCGGCAGCGTGACAATGCGGAAGTGATCCGGCCATGGCCAGTTAAATGCAGTTCCTTGTACCAGCAGAACTTTTTCCTGTAACAGGAAATCCAGTACCATCTTCTGATCGTCGTGAATATTAAAGCGTTTGGCGTCGATTTTCGGGAACATGTACAGTGCGCCGCGCGGCTTCACGCAGGAAACACCTGGAATGTCGTTAATCAATTCCCAGGCGCGATTACGCTGCTCGTAAAGACGTCCACCCGGCATGATAAACTCGCTGATGCTCTGATAGCCGCCGAGTGCGGTCTGTATTGCGTGTTGTGCGGGAACGTTAGCGCAAAGTCGCATTGAGGCCAGCATTTCCAGACCTTCGATGTAGCCTTTGGCGTGTTTTTTCGGCCCGTTCAATACCATCCAGCCCTGACGGAAGCCTGCAACACGATACGTTTTCGACAGTCCGTTAAAGGTAATAGTCAGCAGGTCAGGAGCTAACGGCGCAATCGAGTGATGTTCAGCGTCGTCATAGAGGATTTTGTCGTAAATTTCATCGGCGAAGATAATGAGATTATGTTGACGCGCAATCTCCACAATCTCCATCAAAAGCTCTTTAGAATATACTGCGCCGGTTGGGTTGTTCGGGTTGATAATAACAATGCCGCGCGTGCGTGGCGTAATTTTGGCGCGAATGTCATCGAGATCCGGGAACCAGTCAGAGGATTCATCGCAAAGATAGTGCACTGCTTTACCGCCGGAGAGCGAAACTGCCGCTGTCCATAGAGGGTAATCAGGCGCAGGAACCAACATTTCGTCCCCACTGTTCAGCAATGCCTGCATTGCCTGAACGATAAGCTCTGATACACCATTGCCAATGTAAATATCTTCCACGGTAACATCACGCATACCGCGAGCCTGGTAGTGCTGCATGATGGCTTTACGCGCGGAGTAAAGACCTTTGGAATCGCAATAGCCCTGAGCTGTCGGGAGGTTGCGTATCACGTCAACCAGGATTTCATCGGGTGCGTCAAAACCGAACGGCGCTGGGTTGCCGATGTTCAGTTTCAGTACCTTGTTACCTTCTTCTTCCAGGCGTTTTGCTTCTTTCAGCACCGGACCACGGATGTCGTAACAGACATTCTCTAATTTGCTGGATTTTTCAATGGGGGACATGAATCTTGACCTTTTTGCTGTTATCGCCACTCCCTGCCGTGGAAGTCAGCTTAGAACAATGTACTCCCCCGAGGCGGCGTTTTGAAGTTCTGCAGAACAAGATTTTGCTGGCAGAGAAAGAGGAATTGTGCTGTTAATAACTTAATTATCGCAAAATAATAAGATGCATATACTTAATAAGTGATGTTTGGTAGTGATTTATTCTGAATATCAATTCAGAGTATGGTTTTTTTGTCTGATAGATAAATGTGTAAAATTTCTTCGGCTTAAGAAATCACGAACATAAAGCATTCATGATATTTTCGTTATAAGTGAAAAATTAACGAGTAGTGATTGCCGATGTGTCGTATAGGTGATGACGGGGGAAATTATTGTTAAGAGGAATTAATGAATGCGGGTGATGCTAATTAATTATTATTTAATATTCAAAAAGGCTTTGTTGTGCATATTAATAATAGAAGATTACTTTGCCTAACATAACATAACTTTGCATCAGATAATTCGCAATGACCCTTATAAATAAAAGGGTTTTAGGGTAAAATGCCTACTTTAATGACGGAGCACCTGCTTTTGATGCAGCCTCATCCTCGCTGTTTGTACGCGTACACGTATTAGCCGCGCTGCTGCGAGGGAGTGGAGCAGGGAGCAACATTTACATTTACATAAACTCTCGCATGTCATAAATAGAAAAGAGTGAGTAACTTAATAGATATGCGATCCCTGAAGATATATTCTGTGATCTACTTCAGGCATTATAACGGAACAATGTGAGCCACATTTTTAGTGCAACTCATATGCATTTTTACTTTCATCCGGGTTCCGGATGAAACTGCCAGGGAGGCACATTACAAATGGAATTGCTTGTTTGTGTGTGCACAGCATTAACCAGCTCAGTATGAGCCGCCAGTAAGTGATAATATATGATAAGTGCAAATCGTCCGATAATTAACCTCGACCTCGATCTGCTGAGAACATTTGTTGCTGTTGCCGATCTGAACACTTTTGCAGCTGCAGCTGCCGCTGTGTGTCGTACTCAGTCTGCTGTTAGCCAGCAAATGCAACGTCTGGAACAACTCGTTGGGAAAGAACTGTTCGCTCGGCATGGTCGCAACAAACTGTTAACTGAACATGGCATTCAGCTTCTTGGTTACGCCAGGAAAATCCTGCGTTTTAATGATGAGGCTTGCTCATCATTGATGTTCAGTAATCTTCAGGGCGTGTTAACTATCGGTGCTTCAGATGAATCTGCTGATACGATCTTACCTTTCCTGCTTAATCGCGTAAGTTCGGTTTATCCGAAACTTGCGCTGGATGTCCGCGTTAAACGCAATGCCTATATGGCAGAAATGCTGAAGTCCCAGGAAGTGGATTTAATGGTTACCACTCATCGTCCTGATACCTTTAAGGCGTTGAACCTGCGTACTTCGCCAACGCACTGGTATTGCGCTGCGGAATATGTGTTGCAAAAAGGCGAGCCGATCCCACTTGTGCTACTGGATGACCCCAGTCCGTTCCGTGACATGGTTCTGGCAACGCTCAATAAAGCGGAGATTCCATGGCGCCTGGCGTATGTTGCCTCCACATTACCGGCGGTTCGTGCTGCAGTAAAAGCGGGTCTTGGCGTGACAGCAAGACCGGTTGAGATGATGAGTCCGGATCTGCGCGTTTTGAGCGCGGTAGACGGTTTACCTCCACTCCCAGATACCGAATATTTGCTGTGCTATGATCCGTCCAGCAATAATGAGTTGGCGCAGGTGATATACCAGGCTATGGAGAGTTATCACAACCCATGGCAATACAGCCCGCTGACTACCCAGGAGGGGGACGATTCCCTGTTGATAGAAGGGGATTACGAATAATCGTCCGGCAATAACAATTTCTGATGACAAGTTTGTAAAAATAGGCCACTGGTGATTAATAAAACGCCAGTGGCTTTTTTTACAATAAATCCTTAAGAATTTTCCTCACGGCGAACAAAAGTGTTCATTTTTCAATCATCAGCCATTCTCCTGGCTTACGAACAAAAAATCGCCTGAAAAAAATCTCCTGCTACAATGATGTTAAAAAATACGTAAAATTATTGATGTGTTTTTGTTATGGATTAACAAAAGCGTGTCACAGATCAAGAAAATACTCTCTTTTGGGGGGAGGAATCGACACAAATTCCTGTCAAAATAGACCCGTATTTTTTCCATTGCTTCACAACGGACACGATTCAACAACATCTAATTTTCCTGGAGTTGTCAACAATCTGGGGCTATAGGGCATTAAATGCAAAAGTTGTTGATATCATGTAAATTAATGTGAAGAAACCTTTGTTAAAGTTGACAAAAGGTTATAGAAAGGAGTAAAAGACCACATCAATTAGCTGTATAAAATAGTTTCTACAGTGATTGTAAGGTTTTTTTTTATTCCTCCCCATGAATCGATGTGGCGTCCATCTGCCGTGAAGAGCAGTGAATCTGGCGCTACTTTTGATGAGTAAGCAATGAGTATGTCAACATCCACTGAAGTCATCGCTCATCACTGGGCATTCGCTATCTTTCTTATCGTTGCCATTGGCCTGTGTTGCCTGATGCTGGTAGGCGGTTGGTTTTTAGGCGGTCGCGCACGCGCGAGGTCGAAAAACGTGCCGTTTGAATCAGGTATCGACTCGGTCGGCTCCGCCCGCTTACGCCTGTCTGCCAAGTTTTATCTGGTGGCCATGTTCTTCGTTATCTTCGACGTTGAGGCGCTGTATCTGTTCGCATGGTCAACTTCCATTCGCGAAAGCGGCTGGATTGGCTTTGTAGAAGCGGCAATTTTTATTTTTGTGTTACTGGCTGGTCTGGTTTATCTGGTGCGTATTGGCGCGCTGGACTGGACGCCCGCGCGTTCTCGCCGCGAGCGTATGAACCCGGAAACGAACAGTATCGCTAATCGTCAACGCTAACCGCGAGGCATTAAGATGGATTATACGCTCACCCGCATAGATCCCAACGGTGAGAACGACCGTTACCCCCTGCAAAAGCAGGAGATCGTAACCGACCCTCTGGAGCAAGAAGTTAACAAAAACGTGTTTATGGGCAAGCTCAATGACATGGTTAACTGGGGTCGTAAAAACTCAATTTGGCCGTATAACTTCGGTCTTTCCTGCTGTTACGTTGAGATGGTGACCTCATTTACTGCGGTGCATGACGTGGCGCGTTTTGGCGCAGAAGTATTACGTGCTTCGCCGCGTCAGGCTGACCTGATGGTGGTGGCAGGAACCTGCTTTACCAAAATGGCACCGGTTATTCAGCGTCTGTATGACCAGATGCTGGAGCCGAAATGGGTTATCTCCATGGGAGCCTGTGCCAACTCTGGCGGTATGTACGACATTTATTCCGTTGTACAGGGCGTTGATAAATTCATTCCGGTTGATGTGTATATCCCGGGGTGTCCGCCGCGTCCAGAAGCGTATATGCAGGCACTGATGCTGTTGCAGGAATCTATTGGTAAAGAACGTCGCCCGCTCTCCTGGGTCGTTGGCGATCAGGGCGTTTATCGCGCCAATATGCAATCAGAGCGCGAACGCAAGCGCGGTGAACGCATTGCCGTTACCAACCTGCGCACCCCTGACGAGATTTAATTTGCGCCTGTCGGCAAAGGTATTTTTCTTCGCTTATTCCTAAATCTATTGCGCGAAGCCACGCCGACAGTCACCACGGACCATATGCAATGGTGAACAATATGACCGACTTAACCGCGCAAGAACCCGCCTGGCAGACCCGCGATCATCTTGATGATCCGGTGATAGGCGAACTGCGCAACCGTTTTGGGCCGGATGCCTTTACTGTTCAGGCGACTCGCACCGGGGTTCCCGTTGTGTGGATCAAGCGTGAACAATTACTGGAAGTTGGCGATTTCTTAAAGAAACTGCCGAAACCTTACGTCATGCTGTTTGATTTACACGGCATGGACGAACGTCTGCGCACCCACCGCGAAGGGCTACCTGCTGCGGATTTTTCTGTTTTCTACCATCTGATTTCCATCGATCGTAACCGCGACATCATGCTGAAGGTGGCGCTGGCTGAAAACGACCTGCACGTACCGACCTTTACCAAATTGTTCCCGAACGCCAACTGGTATGAGCGTGAAACCTGGGATCTGTTTGGCATTACTTTCGACGGTCACCCGAACCTGCGCCGCATCATGATGCCGCAAACCTGGAAAGGTCACCCGCTGCGTAAAGATTACCCGGCGCGCGCAACCGAATTCTCGCCGTTTGAGCTGACCAAAGCCAAACAGGATCTGGAGATGGAAGCCCTGACCTTCAAACCGGAAGAGTGGGGGATGAAGCGCGGCACCGAAAACGAGGACTTCATGTTCCTCAACCTCGGTCCGAACCACCCGTCGGCGCATGGGGCTTTCCGTATCGTTTTGCAACTCGACGGCGAAGAGATTGTCGACTGCGTACCAGACATCGGCTACCACCACCGTGGCGCGGAGAAAATGGGCGAACGCCAGTCATGGCACAGCTACATTCCGTATACCGACCGTATCGAATACCTCGGCGGCTGCGTTAACGAAATGCCTTATGTGCTGGCGGTAGAGAAACTGGCCGGAATTACCGTGCCGGATCGCGTTAACGTGATTCGCGTAATGCTCTCCGAACTGTTCCGCATCAACAGCCACCTGCTGTATATCTCGACCTTTATTCAGGACGTCGGCGCAATGACGCCAGTATTCTTCGCCTTTACCGATCGTCAGAAAATTTACGATCTGGTGGAAGCAATCACTGGTTTCCGTATGCACCCAGCGTGGTTCCGTATTGGCGGCGTAGCGCACGACCTGCCACGTGGCTGGGATCGTCTGCTGCGTGAGTTCCTCGACTGGATGCCGAAACGTCTGGCGTCTTACGAGAAAGCGGCGCTGCAAAACACCATTCTGAAAGGCCGTTCCCAGGGCGTTGCCGCCTACGGTGCGAAAGAGGCGCTGGAGTGGGGCACCACCGGTGCTGGCCTGCGAGCCACCGGGATCGACTTCGACGTGCGTAAGGCGCGTCCTTATTCTGGCTATGAAAACTTCGACTTTGAAATCCCGGTTGGTGGTGGCGTTTCTGACTGCTACACCCGCGTAATGCTGAAAGTGGAAGAGCTGCGCCAGAGCCTGCGCATTCTTGAGCAGTGCCTCAACAACATGCCGGAAGGCCCGTTCAAAGCGGATCACCCGCTGACTACGCCGCCGCCGAAAGAGCGCACGCTGCAACATATCGAAACCCTGATCACCCACTTCCTGCAAGTGTCGTGGGGGCCGGTGATGCCTGCCAATGAATCCTTCCAGATGATTGAGGCGACCAAAGGGATCAACAGTTACTACCTGACCAGCGACGGCAGCACCATGAGTTATCGCACCCGTATCCGCACGCCGAGTTATGCGCACTTGCAGCAAATTCCGGCGGCGATCCGTGGCAGCCTGGTGTCTGACCTGATTGTTTATCTGGGCAGTATCGATTTTGTTATGTCAGATGTGGACCGCTAATTATGCACGAGAATCAACAACCACAAACCGAGGCTTTTGAGCTGAGTGCGGCAGAGCGTGAAGCGATTGAGCACGAGATGCACCACTACGAAGACCCGCGTGCGGCGTCCATTGAAGCCCTGAAGATCGTTCAGAAGCAGCGTGGCTGGGTGCCGGACGGTGCGATCCACGCGATCGCTGACGTTCTGGGTATTCCGGCGAGCGATGTCGAAGGCGTGGCAACATTCTACAGCCAGATCTTCCGCCAGCCAGTTGGTCGCCATGTGATCCGTTATTGCGACAGCGTGGTCTGTCACATCAACGGTTACCAGGGCATTCAGGCGGCGCTGGAGAAAAAACTGAACATCAAACCAGGGCAAACGACGTTTGACGGTCGCTTTACGCTGCTGCCAACCTGCTGCCTGGGGAACTGTGATAAAGGGCCAAACATGATGATCGATGAGGACACTCACGCGCATCTGACCCCGGAAGCGATCCCTGAACTGCTGGAGCGGTATAAATGAAAAATATTATCCGTACTCCCGAAACGCATCCGCTGACCTGGCGTCTGCGTGATGATAAACAGCCAGTGTGGCTGGATGAATACCGCAGCAAAAACGGTTACGAAGGGGCGCGTAAGGCGCTGACCGGGCTTTCTCCGGACGAAATCGTTAATCAGGTAAAAGACTCCGGCCTGAAAGGGCGCGGCGGTGCAGGCTTTTCTACTGGCCTGAAGTGGAGCCTGATGCCGAAAGACGAATCCATGAACATCCGTTACCTGCTGTGTAACGCCGATGAAATGGAGCCGGGCACCTATAAAGATCGCCTGCTGATGGAACAACTGCCGCACCTGCTGGTGGAAGGTATGCTCATCTCCGCGTTTGCGCTGAAAGCTTACCGTGGCTACATCTTCCTGCGTGGCGAATATATTGAAGCAGCAGTGAATCTGCGCCGTGCCATTGCCGAAGCGACCGAAGCGGGTCTGCTTGGCAAAAACATTATGGGAACAGGTTTTGATTTTGAACTGTTTGTCCATACCGGGGCAGGGCGCTACATCTGCGGTGAAGAAACAGCGTTAATCAACTCCCTGGAAGGGCGTCGCGCTAACCCGCGTTCAAAACCGCCATTCCCGGCAACCTCCGGCGCATGGGGTAAACCGACCTGCGTCAACAACGTCGAAACCCTGTGTAACGTTCCGGCAATCCTTGCTAACGGCGTGGAGTGGTATCAGAACATCTCGAAAAGCAAAGATGCTGGCACCAAGCTGATGGGCTTCTCCGGTCGGGTGAAAAATCCGGGTCTGTGGGAACTGCCGTTCGGCACCACCGCACGCGAGATCCTCGAAGATTACGCCGGTGGTATGCGTGACGGCCTGAAATTCAAAGCCTGGCAGCCAGGCGGCGCGGGCACCGACTTCCTGACCGAAGCGCACCTTGACCTGCCGATGGAATTCGAAAGTATCGGTAAAGCGGGCAGCCGTCTGGGTACGGCGCTGGCGATGGCGGTTGACCATGAGATCAACATGGTGTCGCTGGTGCGTAACCTGGAAGAGTTTTTCGCCCGTGAATCCTGCGGCTGGTGTACACCGTGCCGCGACGGTCTGCCGTGGAGCGTAAAAATTCTGCGTGCGCTGGAGCGTGGCGAAGGTCAGCCGGGCGATATTGAAACACTTGAGCAACTGTGTCGATTCTTAGGCCCGGGTAAAACCTTCTGTGCCCACGCACCTGGTGCGGTGGAGCCGTTACAGAGCGCCATCAAATATTTCCGCGAAGAATTTGAAGCGGGAATCAAACAGCCGTTCAGCAATACCCATTTGATTAATGGGATTCAGCCGAACCTGCTGAAAGAACGCTGGTAACCGAATTTCGATTAACGCTCAGTCTCTGACTGAGAAAACTGGAAGCATGCTAATGGCTACAATTCATGTAGACGGCAAAGAATACGAGGTCAACGGAGCGGACAATCTGCTGGAAGCTTGTCTGTCTCTGGGTCTTGATATTCCTTACTTTTGCTGGCATCCGGCGCTGGGAAGCGTCGGTGCTTGCCGCCAGTGTGCGGTGAAGCAGTACCAAAACGCGGAAGACACGCGTGGTCGCCTGGTGATGTCCTGTATGACACCAGCTTCCGATGGCACCTTTATTTCCATTGACGACGAAGAAGCGAAACAGTTCCGTGAAAGTGTGGTCGAGTGGTTAATGACTAACCACCCGCACGACTGTCCGGTATGTGAAGAGGGCGGTAACTGCCATCTTCAGGATATGACCGTGATGACCGGACACAGCTTCCGTCGCTACCGTTTCACCAAACGTACCCACCGCAATCAGGATCTGGGGCCGTTCATCTCTCATGAAATGAACCGCTGCATCGCCTGTTACCGCTGTGTGCGTTACTACAAAGATTACGCTGACGGTACGGATCTGGGCGTTTATGGCGCACACGACAACGTCTACTTCGGTCGCCCTGAAGACGGCACCCTGGAAAGTGAATTTTCCGGTAACCTGGTCGAAATTTGCCCGACTGGCGTATTTACCGACAAAACGCACTCCGAGCGTTACAACCGTAAATGGGATATGCAGTTTGCGCCGAGCATCTGCCAGCAATGTTCCATTGGCTGTAACATCAGCCCCGGCGAACGTTACGGCGAACTGCGTCGTATCGAAAACCGTTACAACGGTACGGTAAACCACTACTTCCTCTGCGACCGTGGTCGTTTCGGTTACGGCTACGTCAACCTGAAAGATCGTCCGCGTCAGCCAGTACAGCGTCGTGGCGATGATTTCATTACCCTCAACGCCGAACAGGCAATGCAGGGCGCAGCAGATATTCTGCGTCAGTCGAAGAAAGTGATCGGCATCGGTTCTCCGCGAGCCAGCGTAGAAAGCAACTTTGCGCTGCGTGAGCTGGTGGGCGAAGAAAACTTCTATACCGGTATCGCTCACGGTGAGCAGGAACGTCTGCAACTGGCGCTGAAAGTGCTGCGTGAAGGCGGCATTTATACGCCGGCACTGCGCGAAATCGAATCTTACGATGCGGTACTGGTGCTGGGCGAAGACGTTACCCAGACCGGAGCGCGCGTCGCGCTGGCAGTGCGTCAGGCGGTGAAAGGTAAAGCACGCGAAATGGCGGCAGCACAGAAAGTGGCTGACTGGCAGATTGCGGCAATCCTCAACATCGGTCAACGTGCGAAGCATCCGCTGTTTGTTACCAACGTTGATGACACTCGTCTGGATGATATTGCGGCGTGGACTTACCGCGCACCGGTTGAAGATCAGGCGCGTTTAGGTTTTGCCATCGCCCATGCGCTGGATAACTCCGCGCCAGCGGTTGACGGTATCGAGCCTGAGCTGCAAAGCAAAATCGACGTCATCGTGCAGGCTCTGGCGGGTGCGAAGAAACCGTTGATTATCTCCGGGACGAACGCCGGTAGCACAGAAGTGATTCAGGCGGCGGCTAACGTCGCGAAAGCCCTGAAAGGTCGCGGCGCTGACGTAGGTATCACCATGATTGCCCGTTCCGTCAACAGCATGGGGCTGGGCATTATGGGCGGCGGTTCGCTTGAAGAAGCGTTAACCGAACTGGAAACCGGACGCGCCGACGCGGTGGTGGTGCTGGAAAACGATCTGCATCGTCACGCTTCCGCAACCCGCGTGAATGCTGCGCTGGCTAAAGCGCCGCTGGTGATGGTGGTTGACCATCAACGCACAGCGATCATGGAAAACGCCCATCTGGTGCTTTCCGCCGCCAGCTTTGCTGAAAGCGACGGTACGGTTATCAACAACGAAGGTCGCGCTCAACGTTTCTTCCAGGTTTACGACCCGTCCTATTACGACAGCAAAACGGTCATGCTGGAAAGCTGGCGCTGGCTGCACTCGCTGCACAGCACCCTGCTGAGCCGTGAAGTGGACTGGACGCAGCTCGACCATGTGATTGATGCCGTTGTGGCGAAAATCCCGGAGCTGGCGGGTATCAAAGATGCCGCGCCGGATGCGACATTCCGCATTCGTGGTCAGAAACTGGCTCGTGAGCCGCACCGTTACAGTGGTCGTACCGCCATGCGCGCCAACATCAGCGTTCATGAGCCGCGTCAGCCGCAGGATATTGACACCATGTTCACCTTCTCGATGGAAGGTAACAACCAGCCGACCGCGCACCGTTCGCAAGTGCCGTTTGCCTGGGCGCCGGGCTGGAACTCCCCGCAGGCGTGGAACAAGTTCCAGGATGAAGTGGGCGGCAAACTACGCTTTGGCGATCCGGGTGTGCGTCTGTTTGAAATCAGCGAAAACGGTCTGGATTACTTCACCAGCGTACCGGCACGCTTCCAGCCGCAGGAAGGGAAATGGCGTATCGCGCCGTACTACCACCTGTTTGGCAGCGATGAACTGTCACAGCGTGCTCCGGTCTTCCAGAGCCGTATGCCGCAGCCGTACATCAAACTTAACCCGGCAGATGCCGCGAAGTTGGGTGTGAACGCGGGTACACGCGTCTCCTTTAGTTACGATGGCAACACGGTCACGTTGCCAGTTGAAATCGCCGAAGGGCTGACGGCAGGGCAGGTGGGCTTGCCGATGGGGATGTCCGGCATTGCTCCAGTGCTGGCTGGCGCGCATCTTGAGGATCTCAAGGAGGCACAACAATGAGTTGGTTATCACCGGAACTGATTGAGATCCTGCTGACCATCCTCAAAGCGGTGGCGATCCTGCTGGTGGTTGTCACCTGCGGGGCATTCATGAGCTTTGGCGAACGTCGCCTGCTGGGTCTGTTCCAGAACCGTTACGGACCTAACCGTGTTGGCTGGGGCGGTTCGCTCCAGCTGGTCGCGGACATGATCAAAATGTTCTTTAAAGAAGACTGGATCCCGAAATTCTCGGATCGCGTCATCTTTACCCTGGCGCCGATGATTGCCTTTACCTCGCTGCTGCTGGCCTTTGCGATTGTGCCAGTCAGTCCGGGTTGGGTGGTTGCCGACCTGAACATCGGGATTTTGTTCTTCCTGATGATGGCAGGCCTGGCGGTCTACGCGGTGCTGTTTGCGGGCTGGTCAAGTAACAACAAATACTCGCTGTTGGGTGCGATGCGTGCTTCTGCGCAGACCCTGAGCTACGAAGTGTTCCTCGGGCTTTCCCTGATGGGCGTGGTGGCGCAGGCCGGTTCATTCAACATGACCGACATCGTCAACAGCCAGGCGCATGTGTGGAACGTCATCCCGCAATTCTTTGGTTTTATTACCTTTGCCATCGCGGGCGTGGCGGTGTGTCACCGTCATCCGTTTGACCAGCCGGAAGCCGAGCAGGAACTGGCGGATGGTTACCACATTGAATATTCCGGTATGAAGTTCGGTCTGTTCTTCGTGGGTGAATACATCGGGATTGTGACCATCTCTGCACTGATGGTGACACTGTTCTTCGGTGGCTGGCAAGGCCCGTTGTTACCGCCATTCATCTGGTTCGCGCTGAAAACCGCGTTCTTTATGATGATGTTCATTTTGATTCGTGCGTCGTTACCGCGTCCGCGTTATGACCAGGTAATGTCCTTCGGCTGGAAAATCTGCCTGCCGCTGACGCTGATCAACTTGCTGGTAACGGCGGCTGTCATTCTCTGGCAGGCGCAATAAGGGGCACTAAGACCATGACCTTAAAAGAATTGTTAGTAGGTTTCGGCACCCAGGTTCGTAGTATCTGGATGATCGGCCTGCACGCGTTCGCCAAACGCGAAACGCGAATGTACCCGGAAGAGCCGGTCTATCTGCCGCCCCGTTATCGTGGTCGTATTGTTCTGACCCGCGACCCGGACGGCGAAGAGCGTTGCGTAGCCTGTAACCTCTGCGCGGTAGCCTGCCCGGTCGGCTGTATCTCGCTGCAAAAAGCAGAAACCAAAGACGGCCGCTGGTATCCGGAATTTTTCCGCATCAACTTCTCACGCTGCATTTTCTGTGGTCTGTGCGAAGAAGCCTGTCCGACCACGGCGATCCAGTTAACCCCGGATTTCGAAATGGGGGAATACAAGCGCCAGGATCTGGTTTACGAGAAAGAGGATCTGCTGATCTCCGGTCCGGGCAAATACCCGGAATATAACTTCTACCGGATGGCAGGTATGGCAATCGACGGCAAAGATAAGGGCGAAGCAGAGAACGAAGCCAAGCCTATCGACGTCAAGAGCCTGTTACCGTAAGGAGAGGGGCAATGGAGTTCGCTTTTTATATCTGTGGCCTGATAGCCATACTTGCGACCTTGCGAGTGATCACCCATACCAATCCGGTGCACGCACTGCTGTACCTGATTATTTCGCTGCTGGCGATTTCCGGGGTGTTCTTCTCACTGGGCGCTTACTTCGCCGGTGCGCTGGAAATTATTGTCTACGCTGGTGCCATTATGGTGCTGTTCGTGTTCGTGGTGATGATGCTCAACCTGGGCGGTTCGGAAATTGAACAGGAACGCCAGTGGCTGAAACCGCAGGTGTGGATTGGTCCGGCAATTTTGTCGGCCATCATGCTGGTGGTGATTGTTTACGCCATTCTCGGTGTTAACGATCAGGGTATCGACGGTACGCCAATCAGTGCTAAAGCAGTGGGTATTACGCTGTTCGGGCCTTACGTACTGGCGGTTGAACTGGCTTCTATGCTGCTGCTGGCTGGTCTGGTTGTGGCCTTCCACGTCGGTCGTGAAGAGCGTGCGGGTGAAGTGCTGAGCAATCGTAAAGACGACAGCGCGAAAAGAAAAACGGAGGAGCGCGCATGATCCCCTTACAACACGGACTGATCCTCGCGGCAATCTTATTCGTTCTTGGCTTAACCGGTCTGGTTATCCGTCGCAATCTGCTGTTTATGCTGATTGGTCTGGAAATCATGATTAATGCCTCCGCGCTGGCCTTTGTGGTCGCCGGTAGCTACTGGGGCCAGACCGACGGTCAGGTGATGTACATTCTCGCCATCAGCCTCGCGGCGGCGGAAGCGAGTATCGGCCTTGCGCTGCTGCTGCAACTTCACCGTCGTCGCCAGAACCTGAACATCGATTCAGTAAGTGAGATGCGCGGATGAACATGCTTGCCTTAACCATTATTTTGCCATTGATTGGCTTCATCCTGCTGGCGTTCTCTCGTGGGCGCTGGTCTGAAAACGTCTCGGCGATCGTGGGCGTAGGCTCTGTGGGCCTGGCGGCGCTGGTGACTGCCTTTATTGGCGTCGATTTCTTCGCTAATGGCGAGCAGGCTTACAGCCAGCCGCTGTGGACGTGGATGTCGGTAGGCGACTTTAATATCGGTTTCAACCTGGTGCTGGACGGCCTGTCGCTGACCATGCTCTCGGTGGTCACCGGTGTGGGTTTCCTGATCCACATGTACGCCTCCTGGTATATGCGCGGTGAAGAGGGATACTCTCGCTTCTTCGCCTACACCAACCTGTTCATCGCCAGCATGGTGGTTCTGGTTCTCGCCGACAACCTGCTGCTGATGTACCTCGGCTGGGAAGGCGTGGGTCTGTGCTCCTATCTGCTGATCGGTTTCTATTACACCGATCCGAAGAATGGCGCAGCGGCAATGAAAGCGTTCGTCGTGACCCGTGTGGGTGACGTGTTCCTCGCTTTCGCGCTGTTCATTCTCTACAACGAACTGGGCACCCTGAACTTCCGCGAAATGGTGGAACTGGCACCAGCGCACTTTGCTGACGGCAATAACATGCTGATGTGGGCGACGCTGATGCTGCTGGGCGGTGCGGTCGGTAAATCTGCGCAGTTGCCGTTGCAGACATGGCTTGCCGACGCGATGGCGGGCCCGACGCCTGTCTCCGCGCTGATCCACGCTGCAACGATGGTAACCGCGGGTGTCTACCTGATCGCCCGTACCCACGGCCTGTTCCTGATGACCCCGGAAGTTCTGCATCTGGTGGGCATTATCGGGGCGGTTACGCTGCTGCTGGCCGGTTTTGCCGCGCTGGTACAGACCGACATCAAACGTGTTCTCGCTTACTCTACCATGAGCCAGATTGGCTACATGTTCCTCGCGCTTGGCGTACAGGCATGGGATGCGGCGATTTTCCACTTGATGACCCACGCATTCTTTAAAGCGTTGCTGTTCCTGGCATCCGGTTCCGTCATTCTGGCCTGCCATCACGAACAGAACATCTTCAAGATGGGCGGTCTGCGTAAATCTATTCCACTGGTTTATCTCTGCTTCCTGGTGGGCGGCGCGGCACTGTCGGCACTGCCGCTGGTCACTGCGGGCTTCTTCAGTAAGGATGAGATCCTCGCGGGTGCGATGGCGAATGGTCATATCAATCTGATGGTGGCAGGTCTGGTCGGTGCGTTTATGACCTCGCTTTACACCTTCCGTATGATTTTCATCGTCTTCCACGGAAAAGAACAAATTCACGCTCACGCCGTGAAAGGGGTAACTCACAGCCTGCCGCTGATTGTGCTGCTGATCCTTTCCACCTTCGTTGGTGCACTGATTGTACCGCCGCTGCAGGGCGTGCTTCCGCAAACGACGGAGCTGGCGCACGGCAGCATGTTGACCCTGGAAATTACCTCTGGCGTGGTCGCGGTGGTCGGCATTCTGCTGGCTGCCTGGCTGTGGCTGGGTAAACGTACTCTGGTGACCTCCATCGCCAACAGTGCGCCGGGCCGCCTGCTGGGCACCTGGTGGTACAACGCCTGGGGCTTTGACTGGCTGTACGACAAAGTGTTCGTCAAGCCGTTCCTGGGTATTGCCTGGTTGCTGAAACGCGATCCGCTGAACGCAATGATGAACATCCCGGCGATCCTCTCGCGCTTTGCGGGTAAAGGTCTGCTGTTCAGTGAGAACGGCTACCTGCGCTGGTATGTGGCATCCATGAGCATCGGTGCGGTCGTGGTGCTGGCACTGTTGATGGTACTGCGTTGAGTTAAGGATTGTGGAATTGCCCCTGGGCATATAAGTACGTAGGTCGGATAAGCCGCCTTCGCGGCGCATCCGACACTACAACCGCAATCCGAAGAGAATTTTCTGTCGTGAGAATTCGTTGAAAATCCGGTCCTGACGGGACTTTTACAAGGAATAAAGATCGCCATGTTACTACCCTGGCTAATATTAATTCCCTTTATCGGCGGCTTCCTGTGCTGGCAGACCGAACGCTTTGGCGTCAAGGTGCCGCGCTGGATCGCGCTGATCACCATGGGATTGACGCTGGCGCTGTCGCTGCAACTCTGGTTGCAGGGCGGTTATTCACTGACGCAATCCGCCGGAATTCCGCAGTGGCAGTCTGAATTCGACATGCCGTGGATCCCGCGTTTTGGAATCTCTATCCATCTCGCCATTGATGGTCTGTCGCTGCTGATGGTCGTCCTGACCGGTCTGCTCGGCGTGCTGGCGGTACTTTGCTCGTGGAATGAGATCGAAAAATATCAGGGCTTCTTCCACCTCAACCTGATGTGGATCCTGGGCGGCGTTATCGGCGTGTTCCTTGCCATCGACATGTTCCTGTTCTTCTTCTTCTGGGAAATGATGCTGGTGCCGATGTACTTCCTGATCGCATTGTGGGGGCATAAAGCCTCTGACGGTAAAACGCGTATCACGGCGGCAACCAAGTTCTTCATTTACACCCAGGCGAGTGGTCTGGTGATGTTGATCGCCATCCTGGCGCTGGTTTTTGTTCACTACAATGCGACCGGCGTCTGGACCTTCAACTATGAAGAGCTGCTGAATACGCCAATGTCCAGCGGTGTGGAATATCTGCTGATGCTGGGCTTTTTCATCGCCTTTGCGGTGAAAATGCCGGTGGTTCCACTGCACGGCTGGCTGCCGGATGCGCACTCTCAGGCACCGACTGCCGGTTCCGTTGACCTCGCGGGGATCTTGCTGAAAACCGCCGCTTACGGTCTGCTGCGTTTCTCCCTGCCGCTGTTCCCGAACGCGTCGGCAGAGTTCGCGCCAATCGCTATGTGGCTGGGTGTTATCGGCATCTTCTACGGTGCGTGGATGGCCTTTGCCCAGACCGATATCAAACGTCTGATCGCCTACACCTCGGTTTCCCACATGGGCTTCGTGCTGATTGCTATCTACACCGGCAGCCAGTTGGCCTACCAGGGCGCGGTAATCCAGATGATTGCGCACGGCTTGTCGGCGGCGGGTCTGTTTATTCTTTGTGGTCAGCTTTATGAACGTATCCATACCCGCGACATGCGCATGATGGGCGGTCTGTGGAGCAAGATGAAATGGCTGCCAGCACTGTCGCTGTTCTTTGCGGTGGCAACGCTTGGGATGCCAGGCACCGGTAACTTCGTCGGCGAATTTATGATTCTGTTCGGCAGCTTCCAGGTTGTCCCGGTGATTACCGTTATCTCTACCTTTGGGCTGGTCTTTGCATCTGTTTATTCGCTGGCGATGTTGCATCGCGCTTACTTCGGTAAAGCGAAAAGCCAGATTGCCAGCCAGGAACTGCCAGGGATGTCGCTGCGTGAGCTGTTTATGATCCTGTTGCTGGTGGTGCTGCTGGTACTGCTGGGCTTCTATCCGCAGCCGATTCTGGATACCTCGCACTCTGCGATTGGCAATATCCAGCAGTGGTTTGTTAATTCCGTTACTACTACAAGGCCGTAAATCGCCATGACAATAACTCCACAAAACCTGATCGCACTGCTACCGTTGCTGATCGTCGGCTTGACGGTGGTGGTTGTGATGCTCTCCATTGCGTGGCGACGCAATCATTTCCTCAACGCTACGCTCTCGGTTATTGGGCTTAACGCGGCGCTGGTTTCGCTCTGGTTTGTCGGCCAGGCGGGCGCTATGGACGTTACGCCGCTGATGCGCGTTGATGGTTTCGCCATGCTTTACACCGGGCTGGTACTGTTGGCGAGCCTCGCCACCTGTACTTTCGCCTACCCGTGGCTTGAAGGCTATAACGACAACAAGGATGAGTTCTACCTGTTGGTGTTAATTGCCGCGCTGGGCGGGATCCTGCTGGCGAATGCCAACCATCTGGCGTCTCTGTTCCTCGGTATTGAACTGATCTCTTTGCCGCTGTTTGGCCTGGTCGGTTACGCTTTCCGCCAGAAACGTTCGCTGGAAGCCAGTATCAAATACACTATCCTTTCTGCCGCAGCGTCTTCTTTCCTGCTGTTCGGTATGGCGCTGGTGTATGCGCAGTCTGGTGACCTGTCGTTTGTTGCACTGGGTAAAAACCTTGGCGATGGTATGCTCAACGAGCCGCTGTTGCTGGCAGGTTTCGGCCTGATGATTGTTGGCCTCGGCTTTAAACTCTCTCTGGTGCCGTTCCACCTGTGGACGCCAGACGTATACCAGGGCGCGCCTGCGCCGGTTTCCACCTTCCTGGCGACGGCGAGCAAAATCGCTATCTTCGGTGTGGTGATGCGTTTGTTCCTTTACGCACCGGTGGGTGACAGCGAAGCGATTCGCGTGGTGCTGGCGATTATCGCCTTTGCCTCCATCATCTTCGGTAACCTGATGGCGCTGAGCCAGACCAACATCAAACGTCTGCTCGGTTACTCGTCTATCTCTCACCTCGGCTATCTGCTGGTGGCGCTGATTGCGCTGCAAACTGGCGAGATGTCGATGGAAGCGGTAGGGGTTTACCTGGCCGGTTATCTGTTCAGCAGCCTCGGCGCGTTCGGTGTGGTCAGCCTGATGTCCAGCCCGTATCGTGGCCCGGATGCTGATTCCCTGTTCTCTTACCGTGGTCTGTTCTGGCATCGTCCGATCCTCGCGGCAGTGATGACGGTGATGATGCTGTCTCTGGCCGGTATCCCGATGACGCTGGGCTTTATCGGTAAGTTCTACGTGCTGGCGGTCGGTGTCCAGGCACACTTGTGGTGGCTGGTGGGTGCCGTGGTTGTCGGTTCGGCAATCGGCCTCTACTACTACCTGCGCGTGGCGGTGAGCCTGTACCTGCACGCACCGGAACAACCGGGTCGCGATGCACCATCAAACTGGCAGTACAGCGCGGGCGGTATCGTGGTGCTGATCTCCGCACTGTTGGTACTGGTGCTGGGTGTATGGCCGCAACCGCTGATTAGCATTGTGCGTTTGGCAATGCCGATGATGTAAGTCGTCAGTCTGTAAGCTGAGAAAGCCGCCGACATGTTCGGCGGTTTTTTTATGGTGCCCTGACACCATCACCCAACAATAACCGTCAGCGCATGATTCCCTTGCCGTAGCATACGTCTGTACGCACTAATCAGCTTTTCCATATCAAGCATGATCGAAGCAAAGAGTTGCCCCTCTAATTCTTCTGAAAAGGTCACTCCCGGATATATCTCCATTTCATTGAGTCGCTGAATGGAAAACTGTTTACGCAGCTCATTTCGGTCGAGTGCCTCCAGGCGGTCGATAGTGGCGGCTAACTCCTGATTCCAGGTCAATCCCAGGAAACCATCTATGCCATCTTCGAGACTATGTTCACCGAGCACCGCACGACTCAGCGGATCATTTTTTGCTGGATCAAAGGCAGATGTGCCCGTCAGGCCAAAATGTAAAAAATCCCAGCGTTTATCAATATCCAGTCGCCTTAAGCCTGAAAGCGTTTCATGAATATCGTCCATTAAAGATTTTTCATTAGACTCAATCAGCTTGTTGGCCTTTTCTGAGTTTATTTCCGCAAAATACGCAATCATTCCCATCTTATTTCTCCCGTCAGATTTCCTTTTGCGCATCTTAAAACAGACGGAGAAAAATAAAATATACAAGCTGCTTTTTCTGGAGCCGCCTCGAGAAAATTTTATTATTTACTGTTGTACAACAAGGTTATAACACCATCCACCACCTGCGCCATTTTCTGATAGTTCAGTCTGTCTGCTGTATCGCCGGGCTGGTGATATTGTTTATTACGATAAAAAGCGGTGTCTGTAATCATGACGGCGGGAATACCTTGCTGCCAGTAATTAAGGTGGTCGGAGAAATCAATACCGGGAATAAAACCAGGGGCATTAATAGAATAAACAGATAATTCTTTTGACGATAACAACGCGGCTTTTACCTGACGCACGGCGCTGATATCCTGCATTCTGCCGACCACAGCAATAAAGTCACCTCGATCGGGATAAAGCCAGGACATCGCAGAGTAAGGATAGTCTTGACTCCCAGGCGCGGAATCATAAAACCCAATCATTTCAAGGGATATCATCAGTTTAACCGGGCGCATCAGGGTAACGGCATGTACCGCGCTTCCCATTTCGTCACTGCGAAAGAAGGGCGGCTCTTCTGAAGCATAGGCAACCAGTTGTACGCCAATAGCTGGTGCTTTCTGTTGTAGCAGACGCGCCAGTTCCAGTAATCCTGCGACGCCGCTGGCGTTATCATCTGCACCAGGCGTATAGATTAATTGGTCGTTTTCATAACTGGTTGCGGAATCATAGTGCGCACCAATAATAATCAGCGGTCCATCCTGTGGACCATAGTCAGCAATAATGTTTTTGTAAGGCCCATCAATAATAGGAACCCTCTGTTCGGTAACTTTTGCCCCGCTTTGTGTGAAAATATTTTTAATATAGCTGGCAGATATATTCAATTTATCAATATGATCAGCACTGCGTGGATACTCTGTTTGTGAAAGATAACGTACCGTTTTTTCTAGCTGCTCAGGGCTGGCATGTTGCGGTGAGGGGGGTAAGGCGCTGACGTAAGGTTGATATAAAACAAGTAAAGGAAGAGAAAATATTAGCAATATGACATAGAGAGGAATTATTCTTTTCATATATTTATTGTTGATGAAATGTGTTGTTTTATCATTATTCATGATGAGTGCCAGTAATGTATTTAATTAATACTGACAGGAATATACAAAAGACATATTTTACGCCAGGTTCATGATTTTTTTAAAAGGAAGTTGTATGAGAAATAAAAATATAATTATGTTGCTTATTGGTGGTTTGATTTTGACAGGATGCGGACAGGAGCCTGATGATAAGGAAAACCCGCAGCACCAATCTACTACATCGACAGACCAGCAAGCGCGTGCCGCGCAACAAGCGGCAACAAAAGTGGCTGAGCAAAGAGCCGCCGCTGCTAAAGCCGCTGCAGACGCGAAAGCAAAAGCCTTAGTCCAGCAAGAAGCGCAACAATACTCAGACAAACAAGCTTTACAGGGGCGATTGCAGGAAGCGCCAACATATGAAAGAGCGGCTAAAGCAAAAGCTACACATATCTCAAATCCTGGAACCGCTCGCTACCAGCAGTTCGATGACAATCCGGTTAAGCAGGTAGCGCAAAACCCGTTGGCGACGTTTAGCCTTGATGTTGACACCGGCAGCTATGCAAATGTACGCCGTTTTCTCAATCATGGGCAGTTGCCTCCGCCAGATGCAGTGCGGGTGGAGGAGATGGTGAATTACTTTCCGTCAGACTGGGTTATTAATGATAAAAGCAATAATAAAGAGCTTGTTCCCGCCAGTAAGCCTGTACCTTTTGTTATGCGCCACGAACTGGCACCGGCGCCATGGAATGAGCAGCGAACCTTACTGAAAGTGGATATTCTGGCGAAAGATCTCAAAAGTGAAGCGTTGCCTGCTTCTAATCTGGTCTTTCTTATCGACACGTCCGGGTCAATGTATTCTGATGAACGCTTACCTCTAATTCAGTCTTCTTTGAAATTGCTGGTCAAAAAACTCCGTGATCAGGACAACATTTCTATCGTGACCTATGCCGGTGACTCCCGTATTGCGTTGCCTTCTACCTCCGGGAATCATAAAGATGAAATCAATGCTGCTATTGATTCGCTGAATGCCAGAGGTAGCACTAATGGCGGTGCCGGGCTGGAGATGGCTTATCAGCAGGCAGCGAAGGGGTTTATTAAAGGTGGCGTCAATCGCATTTTATTAGCAACTGACGGTGATTTTAACGTTGGCATTGACGATCCAAAATCGATTGAATTAATGGTGAAAAAACAGCGGGAGTCTGGTGTTACGCTATCGACGCTGGGCGTAGGAGGGGATAATTACAATGAGGCAATGATGGTGAGAATTGCCGATGTCGGCAACGGTAATTACAGCTACATTGATACCCTCTCTGAAGCGCAGAAAGTGTTAAACAGCGAAATGCATCAGACGTTGGTTACCGTGGCGAAAGATGTTAAAGCGCAGATTGAGTTTAACCCGGCGTGGGTGACGGAATATCGTCAGATTGGTTATGAAAAGCGCCAACTGCAGGCAGAAGATTTTAATAACGACAATGTTGATGCTGGCGATATTGGCGCAGGTAAACATATAACTTTGTTATTTGAATTAACGCTGAACGGACAAAAAGCGTCAATTGATAAATTACGCTATGCACCGGATCAGAAATCAGCGAAATCGGACAAAGCGAAAGAGCTGGCATGGTTAAAGATACGCTGGAAATACCCTCAGGGAAAAGAAAGTCAGTTAGTCGAATTCCCACTGCCACCGACAATTAATGCTCCTTCTGAAGATATGCATTTTCGCGCAGCAGTAGCTGCATATGGGCAAAAGTTACGCGGTTCTGAATACCTGAACAATACATCCTGGCAGCAGATCAAACAGTGGGCGCGGCAGGCAAAAGGGCAAGATACTCAAGGTTACAGAGCTGAATTTATTCGCCTGACTGAACTGGCGGAAGGTCTGGACAATTCACAAAACTAAAAATGATAAATCTGTTTGCCTGATATCGACATCAAGCGTATTCGGCAAACAGATGAAAGATATGTCGAATAAGTACGTTGGCATCATTAAATTAATCCGCCAACTAACTACCGCTTTCGATTTAAATGCTAAACACCGCGAAATCGCTCGCCAGTTCTGTTGCCGGGAAAATTGCCCGGCACTCGCGTAATAAATGCTGACAGCCTTTATCATCATAGCGTGAGCTGACGTGGGTAATGATCAATTTGCCGACACCCGCCTCACGAGCCAGAGTCGCCGCCTGACGGCTTGAACTGTGCCCACGGCTGTTAGCTTTGGCTTCCATCTCCATATCCAGCGTCGTTTCGTGAACCATTATGTCGACACCTTTAGCAAGATCGATTGCGGCATCGCAAGGGCCGGTATCACCAAAAATAGCGATTGATTTACCCGGTGTAGGCGCGGCTAAGTAATCAGCGCCGTTAATCTGCCGACCGTCTTCCAGCGTGACTGTTTTGCCTTTTTTCAAATCCTGGAACAGCGGACCGGGTTGTACGCCGGCATCTTTTAACGCCTGGGCATTCAGCGCGCCTGGTTTATCATGTTCTTCAATACGATAGCCGTAACACTCAAGTGGATGTTCCATTGGATATGCCGTTACCTTGCGCAGGCCATCATCAACTATTTCTCCTGCCGTAATTTCAACAATTTCCAGCGGATAATCGGTCCATGAGCCGCTAATGCGTAACGCTGTCTCAACAAATTCGCGGATACCTTTCGGACCATAAATCGTTAATGGTTGCACAATGCCTGACATGGAACGACTGCATAGCAACCCGGGCAAGCCAAAAAGGTGATCGCCATGAAGATGGCTTATAAAAATCTTGTCCAGTTTTCCCGGGTTAAATGCCGTGTGCAACATCTGGTGTTGTGTACCTTCACCACAGTCAAATAACCAAAGCCCGGCTTGCGTCGGATGTTGCAGATTAAGCAATATGGCTGTGACATTACGTGTCCGGGTCGGAACACCTGCTGAAGTGCCTAAAAAAATTAATTCCATGAGTTCATCACGCTGCTGAAAATATTCCGGCTAGTATAAAGCAAACAGCACAAAGGAGCCTTCCATGATCGACTGGCAAGATCTGCATCATTCTGATTTATCCGTTTCTCAGCTTTATGCCTTATTACAACTGCGTTGTGCGGTATTTGTAGTGGAACAAAACTGTCCTTACCAGGATATCGATGGTGACGATCTGGAGGGAGAAAATCGCCACATTCTCGGTTGGCATAACGGGACACTGGTGGCGTATGCGAGGATTCTGAAAAGTGACGACGAACTGCAACCCGTCGTGATTGGTCGGGTGATTGTCAGCGAAGACTTACGCGGCGAAAAAATCGGTCAACAATTGATGAGTAAGGCGCTGGAATCGTGTACTCGCCACTGGCCGGAGAAGCCGATTTATCTGGGGGCGCAGGCGCATTTACAAAACTTTTATGGGCAATTTGGTTTCATCCCTGTGACCGATATTTATGAGGAAGATGGTATTCCGCATATCGGGATGGCGCGCGAGGTTATTCAGGCGTAATCGATAACCGTTGTCTATAGTTAGTGGCAGGTTTTACGCAAATGGAGAACGATAATGTCTAATCAGTTTGGTGATACACGTATCGATGACGACCTGACGTTGCTGAGTGAAACACTTGAAGAGGTACTACGTTCCTCTGGCGATCCCGCCGATCAAAAATATGTTGAGTTAAAGGCGCGTGCAGAAAAGGCGCTGGATGATGTGAAAAAAAGGGTAAGCCAGGCTTCTGACAGTTATTACTATCGGGCGAAGCAGGCGGTTTATCGCGCCGATGACTACGTCCACGAAAAACCCTGGCAGGGAATTGGCGTTGGCGCGGCTGTTGGACTGGTATTAGGACTATTGCTGGCACGCCGTTAAAACCTCCCTACACTGGGGTACTGCATTTTTTCTGTAGTACCCCGTATAATGTGAGGCTTTTAACAGGGAGAGGTCCGCGTGCAATCACTTACTACGGCGCTGGAAAATCTACTGCGCCATTTGTCGCAAGAGATTCCGGCGACACCCGGCATTCGGGTTTTCGACATTCCTTTCCCTCTCAATGACGCTTTTGATGCCTTAAGCTGGCTGGCCAGTCAGCAAACGTACCCGCAATTTTACTGGCAACAACGTAATGGTGATGAAGAAGCTGCCGTGCTGGGCGCGATTACCCGTTTTACGTCGTTGGAGCAGGCACAACGTTTTCTTCGTCAGTATCCAGAACACGCCGACTTACGCATCTGGGGACTGAATGCGTTTGACCCGTCGCAGGGCAATCTACTTTTACCACGCCTGGAATGGCGGCGCTGTGGCGGTAAAGCCACGCTACGGCTGACGCTATTCAGTGAAAATTCCCTTCAGGACGATGCAGTTAAGGCAAAAGAATTTATCGCCACACTGGCGAATATTAAACCTTTGCCCGCGTTACGTTTAACCACCACGAAAGAACAACACTGGCCGGACAAAACTGGCTGGACGCGATTAATCGAACTGGCAACGAAAACCATCGCTGAAGGTGAGCTCGACAAAGTGGTTCTTGCTCGGGCGACTGACCTGCATTTCGCAAGTCCGGTCAATGCGGCGGCGATGATGGCTGCCAGTCGTCGGCTCAATCTGAACTGCTATCATTTTTACATGGCCTTTGATGGCGAAAATGCTTTTCTTGGCTCAACGCCTGAGCGGCTATGGCGGCGGCGAGACAAAGCTCTGCGTACCGAAGCCCTGGCGGGAACGGTAGCAAATCATTCTGATGATAAGCAGGCGCAGCAGTTGGGTGAGTGGCTGATGGCGGATGATAAAAACCAGCGCGAGAACATGCTGGTGGTGGAAGATATCTGCCAACGATTGCAGGCCGACACCCAGACGCTGGATGTGTTACCGCCGCAGGTACTGCGTCTGCGTAAAGTGCAGCATCTGCGCCGCTGTATCTGGACTTCACTCAACAAAGCGGATGATGTGATCTGT
Organism: Escherichia sp. 93.0816; assembly: GCF_013368855.2. Lineage (NCBI taxonomy): Bacteria > Pseudomonadati > Pseudomonadota > Gammaproteobacteria > Enterobacterales > Enterobacteriaceae > Escherichia > Escherichia sp. 93.0816. Next base: position 183,888 of record NZ_JABWNC020000004.1, on the reverse strand, counting down.
TTACATCAGTTGCAGCCAACGGCAGCAGTTGCTGGTTTGCCGCGCGATCTGGCGCGGCAGTTCATCGCCCGGCACGAACTGTTCACCCGTGAATGGTATGCCGGTTCTGCGGGTTATCTCTCATTACAACAAAGCGAATTCTGCGTTTCCCTGCGCTCGGCGAAAATCAGTGACAATGTGGTGCGATTGTATGCCGGAGCAGGCATTGTGCGAGGCTCAGACCCCGAGCAAGAGTGGCAGGAAATCGACAACAAAGCGGCAGGGTTGCGAACATTATTACAAATGGAATAGTAATGAGTCGCATCATTACCGATTCATATCAATAATCTATTTTTGTAGCTCCTTATACTTAGCCGCAATATTGATACCGGACAAACTCATGTCAGTAAGCGCATTTAACCGACGCTGGGCGGCGGTCATTCTGGAAGCATTAACGCGTCATGGCGTCAGACACGTCTGCATTGCCCCTGGCTCCCGTTCTACGCCGTTAACGTTAGCGGCGGCGGAAAATTCTGCATTCATCCACCACACCCATTTTGATGAGCGTGGGCTGGGGCATCTGGCGCTGGGGCTGGCGAAAGTCAGCAAACAGCCGGTGGCGGTGATAGTGACTTCCGGCACGGCGGTGGCAAATCTCTATCCGGCACTGATTGAAGCGGGGTTAACTGGAGAGAAACTGATCCTCTTAACCGCCGATCGTCCGCCGGAACTGATCGACTGCGGCGCGAATCAGGCGATTCGCCAGCCGGGAATGTTCGCCTCTCACCCCATGCATAGTATTTCACTACCGCGTCCGACGCAGGATATTCCCGCTCGCTGGCTGGTATCCACCATCGACCATGCTCTCGGTACGCTTCATACTGGCGGAGTTCATATCAACTGCCCGTTTGCTGAACCGTTGTATGGCGAGATGGACGACACCGGGCTTAGCTGGCAACAACGTCTGGGCGACTGGTGGCAGGACGATAAACCGTGGCTGCGTGAAGCGCCTCGTCTGGAGAGCGAAAAACAGCGCGACTGGTTCTTCTGGCGGCAAAAGCGTGGCGTGGTCGTTGCGGGTCGCATGAGTGCGGAAGAGGGCAAAAAAGTGGCCCAGTGGGCGCAAACTCTTGGCTGGCCGCTGATTGGCGACGTATTGTCGCAAACCGGGCAGCCGCTGCCGTGCGCTGACCTGTGGTTAGGCAATACCAAAGCGACCAGCGAGTTACAGCAGGCGCAGATTGTTGTGCAACTGGGAAGCAGTCTGACCGGCAAACGGTTACTGCAATGGCAGGCGAGTTGTGAGCCGGAAGAGTACTGGATTGTTGATAATATTGAAGGGCGACTCGACCCGGCGCACCATCGTGGACGTCGGCTGATTGCCAATATCGCCGACTGGCTGGAGCTGCATCCGGCAGAAAAACGCCAGCCCTGGTGCGTTGAGCTCCCGCGCCTGGCTGAACAGGCAATGCAGGCGGTTGTTGCGCGCCGTGATGCATTTGGTGAAGCGCAACTGGCGCATCGCATCAGCGACTATCTGCCGGAGCAGGGGCAACTGTTTGTCGGTAACAGTCTGGTGGTGCGTCTGATCGATGCGCTCTCGCAACTTCCGGCAGGTTATCCGGTTTATAGCAACCGTGGAGCCAGCGGTATTGACGGACTGCTCTCTACCGCCGCAGGCGTTCAGCGGGCGAGCGGCAAACCCACGCTGGCGATTGTTGGCGATCTCTCTGCACTTTACGACCTGAACGCACTGGCGTTACTGCGCCAGGTTTCCGCGCCGCTGGTATTAATAGTGGTGAACAACAACGGCGGGCAAATTTTCTCGCTGCTACCAACGCCAACAAGCGAGCGTGAGCGTTTCTATCTGATGCCGCAAAATGTCCATTTTGAGCACGCCGCTGCGATGTTTGAGTTGAAATATCATCGCCCGCAAAACTGGCAGGAACTTGAAACGGCGCTTGCCGACGCCTGGCGCACCCCGACCACCACCGTGATTGAGATGGTGGTTAACGACACCGATGGTGCGCAGACCCTCCAGCAGTTGCTGGCGCAGGTAAGCCATTTATGATCCTGCACGCGCAGGCAAAACACGGCAAGCCAGGTTTACCCTGGCTGGTTTTTTTGCACGGTTTTTCCGGCGATTGCCAGGAGTGGCAGCAAGTCGGCGAAGCGTTTGCCGACTACTCGCGGTTGTATGTTGATCTCCCTGGTCACGGCGGTTCGGCGGAAATTAGCGTCGATGGATTTGATGATGTCACCGACTTACTGCGTAAAACCCTTGTTAGTTACAACATACTTAACCACTGGCTGGTGGGGTACTCGCTCGGCGGACGCGTGGCAATGATGGCGGCTTGTCAGGGGATGCCGGGGCTTTGTGGCGTTATTGTCGAAGGTGGTCATCCTGGGCTGCAAAGTGCTGAACAACGCGCGGAACGCCAGCGTTCCGATCACCGTTGGGCGCAGCGTTTTCGCACAGAACCATTAACGGCGGTCTTTGCCGACTGGTATCAACAACCGGTTTTTGCCTCGCTCAACGATGAGCAGCGCCAGGAACTGGTGACGCTGCGTAGTAACAATAACGGCGCAACGCTTGCCGCCATGCTGGAAGCAACCTCATTGTCCGTCCAGCCTGATTTACGTGCTAACCTTAGCGCCCGCACATTTGCGTTTTATTATTTATGTGGTGAACGTGACAGCAAATTCCGCGCTCTGGCGGCGGAACTGGCTGCTGACTGCCATGTCATTCCTCGCGCCGGACATAACGCGCATCGGGAGAATCCCGCTGGCGTAATCGCAAGTCTGGCGCAGATCTTGCGTTTCTGACTAAAGGACACACTATGATTTATCCTGATGAAGCAATGCTTTACGCACCGGTTGAATGGCACGACTGTTCCGAAGGTTTCGAGGACATTCGTTATGAAAAATCTGCCGACGGTATCGCAAAAATCACCATTAATCGTCCGCAGGTGCGCAATGCCTTCCGTCCTCTGACGGTAAAAGAGATGATCCAGGCACTGGCGGATGCGCGTTATGACGACAACATCGGCGTGATCATTCTGACTGGCGCAGGCGATAAAGCGTTCTGCTCCGGCGGCGATCAGAAAGTCCGTGGCGATTACGGCGGTTATAAAGATGACTCCGGCGTACATCACCTGAACGTGCTGGACTTCCAGCGTCAGATCCGTACCTGCCCGAAACCAGTTGTCGCGATGGTTGCTGGCTACTCTATCGGCGGCGGTCACGTTCTGCACATGATGTGCGACCTGACCATTGCGGCAGAAAACGCCATCTTCGGTCAGACTGGCCCGAAAGTCGGCTCCTTCGACGGCGGCTGGGGTGCTTCCTATATGGCGCGTATTGTCGGACAGAAAAAAGCGCGTGAAATCTGGTTCCTGTGCCGTCAGTACGACGCAAAACAGGCGCTGGACATGGGCCTTGTGAACACCGTTGTGCCACTGGCGGATCTGGAAAAAGAAACCGTCCGCTGGTGCCGCGAAATGCTGCAAAACAGCCCGATGGCGCTGCGCTGCCTGAAAGCTGCACTGAACGCAGACTGCGACGGTCAGGCAGGGCTGCAAGAGCTGGCGGGTAACGCCACCATGCTGTTCTACATGACGGAAGAAGGTCAGGAAGGTCGTAATGCTTTCAACCAGAAACGTCAGCCTGATTTCAGCAAATTCAAACGGAATCCGTAATGCGTAGCGCGCAGGTATACCGCTGGCAGATCCCCATGGACGCGGGGGTGGTTCTGCGCGACAGGCGGTTAAAAACCCGCGACGGGCTGTACGTTTGCCTGCGCGACGGCGAGCGCGAAGGGTGGGGAGAGATCTCCCCACTGCCGGGCTTCAGTCAGGAAACCTGGGAAGAGGCGCAAAGTGTGCTGCTTGCCTGGGTAAATGACTGGCTGGCAGGCGATTGCGAATTACCGCAAATGCCTTCCGTCGCCTTTGGCGTAAGCTGTGCATTGGCGGAACTGGCAGACACGTTGCCGCAAGCAGCCAATTACCGTGCGGCACCGCTGTGTAATGGCGATCCTGACGATCTGATCCTCAAACTTGCCGATATGCCAGGTGAGAAAGTGGCGAAGGTCAAAGTGGGATTATACGAAGCCGTGCGCGACGGCATGGTGGTGAATCTGTTGCTGGAAGCGGTTCCGGATCTGCATTTGCGTCTTGACGCGAATCGCGCCTGGACGCCGCTGAAGAGCCAGCAGTTTGCCAAATACGTTAACCCGGATTATCGCGACCGCATCGCTTTTCTCGAAGAGCCGTGCAAAACCCGCGATGATTCCCGCGCCTTTGCCCGTGAAACCGGCATTGCCATTGCCTGGGATGAAAGCCTGCGCGAGCCGGATTTTGCCTTTGTGGCGGAAGAGGGTGTGCGCGCGGTGGTTATCAAACCCACACTCACTGGCAGCCTGGATAAAGTACGCGAGCAGGTGCAGGCGGCGCACGCGCTGGGGCTGACGGCGGTGATCAGTTCTTCCATCGAGTCGAGCTTAGGCTTAACGCAACTGGCGCGGATTGCGGCCTGGTTAACGCCAGACACCATTCCGGGGCTGGACACACTGGATCTGATGCAGGCGCAGCAGGTTCGTCGCTGGCCGGGTAGTCCACTGCCGTTAGTGGAAGCAGATGCACTGGAGCGGCTGCTATGATCTTCTCTGACTGGCCGTGGCGTCACTGGCGGCAAGTGCGGGGAGAAGCCATCGCCTTGCGTCTCAACGATGAGCAACTCAACTGGCGCGAGCTTTGTGCTCGCGTCGATGAATTAGCCTCAGGCTTTGCGGCGCAGGGCGTGGTTGAGGGCAGCGGCGTGATGCTGCGGGCGTGGAATACGCCGCAAACGCTGCTGGCCTGGCTGGCGTTGCTGCAATGCGGTGCGCGGGTGCTTCCCGTCAATCCACAGCTTCCGCAGCCGTTGCTTGAGGAGTTGCTGCCCAATCTTACTCTGCAATTTGCGCTGGTGCCGGAAGGGGAGAACACCTTTCCGGCGTTAACGTCGCTGCAAATTCAGGCTGGGGAGGGCGCATATGCAGCTATGTGGCAGCCGACACGTCTGTGCTCAATGACGTTGACCTCTGGTTCTACCGGGTTGCCGAAAGCCGCTGTTCATACTTATCAGGCTCATCTTGCCAGCGCCGAAGGTGTGTTATCGCTGATTCCGTTTGGCGAGCACGATGACTGGCTGCTCTCTTTGCCGCTATTTCACGTTTCCGGTCAGGGAATTATGTGGCGCTGGTTATACGCTGGCGCGCGGATGACGGTACGCGATAAACAGCCGCTGGAGCAAATGCTGGCAGGCTGTACTCACGCTTCGCTGGTGCCGACGCAGCTCTGGCGTTTGCTGGTTAACCGTAGTTCAGTTTCCCTGAAAGCGGTATTGCTTGGCGGCGCGGCGATCCCGGTCGAGTTGACGGAACAGGCGCGCGAGCAGGGCATCCGTTGCTTTTGCGGCTATGGTCTGACGGAGTTTGCCTCCACGGTGTGTGCAAAAGAAGCCGACGGTCTGGTGGACGTCGGTTCGCCGTTGCCCGGTCGGGAAGTAAAAATCGTTAACGATGAAGTGTGGTTGCGTGCTGCCAGTATGGCAGAAGGTTACTGGCGTAACGGGCAACTGGTGCCACTGGTGAATGACGAAGGCTGGTACGCTACGCGCGATCGCGGCGAGATGCATAACGGTAAACTGACCATTGTCGGGCGATTAGATAATCTGTTCTTTAGCGGTGGTGAAGGTATTCAGCCGGAAGAAGTGGAGCGGGTTATTGCTGCGCATCCTGCGGTTTTGCAGGTGTTTATCGTCCCCGTTGCAGACAAGGAGTTTGGTCATCGCCCGGTGGCTGTCGTGGAGTATGACAGCGAAGTCGTTGATCTTAGCGAATGGGTGAAAGATAAACTGGCACGTTTTCAGCAACCGGTGCGTTGGCTGACGCTTCCGCCTGAACTGAAAAACGGCGGCATTAAGATCTCACGCCAGGCGTTGAAAGAGTGGGTTCAACGCCAGCAGTAATGGATCATCCGTTTCACATCTCATTTTTGCCATTCCATTGCCGTTGATAAAGAGTTTATCTGTTAATCTGTAACTTAATGTGAAAACTCTTAGCAAACAGGATAATGCAATGGAATGGCTGGTCAAGAAATCATGTTGCGACAAACAAGATAACAGACATGTTCTTATGCTCTGCGGTGCTGGCGGTGCGATAAAAATGATCGCTGAAGTGAAGAGTGACTTCGCCGTGAAAGTGGGGGATTTACTCTCGCCTTTGCAGAATGCGCTTTATTGTATTAATCGTGAAAAGTTGCACACGGTGAAAGTCCTCTCGGCAAGCAATTACAGCCCCGATGAGTGGGAACGGCAGTGTAAACCGGCTGGGAAAACTCAGTAACGTTGTTTTGTCGTGGGCAGGAAAATCAGCATTAATCCGCTCACAATACAGGTTACGCCCAGCAGTGCCTTCAGTGAAAACGTCCCTTCCCAGCCAGGAAGTACCATTGAAGCAATCCATACCAGTACATAACTCATACTCAGTAAGGCATAGGCTTTGCTGAGTGCCAGTTGATGTAACGCTTTATACCAGCAAAAAACGGAGATCAGATAACCAGACAATCCGACCAGCAGCATCTGAGCACCGGTATCAAAAGCAAAAAACGCTGCGATAAAATCCCGCCACTGCGTCATCGGCGGCAGATGACTTGCCGCATAACCCAGACTTAATTGTGCTGCAGAAGCAATAATGACGCTGAATAATCCCCACATCAGACCCATTATACGGTACTCCCCAGGATCACAATGCCGCCAATAATGAATGCCACCCCGCACCAGTGACGCATCGATACCGGCTCGTGCCACAGTTTTACCGCAGCCAGCGTCACCCAGACAAAATTCAGACTCAACATCGGGTAGGCAATGCCCACCGGTACATTCTGTAAGACCAGTAGCCAAAGCACCATCGCAAGGCCAAGACAAGCCAGCGCCAGTCCCAGCCACAGTACGATATGTTTGCGTCGTTTGTTTATTGCCACAAAGCCGGTTGCCTGTTTCTGACACAACTGCCCGGCTACACTAAGCAGGCTGGCAAAGACTAAAATCAGCCAGATCATTTGGGGCGATACTGAATGAGCACCAGACGCCCCTGGTGATCGATGGCATCGGCGGGCGGAATGGCGAGACTGTTGATGTCTTCATCACGGTCAACCGAAAGCACGAGTGTAATAATCCCCTCCTGACGATGTTGATTAAGCCACCGGGCGAACTCATCACCTCTGACAAATCTCCCTTGCGCATCCGGATAATTAAGGCCGTATTTCAACTCACCTGTCTGGCGATACATGATGATGTCATCGCGTTGCAGGCTCCATGCCAGACCTGCGGCAACACCGACGCTATCAGTAAGAATATAGCGGCTCGGCTGAAGTGATTCTTGCGTCATCTCGACAAAAAATTGCGGATGTTTTCCTTCCATAACTCTGTCAGGAATTGAAAATCCTACCAGCAACGCCATCCCCAGCGGGCAAAGTGCGGCAAAAGGCCAGGTTTTATCCACGTTTGTTAAGGTGTACCAGCCGAAAAATGCCCACAGCGAAAAAATAGACCATGAGCAAAAGACTTTATAGATCTCGAAAGTCTGCCAGACAGGTGTATTCATCGGCCCCCAGGGGGAGACAACAAACGTGGCAATAATGCCCGTGACGCCAAATGCAATGTTAATCCAGCCATTAATTCGCAGCGCCAGAGGATTATTTTTTGCCGACTGCAAAGCGTAATGCGCCATCAACATCGCTAAAGGCGCAAAGCAGGAGAGAATATAAGTGGGCAATTTGCCTTTGGCGACGGAGAAAAACAGCAGCGACATCACCATCCAGCTTAACAAATAGACGGTTGCGGAATGATTGCGATTTTTCCAGCCTGCGTAAAGTGCGCCGGGGAGTAATCCCAGCCACGGCAGGCTACCGGCAATGATGACAGGCAAGTAGTACCAGATCGGGGCTTTATGTTGGGCATCATCCATCGCAAAGCGTTGAATATGCTCAACCCAGAAAAAATAGTGCCAGAAATCAGGCTCCCGCTGCGCTATCGCCAGCCCCCAGGGGAGAACCGTTAGTACGCAACTGATAACCGCCAGCCAGCCGTAAATAAAGAAATCTTTCCAGCGTTTTTGCGTCGCTACCCACGGCAGCACGCTTAATACCGGCACGGCGAGGGCGAGGAAACCTTTGGTCATCACCCCCATGCCACAGGTTAACCCCAGCAGCAAAAATCCCGCGCTTTTGCCTCTCCTCGTTTGTGCCTGCATTGCCAGCCAGAAGCTGCACATTCCCGCCACCAGCCAGAATGCAATAAATGGATCGAGCACGGCATAAGTGCCGATGGCATAGACAATAAACAGCGAGAGATAAACCATAGCGGCGAGTAGTGCCAGACGCTTATCGCGCCATAAGCGCAGAGTAAACCAGGCCACCAGCGCGGTGGTTAACAGGGTCGCAAAGATGACACCAGCCCGCACACCAACGTTATTCGCGCCAAATAACCATTGCCCAATACTGTTAATCCAGTATCCGGCAATGGGTTTTTCGAAATAACGTAGCCCTAACAAATGGGGCACAATCCAGTCGCCGGAAGCCAGCATTTCCCGACTAATTTCCGCATAACGCGTTTCATCCGGTTGCCAGAGCAGACGTGTGCTGATCGGTAACACGTAATAACAGACAATAAACGCAAAGAGGCCGATAAGGTAACGTATCGATTTCATCACCGACTACCCACAGCTTGTTGGCAACCCAGCCAGCCTTCACGTCCGGCAATATTTCCGCGAACGACGTGCCCGAGCGGCAACGTCTCTGATAACAGTTCGCTTAAAGGGCAAAATGTCACGCCTTCCTGGGCGGCGCGTTTCAGGAGATCCACAAAATTATGCTGATAAGCGCAGCCTTCAACTTCTGCATGAATGGTATAAACCGGCGTGCCTTTATCTCGCAGGATGCGGTTGAGCAGCCAGCCGTTGAAATCTTCTGCTTTCACATTCCGACCAATCACTTCATCCCAGGTGGGTAAGGTCACCGGGATTTGCGCAGTGCCGGGCTTTCCTGATTCGAGCAATGGACGAAACGGCATCGCCCCACGACAATCGCTGTTGTAGCGCAAATGGAACGCTTCTTTTGCTTCGATCACCTGCTGGTCGGCACGCCAGCCAGCGGCAGCGGAGCAGGTTACCGGTTGGCCGATAATCTCTTCCAGAGTGCGAAGGCCGTGTGCGATATCGTCGACCATTGTTTGCCGATCCCAGTGACCGATATGGGCTTGCCAGGCATGGTGATCCCAGGCGTGCAGGCCGACTTCGTGGTGTTTAGCCGCTTCACGAATGATATCGGCGTTAGCATGACCAATCTCTTTACCTGGCCATGCCGTACCTGCCAGTAAAATATTCCAGCCATAAAGCGATGCCGCGTTTGAGCGCAGCATCTTCCACAAAAACTGTGGCCTCACCAGTCGCCAGAGATGGCGGCCCATATTGTCCGGGCCGACGCTGAAAAAAATGCTGGCCTGAATATTATGCTTACTCAAGATTTCCAGCAGACGCGGCACGCCTTCACGGGTGCCACGAAAGGTGTCGACATCAATGCGTAAGCCCACTTTGATCATGATGATTTTTCCGCAAGATCGACAGTGCGCAGGAAGAAATCCAGCGTTTCGTCGATGGTTTCCTGCATATCAATTTTCGGTTCCCAGCCCAGGCAGCGGCGAGCATTGCGGATACTTGGTTTACGATGCTCTACGTCCTGATATCCTTTGCCGTAGTAACTGCTACTTTCTACCACGCGAAAGCCTGCAAACGGTGGGAAGTGATGGCGCAGTGGATGTTTTTCAAAGCTCGCCAGCAGCATCTCGCCCAGTTCCTCAATGCTCGCTTCGTTATCAGGATTGCCAATGTTGATAATTTCGCCGTCGCAGCGATTTCCCGCATTTTCGATAATGCGGTATAACGCTTCAATGCCATCCCGAATATCAGTAAAGCAGCGTTTTTGTTTTCCGCCATCAATCAGCTTAATTGGTGAGCCTTCCACCAGATTAAGAATGAGTTGGGTAATTGCGCGCGAGCTGCCGATTCGTGCCGCATTAAGGTTATCCAGCCGTGGCCCCATCCAGTTAAACGGGCGGAAGAGGGTGAACTGTAAACCTTCTTTTTCGCCATAGGCCCAGATCACCCGATCAAGTAATTGTTTTGAAACCGAATAAATCCAGCGCGGTTTATTCACCGGGCCGACGATCAAATTAGAATGGTCTTCATCGAAGTATTTATCACCACACATCCCATAAACTTCTGAAGTCGATGGGAAGATGATTCGCTTACGGTACTTCACGCAATAACGGATAATGCGCAGATTCTCTTCAAAATCGAGTTCAAATACGCGCAGTGGGTTGCGGGTATATTCAATCGGTGTGGCTATCGCCACCAGCGGCAAGACGACATCACATTTTTTGACGTGATACTCAATCCATTCGGAATGAATACTGATATCGCCTTCGACAAAGTGAAAATGCGGATGATTAAGGAAACGACTAATGGCGTCGCTGCCGATATCCAGACCGTAAACTTCATAATGATCTTCGCGCAGCAGGCGTTCTGTCAGATGGTTGCCAATAAAGCCATTAACGCCAAGGATGAGTACCCGGGTACGGCGTCGGGCAGCGCAGGTTGATTGGCTATTTAATCGAGAACCTTGCACCAGCCCCAGCGTTTGCGCTAATTGTGAGCCTTGCATGGTAATGCCGTCGCCCGCCTGTCCGGTGACGATTTCCAGCGTGCTATAACCACAGGCAATCAACAGCGGTGCAACAGAAATCACGCTGCCCGGTTGTGCGGCAGTAGTAAGAGAATGTACGCGGGACGACCAGACTGTAAATTTCTGATTGCCAACATAACTAAAGGCGCCAGGCCAGGGATCGGCAACGGCACGCACCATGTTGTGGAGTACACAAGCCGGTTTATGCCATTCCAGGCGGCTGTCCTCCGGTGTTCTGCAACCAAAACAGGTGGCTTCGTTCTCACGCTGGGCGATTTCCAGAATATTACCGTGTTTAATCGCGGGTAATGTCTGTTCCAGCAACTGACGCGCGGCGTGGCACAATTTATGATGTAGCGTAATGGCAATATCGTCTGGCGCAATGGCAACGCGCAGTTGGGCAATAATGGCTCCGGCATCGGCGCGTTTCACCATTCGGTGCAACGTAACGCCTGTTTCCGTTTCACCGTTCACCAGCACCCAGTTCAGCGGCGCGCGACCACGATATTTCGGTAACAGCGAACCATGCAGATTAAATGCGCCTGCGGTAGCAAGCTGCAAAATATCGCCACTGATCAGATGGCGATAATAAAAAGAGAAAATCACATCAGGTGACAGTTGGGCTATGCGTTCTACCCACAGCGGATGATTAACATTATCTGGCGCATAAACCGGAATGTCTCTTTCCGCCGCCAGACGAGCCACCGAACCATAAAAGGCTTTTTCACCGGGATTATCAGTATGGGTAAAAATGGCGCTAATTTCGTAACCGGCAGCCAGCAGAGCTTCAATACCGAGGCATCCCATATCGTGGTAGGCAAAAACGACGGTTTTCATTATTCATTTTCCTTGCTGGATGGACGGATAACTTGCTGAACAAAATAGCGGGGGCGGGCGCGGACATCGGTGTAGATCCTGCCGATATATTCACCGAGCAAGCCCATGCCGATAAACTGAGCACCAATAAAAGTAAACAGCACGGCAAACAGCATAAAGACGCCCTCTGCCGCCCATTGTGGCCCGAGGGTCAGGCGTAAAATCACCAGCAGTACCGCGATGCTAAAACCTCCAATCGCAATAATGCTGCCGAGCAGACTCAGCATACGTAGCGGCGTAGTGGTAAGGCAGGTCACCAGGTCGTACATCAAATTAATCAGGCGCATAAAGCTGTATTTGGATTCACCAAATTCACGCTCGGCATGATGCACTGGAATTTCAATGGCGCGGCGGGCAAAGATATTCGCCAGAATCGGGATAAAGGTGCTGCGTTCATGGCAGTGCAGCATGGCATCGACAATATGCCGGCGATAGGCGCGCAGCATACAGCCGTAGTCGCCCATCGCTTTGCCGGTGGTGCGCTGGATCAACCGGTTAATCATCTTCGAGGCGGATTTACGAAACCAGCTGTCCTGGCGGTTCTGGCGCACAGTCCCTACCACGTCGTAACCTTCATCGGCTTTTTCCACCAGGTGGGGGATTTCTTCTGGCGGATTCTGGAGATCGGCATCAAGAGTAATAATTAAGTCGCCGGTAACGTGACTGAATCCCGCCATAATTGCCGAATGTTGTCCGTAATTGCGATTAAGCAAAATAGACACAATATGGCTGCCCTCCGCTTGTGAGGCATCGACCAGCATTTGCGCGGAATTGTCGTTGCTGCCGTCATCAATCAGCAGAATTTCATACTCTTTCCCCAGCGATTCACAGACTGTGGTGGTGCGCCTGATTAATTCCGGTAAACTTTCCTGCTCGTTATAAACGGGAATAACCACCGAGACTTTCTTAACAGGGTGGATTTCAAACATGGCTTAATGTCCTGCGAGTTGCTGAAGGGCAGTGATGACGCGGTCGGCATCGGTGGTGGTCATATTCGGGAAAAGCGGCAACGAACAGATGCGTTCGCTATTCCATTCCGTATTCGGCAACGACAGCGTGGGAAAACGCTTGCGATAATATTTTTGCGTGTGGGCGGCGCGGAAATGTAACCCGGTTCCAATGCCTCTTTCTTTTAACGCTTCCATCAGAGCATCGCGGCTGATACCACAACGTTGTTCATCAACACGTATGATAAACAGATGCCAGGCGTGAACGTGCGACCATGCAGGAACGCTTAAAGGCTGGAAAGGGAGAGTTGCCAGTGCTTGCTGATATTGCAGGGCAATGTCGCGACGGCGAGTATTTAGTTGCTCTAATTTATTCAACTGCGTCAGAGCTATTGCAGCGTTAATATCGGTCAGATTGTACTTATAGCCCGGCGTTAATACTTCAGCCTGCGGCGCGCGTCCCCAGGTTTGCCTGTCATATGCATCGACCCCCAGACCGTGAAATTTCAGCATCCGTAGCTGACGGGCGAGGTTTTCATTATCGGTAACGATCAGGCCGCCTTCCGCGCAGGTAATATTTTTGATGGCGTGGAACGAAAAAATAGCGGTGCCCTTTGCACCAGTATGCTGACCTTTGTAATACGTACCGACGGCGTGGGCGGCATCTTCAATGACCGCGATACCGTGGCGTTCAGCAATGGCGCGAATGGCGTCAATATCTGCTGGCGCTCCGGCATAATGCACCGGGATAATCGCTTTGGTGTAGGGCGTAATGGCCGCTTCGATCGCTTCAGGCGTGATCATCAGCGTATCGCGATCAACGTCCACCATCACCGGCGTTGCGCCCAACAGGGAGATCATATTGAGGGTTGAAACCCAGGTCATGGAGGGTGTGATGACTTCATCATCAGCGCCAATCCCCAGCGCCATCAGCGTGATATGCATTCCAGCAGTGGCCGAGCTGACTGCGATGGCATGTTGATTTCCTGTCAACTGGCAAAAGGCCGCTTCCAGTGCCTGATTCTTCGGACCAGTGGTTATCCAACCGGATTCGAAAACCTCTTGAACTGCAGCGAGTTCTTCCGCGCTTATTGCCGGACGCGAAAAAGGTAAAAAGTCTGACATTGTTTTTCCTTCGGCCATTGAATACCTTTCCCTGCTATTCGCTAATATTTGTCATAGGGAATGTTATGTGTATTTTGCCATTTGGAATGAAATTCTAAGGGTGGAATATTAATTTAACCTTAAGGAATGAATATAAGGCTTAAATATTATTTTTTTTGTTTTTGTATCTTATTCAGGCTTTTAATTTGACAAAATTTAAGGCATTTTGCGTGCATCGTAATGTTTTAATACTATCCCAGCCACTATTTACCGGTGAAAATGTCGTTTGTTTTTGCGGTCATTTAGCTGGCTACGCTTGTCTATAGGTGGAGCTTAAGTGTTAGCTTTTAGTCGGACTTCGTTGAAGTCTAAAAAATATATCTACATTTTACTGGTGCTTGGGGCGATTGCGGGGCTGGGTACACATGCTGCCTGGAGCAGTAATGGTTTGCCGCGTATCGACAATAAAACGCTGGCCAGATTAGCGCAGCAGCACCCGGTTGTGGTTCTGTTTCGCCATGCGGAACGCTGCGACCGTTCCTCTAATCAATGCTTGTCAGACAAAACAGGCATTACGGTGAAAGGTGCTCAGAATGCCCGTGAACTGGGCAAAGCTTTTAGCGCGGACATCCCTGATTTCGATCTTTATTCCAGTAATACCGTTCGGACTATTCAATCAGCGACCTGGTTTTCTGCTGGAAAAAAACTGACGGTAGATAAACGGTTTCTACAATGTAGAAATGAGATTTATAGCACAATTAAGGAGTTGCAAAGGAAAGCGCCAGATAAAAATATCGTTATTTTCACCCATAACCATTGTCTGACCTATATCGCTAAAGATAAACGAAACGTGACATTTAAACCAGATTATCTGGATGGGCTGGTAATGCATGTGGAAAATGGCAACGTTTTACTGGATGGTGAGTTTGTTAATCGGTGATTTGTTAATATGACAGCCAATAATGGCTGTCATTACTGTTACATCAGGCCTTTCAAACGTAATGTTTTCTGAGTGGCGACATTCAAATCATAGTGAGCAAGATCTTCAGGTTTTACCCATGCGTATTCCTGAAACTCTTCGTTAATTTTCACTTCACGGTTGGCAGAGACGCAGTCAAAGATCAGGTAAATCATATAAATCTCTTCCTTGCGACCATCTGCATACGTCTTGATGCGGATGTCATCACTGAACGTCCACGGCGTGATGTCAGTAAGAATCAGTTGCTCGCCCAGCTCTTCTCTGATTTCACGACGTAATGCTTCTTCAATGCGCTCACCGGGTTCTACGCCGCCGCCAGACAGCGCCCATTGTCCGGGGAAAACGCCGCGATCATCGGCCATTTTACACAGCAGATAAGCACCATCATTTTGAATTAAGGGACAAACTATAGTCCGTTGCCGCATGGGAATATTCCTTACAACTGAAAATAAAACAAAAGAATACGGCAATGGATCAACACGTGAAAGCGGCATTGGCCTTTTTTGCGACGATAACCGCGATGATTATTTTTCTGGCAATCAATTTTTGGTGGCTACTTTTTCTGCACTTAATTATTAAAGAAGTATTTAGTTACAATAAGTTAGCAGATCGCTTTTTTCACGCATTGAATCCTCTGTGTCAGGCAGTACAATCCCGCAGCTTTGGGGACTTTTAATTATCTTCTTGCGGGAAAAGGTAAAAATGAAAAAATTTGCACTGCCAGTTCTGGCTGGAATGCTATTGGTTTCTGCATCGGCAAATGCGATAAGCATTAGCGGTCAGGCGGGAAAAGAATATACCAATATTGGCGTCGGTTTCGGTACTGAATCGACCGGTCTGGCATTAAGCGGTAACTGGACACATAACGATGACGACGGTGACGTCGCGGGCGTTGGTCTGGGATTGAATCTGCCGCTGGGACCGTTAATGGCAACTGTGGGCGGTAAAGGCGTTTACACCAACCCGAACGACGGCGATGAAGGCTATGCCGCAGCGGTAGGCGGTGGCTTGCAGTGGCAAATTGGCGATAGCTTCCGTCTGTTTGGCGAGTATTACTACTCTCCGGATTCGCTCTCCAGCGGTATTAAAAGTTATGAAGAAGCGAATGCTGGCGCGCGTTACACCATCATGCGTCCGATCAGCATTGAGGCGGGCTACCGCTACCTGAACCTGTCGGCTAAAGACGGCAATCGCGACAACGCGGTGGCTGACGGCCCGTATGTTGGGGTTAGCGCCAGCTTCTGATGCCTTCCGGCGCGGCGTTCTGCCGCGCCATTCAGTTTCTTACTACGCCTTATCTCCCTTTGCGTTATAGTGATTCGATAACAAAAGCAGGAGATAACCATGTTAAAAGTGGAAATGTTATCCACCGGGGATGAAGTATTACACGGGCAAATCGTTGACACTAACGCTGCCTGGCTGGCGGATTTTTTCTTTCATCAGGGGGTGCCATTATCTCGCCGCAATACAGTGGGCGATAACCTTGATGATTTAGTGACCATTCTTCGCGAACGTAGTCAGCACGCCGATGTGCTGATCGTCAATGGCGGACTGGGGCCGACCAGCGATGATTTAAGCGCACTCGCCGCAGCGACCGCCAAAGGTGAAAGCCTGGTTCTTCATGAAGCCTGGCTCGAAGAGATGGAACGCTATTTCCGCGAACGCGGTCGTGTAATGGCGCCGAGCAACCGCAAACAGGCGGAGCTGCCTGCCAGTGCAGAATTTATCAATAATCCGGTTGGTACGGCCTGTGGTTTTGCTGTGCAACTTAACCGTTGCCTGATGTTCTTTACCCCAGGCGTGCCGTCGGAATTTAAAGTGATGGTTGAGCACGAAATCCTGCCGCGCCTGCGTGAGCGTTTTTCTTTGCCGCAACCGCCGGTTTGTCTGCGGCTGACCACTTTTGGTCGTTCAGAAAGCGATCTGGCGCAAAGCCTGGATTCGTTGCAACTGCCACCAGGTGTGACGATGGGCTATCGCTCCTCCATGCCGATTATTGAACTGAAACTCACCGGACCGGCAAGCGAGCAACAGGCAATGGAAAAACTGTGGCTGGACGTTAAACGTGTTGCCGGACAGAGTGTGATTTTCGAAGGCACCGAAGGGCTGCCAGCGCAAATCAGCCGCGAACTGCAAAGCCGCCAGTTAAGTCTGACGTTGAGCGAGCAATTCACCGGTGGCTTGCTGGCTTTGCAACTTTCTCGCGCGGGGGCGCCATTACTGGCGTGTGAAGTGGTTCCTTCACAGGAAGAAACCCTGGCGCAAACTGCGCACTGGATAACGGAACGCCGAGCTAACCATTTCGCCGGGCTGGCGCTGGCGGTTTCTGGTCTGGAAGATGAGCATCTCAACTTTGCGCTGGCTACGCCAGACGGCACTTTCGCCCTGCGAGTACATTTCAGCACCACGCGCTACAGCCAGGCTATCCGTCAGGAGGTGTGCGCAATGATGGCGCTTAATATGCTGCGCCGCTGGCTAAACGGCCTGGATATTGCCAGCGAGCATGGCTGGATTGAGGTTGTGGAGTCGTTGACGCTGTCGCCACAGGGGGCGTGAAAGAGGGCGTGCCGGAGAGAAGGCTTTTACCCGGCACGTTGTCGCGTTCATTGCAGGCTTAATGGGGTGAGATCGGCATCGGTTAGCTGGGTTGTTGCCAGCACAATCTTACGTTCAAAGCCTTGTTCCAGCATTCGCAAGGCGATTTTAATGGCTTGTTCATGCATGCCTTCCTGCAAACCTTCTAATTTACCTTCTTGCAAGCCTTCAATCTTACCTTCTTGCCAGCCAATTTGGTGTCCTTCCTGCCGTAGCCGTTCAGCAATGGTCATTAATCTCTCCTTTTAATGACAGTTCGGAATATCAGCATCAGTGAGTTGGGTTGTCGCCAGCACAATCTCACGTTCAAAGCCCTGCTCCAGCATACGCAAGGCGATTTTAATGGCTTGTTCATGCATGCCTTCCTGCAAGCCTTCTAATTTACCTTCTTGCCAGCCTTCAATCTTACCCTCCTGCCAGCCAATTTGATGTCCTTCCTGCCGTAGCCGTTCAGCAATAGTCATCAATCTCTCCTTTTGTAGTGGTGAACGTTCGGCAATCTCCTGAATAAAGCGGGTGAAACGGGAGGTATCGCCACATTGCAGGAGATAATTAAACAGTGTTTGCAATTGGCTGTCATTAGTGAAGCCCTTAATCAAAAGCGTGGTGATCCTGTCGACCATGCCGATTAAATCGCGGTCGCGAATATGTTTTTGAATAAGTTCCAGCAGGGCTATACGCCGATGTTGCATGATCTCATCGTCAGGTACGATGGTGATATCCACCAACGGAAAAGCTTCGGTGTACAACTGCCGGGCAAGTTGCGGATCGTTAAATTCATCCAGCCAGTTGAGAGAATACGGGTAGGGCGAGGTTTCGCCATGATAAAACAGCAATGGCACTACCAGCGGGACTTTGTCATAACCTTTATCCTGGTGACGCTGCATGGCGGCGGTGGCATAGCGCATCAGCCGAAAGGCCATATTCTTTTCCGCAGAACTTTGATGTTCAATTACGCAGTAGATATAGCCGTCACCTTCGCTGGTTTCTACCGACCACAAAACATCCGAGTAGTAAGCGCGTAAGCTTTTTTCAATAAAACTTGTGGGTTCCAGCCTTAACGTATGCAGATTACACAGCTTACGTAACGGTTCCGGTAGATGTATTTCCAGAAAATCCCGTGCGGTATCGGGTGAGAACATAAAGGTTTTAAATACCGCATCATGCGGGGAAGAGGTTGTTGATTCAGTCATGGTTGTCCGTCACCTGATATTTATGATGACGCGACATTACGGTTATCCCAGGCCTTTGACATCTGCCAGTTTCAGCCTTTGCGAGACGTTTTCAGAGGAATTTTCATTGTGATGAAACGCATACATTGGGTACGGAATCGCGCACGCAAAAATGCCCGATAAGCAATGCGCTTACCGGGCATCAGAAGGGAGTTTAAGCCAGCGCCTGAGCCAGCAGCGTAATCGGATGTTCGCAGCGAAGACTTGTGGACATCTCAATCTGCCATTTGCAGGTTTCGCAGTCGGTAACCACCAGATCCGCGCCGCTCTCTTCTATCTGGCGGAACAGCGGTGCACCGATGGCTTGTGAGGCGGGGTAGTTCTCTTTTTTGAAACCGTAAGTACCCGCAATACCGCAGCACTGGGAATCCAGCACCGTTAACTCAAGCCCTGGGATCTTACGTAAAAGTTCCAGGGTGTAGAGCGTCCAGCCCATTTTTTCCATATGGCACGGGGTGTGATAGACCACTTTTAGCGGCAGTGATTTCAGCGGCAAGGTTTTGCCTTCGTCCAGCTTGCGCCACAGCCAGCGGGTCGCCAGTTCGATATGATCGCGCAAGCCTTTGTTGTCGACATTCAGCACTTCCGGGTACTCGTCGCGCAAGGCAAACGTACAGGTAGAGGAGGTGGCAATGACCGGAATGCCTTTTACCCCCACAGCTTCGCGGATCGATTCCACGTTAGTGATTGCCTGTTTACGCGCTTTATCGGTAAAACCGTTGGCGATGAGTGGCACACCGCAGCATTTCTCTTTGCTGAGCAGTTGTACGCCGGTGCCCATCGCGTTGAGCACTTTAATTAAATCCTTGCCTAACTGTGGATGGTTGTAGTTAACGAAGCAGCCGTGGAAAAAGGCCACCTGGTCTTTATATTGCGCCTGCTGCGCAGCCACGCTGCGATACCAGCGACGGAAAGTGCCGAAGGAGTATTTCGGCAGCGTGCGGCGATGGTCAATTTTTAACGCCGCATCAAGCAGTTGTCGCACTGGTTTCAGCGAGGTAGCGGTGTTGACGATAGGCGCGAACGGCGTGGAAACACTGCCCATCAGGTCGGTATGACTCAAAACGAAATTGCGCAGCGACGGGCGCGTGGTGTCATATTTCGCCCGCGCGCGCTGGATGATATCGCCAATCTTCACATCGGACGGGCAGGCGACTTCGCAACGTTTGCAGTTAATGCAATATTTCAGCGCCTCGTCATACAGGGCACCATCTTTCAGACGCAGACGTTCACCGTCCGGCCCGGCCTGTTTTGGCCCCGGATAGCCAGGATTAACCCGGCTCACCGGGCAGGCGGTGGTACAGACGGTGCACTTAATGCAATTTTCGAAGCTGGTATCGTTCATTGTTGGCCTCCTGCGCGTTGGGCAATCTGTTGAGCAGCATGTAATGCACTGACAGCACAAACGCCGCCGCCGCATCCCTGAGCGATAGGATCATATCCGCCCAGCACCGATCCGATGGCAAACAAGTTTTCTACCGTCTGGCCTGCCTGCGATGGGCGTAGCGCCTCATCAGTGGTTACACCGAACTGCTGCCATGGTTGCGCCGCAAAAAAATCACTTCGATACCACTCACCCCGCGTGGCGGTTTGCAGCACATCAAGGCCGAGAATCGGCTCGCGAATGCCGTTGCGTTCCGCGACCAGTCCGCCGCTAAAGAAGCTGCCGCTGGCGAGAACCGCGAAACGTGGACGCAGCGGGATGTCGGCGTGATTGCGGGTCCAGATTTCATTCACCACGCCATTTTTACAGGTCACTTTTTTCACTTCATCGCCCGGCATCCATACACCGCCCTGGCGCACGAACTGACGTTGAAGCTGATTTTGCAGACGAATGCCCAGCACGGAAGGTGGCAGTGTCGGCAGTAACATTAATGAACAGGGTAATTGTTCGTTCAGCCAGCGCCAGAGTCTGTCATCAGCCAGGCCGAAGCAGGCTGGCATCAGGATCATTTCACAGGTGTTGGCGACAGGGATAAGCGCATCAAGCAACAGTGGCCAGTTTTCTTCGTTATCAAGGAAACGGGCAATATTTACCGCGCGGAACTCGGTGGCGTTATTACGTAGCACATCCAGTTCCGGCAGTTCAATTTCTGCGGTTTCAACCGAAAGATCCAATTCACGTAACGAAGCTGCTGCAAGATGCGCCTGAAAATCCATCAGCCCGCTGATACCCACCACACATATTTTCTTCGCTGGCAACGGCCAGACGGGGACTTCTGGCGAGCTTAGCCAGGTTGAGCGCAGAGTGCCGAGCGGTGTAACTCGCTGGTGAGCCAGTTCAACGCTACCCTGCAATTGCGCACCGCTTTCAGCGATCAATGCCTGCGCCTTGCAAGCGAGATCGAGCACGCGCTGTGAGCCGAGAACACTGTAAGGATGGGCAGGAGCCTGATGGTACAAAGATTCCAGGCCGTCGTGAATGTCTGTCACCGTTTGACCGTCAGGCAGATGGCTCAGTAAATCCAGCGATCCGGACGAAAAATGCAGCGCGCTTTGACCACGAGTGACAATCGCACAGCGCAGGCCGTGTTTTTGCAGTTGCAGACCGCAGAGTAATCCGGCAAGACCGCCGCCCATAATGACAGTATCAAATCGCATCTTTCTGCTCCTTCTCCAGACCACACAGTCCCTGATAAACCCAGCGGGTAAATTCGCTTTCGCGCAGCGCATCGCCCCAGGCAACAGGTTGCACGCCTTTCCAGCGTTCGTTCAGGAAGGTGGAAAGTTGCTCGATAGATTGCGCAGAGGTGGTGACATTAAAGCGTTGCAGCAGTCCGGCGGCGCGGCAGGCGCAGAGTTCGCCCTGGCAGGTGCCCATTCCCACACGGGTACGACGGCGCAAATCTAACAGACTGTTAACGTTTAAATTTTCTACTGCATATTGCACTTCGCCTGCGGTAACGGCTTCGCATTCACAGACCAGGCTGCGGTGCAAACGGCCTTCACTTAACCAGGCGGGCGTACGATCGCCGTGACGGTAAACCGCAGAACCGCGCAGCGGGGCTGGGAGGGAGATGATTTTTTGTAGCGTGGCTTCAGCCGGTTCCTGTGAACCTGGTAGCGGCGTATCGGCAGTGATGCAGGGGCGCGTGTTGCCCAGTTTGCGGCACACCGCGTCAGTAGCCCATTCAGCCATCAGGCGGTAGGTCATCAGTTTGCCGCCGGTGATGGTGATAAATCCGTCAAGACCATCGCGTTCGGCGTGGTCGAGCAGCACGATGCCGCGACTGACGTTACGTCCGCTCGGGTCATCATCGCTGGCAACCAACGGGCGCACGCCAGAGTAGGCTCGCAGAATACGCGTTTTCGCCATCACCGGAGCCAGTTTTTCCCCTTCACGCAGCAGAATATCCACTTCTTCTGCCGTCACTCTGTTGTCGTCGATCTCATTGTAATCAATACGTAAAGAGGTGGTTCCAATCAGCGAAATGGTATCGCCGGGAACCAGAATATCGGCATCAGAAGGTTTACGGCAGCGGTTGATCACATGCTGATTAATGCGGTGATCCATGATCAGCAGCGATCCTTTTGCCGGGAACATGCGAATACGCAGATCGGCATATTCGGCAATATGTTGTCCCCAGATCCCGGCAGCATTAACCACCACAGGTGCATGAAGTGCCTGGGTTTCGCCGGTGAGATGGTTACGCACACGAACGCCACACACCGTCGCGCCTTCACGAATCAGGCCAGTGACTTCGTGGGCGGTAAGGATAACCGCACCGTGTTCTTTTGCATCGAGCATATTTGCTGCGGTCAAACGAAATGGGTCAACGGTGCCATCCGGGACTTTCACTGCACCTATCAATGCCGGGTTAACGGAAGGTTCGATAATGCGCGCTTGCTGCGGATCGATGGCTTCTGCGCTTATTCCTGCTTCTTCGCAGGCGCGAATAAAAGTGGTTTGAAAGGAGAGGTCATCTTCCGGCAGGGTGATAAACAGGCCGTTGGTCGGCTCAACACAATGACGCGCAATGCGTTTTAATATCTTGTTTTCACTAATACATTCGCGGGCCGATTCCGTATCGGTTACCGCATAGCGCGCGCCGCTGTGTAGCAGACCGTGGTTACGCCCGGTCGCGCCTGTGGCGATGTCATGGCGCTCAACCAAAATCACGCGCAGCCCGCGTAGGGCACAGTCGCGGGCAATCCCGGCTCCCGTTGCGCCGCCGCCAATGATAATCACGTCACTTGATTGCGAGTCGCGAGTTTTCATTGTTATCCCTCTGAAGTTCGTTTTTTACCATTTAGCCATAGTAAAAACATGAATTGTTTGATTTCGCGCATATTCGCTCATAATTCGAAAGTGAAACGTGATTTCATGCGTCTTTCGGAACATTTCAATCATTGTGTTTAATAATGTGTGCGGTAATTCACATTTAATTTATGAATGTTTTCTTAACATCGCGGCAACTCAAAAAACGGCAGGTTCTTCTACTGAATCAGGCTGTTAATCATAAATAAGACCATGGGCCACGGAGGCTATAAATGTTGAGTATTTTTAAACCGGCGCCACACAAAGCGCGCTTACCTGCTGCGGAGATCGACCCGACCTATCGTCGATTGCGCTGGCAAATTTTCCTGGGGATATTCTTTGGTTATGCTGCTTACTATCTGGTTCGTAAGAACTTTGCTCTCGCTATGCCCTATCTGGTGGAGCAGGGATTCTCGCGTGGTGATTTAGGTTTTGCGCTTTCAGGGATCTCAATCGCCTATGGATTTTCGAAATTCATCATGGGCTCGGTATCGGATCGCTCGAATCCGCGCGTTTTCCTGCCAGCAGGTTTGATTCTTGCTGCGGCAGTGATGCTGTTTATGGGATTTGTGCCGTGGGCGACTTCCAGTATTGCGGTGATGTTCGTGCTGTTGTTCCTCTGCGGCTGGTTCCAGGGGATGGGGTGGCCGCCGTGTGGTCGTACCATGGTGCACTGGTGGTCACAGAAAGAACGTGGCGGCATTGTGTCGGTGTGGAACTGTGCGCATAACGTCGGTGGTGGTATTCCGCCGCTGTTGTTCTTGCTGGGGATGGCCTGGTTCAATGACTGGCACGCGGCGCTTTATATGCCGGCTTTCTGTGCCATTCTGGTGGCGCTTTTCGCTTTTGCCATGATGCGCGATACTCCGCAATCCTGTGGTCTGCCGCCGATCGAAGAGTACAAAAATGACTATCCGGACGACTATAACGAAAAAGCGGAACAGGAGCTGACCGCGAAGCAGATTTTCATGCAGTACGTGCTGCCGAACAAACTGCTGTGGTACATCGCTATCGCCAACGTGTTCGTTTACCTGCTGCGCTACGGCATCCTCGACTGGTCGCCAACCTACCTGAAAGAGGTGAAACACTTCGCGCTGGATAAATCTTCCTGGGCCTACTTCCTTTATGAGTACGCGGGCATTCCGGGCACCCTTTTGTGCGGCTGGATGTCGGATAAAGTCTTCCGTGGTAACCGTGGCGCAACCGGCGTCTTCTTTATGACTCTGGTAACCATCGCCACCATCGTTTACTGGATGAACCCGGCGGGCAACCCGACCGTAGATATGATTTGTATGATTGTCATTGGCTTCCTGATTTATGGCCCTGTCATGCTCATCGGTCTGCACGCGCTGGAACTGGCACCGAAAAAAGCGGCAGGTACGGCGGCAGGCTTTACCGGACTGTTTGGTTATCTTGGTGGTTCTGTGGCCGCAAGTGCGATTGTCGGCTATACCGTTGACTACTTTGGCTGGGATGGCGGCTTTATGGTGATGATTGGCGGCAGCATCCTGGCAGTTATCTTGTTAATTGTCGTGATGATTGGCGAAAAACGTCGCCATCAGGAATTACAGCAAAAACGCAACGGAGGCTAATGGCATGAAATTGACGCTGAAAAACCTTAGCATGGCGATCATGATGAGCACTATAGTCATGGGAAGCAGTGCAATGGCGGCGGACAGCAACGAAAAAATAGTCATCGCCCATCGCGGTGCCAGTGGATATTTGCCGGAGCATACGCTGCCAGCAAAAGCGATGGCGTATGCGCAGGGAGCGGATTATCTGGAACAGGATTTAGTGATGACGAAGGATGACCATCTGGTTGTTCTGCACGATCACTATCTCGATCGCGTTACTGATGTCGCCGATCGTTTCCCGGACAGGGCACGCAAAGACGGTCGTTACTACGCGATAGATTTCACGCTGGATGAAATTAAGTCTCTGAAATTTACCGAAGGCTTCGATATTGTAAACGGCAAAAAAGTGCAGACTTTCCCCGGACGTTTCCCGATGGGTAAGTCTGACTTTCGTGTCCACACTTTCGAAGAAGAGATTGAATTTATTCAGGGATTAAATCACTCGACGGGGAAAAATATTGGCATCTATCCAGAAATTAAAGCGCCGTGGTTTCATCATCAGGAAGGGAAGGATATTGCGGCTAAGACTCTGGAAGTGCTGAAAAAATATGGTTACACCAGCAAAGGGGACAAAGTTTATTTGCAATGCTTTGATGCTGATGAGCTGAAACGCATTAAAAATGAGCTGGAACCGAAAATGGGCATGGATCTCAATCTGGTTCAGTTGATTGCTTATACTGACTGGAATGAAACTCAGCAGAAACAGCCGGACGGAACCTGGGTAAATTACAGCTATGACTGGATGTTTAAGCCGGGCGCCATGAAGCAGGTGGCGGAATATGCTGACGGCATTGGCCCCGATTACCATATGGTCATTGATGAGACATCGCAGCCGGGCAATATTAAACTTACTGGAATGGTGAAAGATGCACAGCAGAATAAGCTGGTAGTGCATCCTTATACCGTGCGGTCGGATAAACTGCCGGCATATACGACCGATGTGAATCAACTGTATGACGCCCTGTATAACAAAGCAGGTGTTAATGGGCTGTTTACGGACTTCCCGGATAAGGCAGTAAAATTCCTCAATAAAGAGTAAGTTCAGTGTCGGATGGCACGTAAGTGCCATCCGGTATATCTCTTCATTCAAAGCCTCATCTACGTCATAGTAAAATAGCGGACATATTTAATTCTTCAATAAAGTCTGTTGGTTATCCTTACTTGCTGTTCTTTAGAGCGGGATGACTTGTTCCCGGCAAAAGAAATCCATTAAGAAACACTTTTTATTAAGTTTTTCTTAAGGTAAACACCTATAGTCATTGTCGTTAATAATAAAGACAGGCGACAGGGTATGGCAGTTTCAGCAAAACACGATGAGTTCAATCATTGGTGGTCTACAGAAGGTGACTGGGTTGAGGAGCCGAATTACCGCCGCAACGGTATGAGCGGGGTGCAATGCGTCGAGCACAACGGCAAAAAGTTGTACGTGAAGCGCATGACTCACCACTTGTTTCATTCTATCCGCTATCCGTTTGGGCGTCCGACGATTGTTCGGGAGATAGCTGTAATAAAAGATCTGAAGCGCGCCGGTGTGATTGTGCCGAACATCGTTTTTGGTGAAGCGGTGAAAATTGAGGGTGAATGGCGCGCGTTGCTGGTGACTGAAGATATGGCGGGGTTTGTCAGCATTGCTGACTGGTATTCACAACACGCAGTAACGCCTTATTCCGACGATGTACGGCAAGCAATGTTGAAAGCGGTGGCGCTGGCATTTAAAAAGATGCATAGCGTTAATCGTCAGCATGGTTGCTGTTATGTTCGCCATATCTATGTGAAAACAGAAGGTAAGGCAGAAGCCGGTTTTCTTGATCTGGAGAAAAGTCGACGTCGTCTGCGTCGCCATAAAGCGATTCATCATGACTTTCGCCAGTTGGAGAAATATCTGGAGCCGATCCCGAAAGCGGACTGGGAGCAGGTGAAAGCGTATTATTCTGCCATGTAATCGTTGTAGGCCAGATAAGACGCGCAAGCGTCGCATCTGGCGCTAGTACCCGATCACATCTCGATTTCAATATCGCCTTTTGCCCGGCAACAACAGGGCAAAATTTCCCCAGGTTGAATGAAGGCTAACGGTTCGGCAATCCAGTCTACCTGACCTGCGACAAGGCGCGTGCGACAGGAGCCGCAGTAGCCTTCGCGGCACTGATACTCAACCGCCACATTGTGGGATTCCAGCGCCGCCAGAAGAGAAGGGTGTTCATCCTGGCACAGCAGTTGTGTGCCAGTGATGCGCAGGGTAACGCGAGCCATCAGAGTTGGAAGTTACTCAAATCGTCGGTGTCTACTTCCGAGTCAATCTGACCGACCAGATAAGAACTGACTTCTACTTCCTGCGGAGCCACCTGCACGTTATCCGACACCAGCCAGGTGTTGATCCATGGGATCGGGTTGGAGCGCGTCTGGAACGGCAGATCTAAACCAACCGCCTGCATACGGATATTGGTGATGTACTCGACGTACTGGCAGAGAATGTCTTTATTCAGACCAATCATCGAACCGTCACGGAACAGATAATCCGCCCAGTCTTTCTCTTGCTGTGCCGCCTGAACAAACAGGTCATAGCACTCTTGTTTACACTCTTCGGCAATTTCCGCCATCTCAGGATCGTCCGCGCCGCTGCGCAACAGATTCAGCATATGCTGAGTACCAGTCAGGTGCAGGGCTTCGTCACGGGCAATCAGGCGAATAATTTTGGCGTTGCCTTCCATCAGCTCACGTTCAGCGAATGCGAAAGAGCAGGCGAAGCTGACGTAGAAGCGGATCGCTTCCAGCGCGTTAACGCTCATCAGGCAGAGATAAAGTTTTTTCTTCAGCTCGCGCAGGCTAACGGTCACGGTTTTGCCGTTGACGGTATGGGTGCCTTCGCCCAGCAGATGCCAGTAACTGGTCATTTCGATCAGTTCGTCGTAGTAAGCTGAAATCCCTTCTGCGCGTTTCTGGATCTGCTCGTTGGTGACGATATCATCAAACACAACAGACGGATCGTTAACGATATTACGAATGATGTGCGTGTAGGAGCGGGAGTGAATAGTTTCCGAAAACGCCCAGGTTTCTACCCAGGTTTCCAGTTCGGGAATGGAAATCAGCGGCAGCAGCGCCACGTTCGGGCTACGACCCTGAATAGAGTCCAGCAGCGTCTGATATTTCAGGTTGCTGATAAAGATGTGTTTTTCGTGCTCCGGCAGCGCCTGATAATCGATACGGTCGCGGGAGACGTCAACTTCTTCCGGACGCCAGAAGAAAGAGAGCTGCTTTTCGATCAATTTTTCGAAGATTTCATATTTTTGCTGATCGTAGCGAGCCACGTTGACCGGCTGACCAAAGAACATGGGTTCTTTGAGCTGATCATTCTTCGTCTGTGAAAAGGTGGTATATGCCATGAATGTGTCCTGTTGGGAGTTTAATGCCGGATAAGGCATTTTACGCCGCATCCGGCATCCAGAGCCTGATGCGACGCTGGCGCGTCTTATCAGGCCTACAAATTCGAGCCGTAGGCCGGATAAGGCGTTCACGCCGCAGCCGGCATCTCAATATCAGATCTTACATGCGCCGCTTTCGCAGCCATCGTCCTGGATTGACGGCACCAGATCGTCCTGCGCGTCTTCAGCGCCATCACGGGTGTTCTGATAATACAGCGTTTTGACCCCGAATTTGTAGGCGGTGAGCAGGTCTTTCAGCAACTGCTGCATCGGCACTTTTCCTGACGGGAAGCGTGACGGATCGTAGTTGGTGTTAGCAGAGATCGACTGATCGATAAATTTCTGCATGATACCCACCAGTTGCAGGTAGCCATCGTTACCCGGCATTTCCCACAGCAGCTCATAGGCGTCGTGCAGGTGTTCGTAGTCCGGCACCACCTGGCGCAGAATACCGTCTTTCGACGCTTTAATGCTGACGTAACCGCGCGGCGGTTCAATACCGTTAGTGGCGTTGGAGATCTGCGAAGAGGTCTCGGACGGCATCAGAGCAGAAAGCGTGGAGTTACGCAGGCCGTGCGTTTTGATTGACTCACGCAACGCTTCCCAGTCGTAATGCAGCGGTTCATTGGTGATAGCATCCAGATCTTTCTTGTAGGTATCGATCGGCAGGATACCTTTCGCGTAAGTGGTTTCGTTAAACCACGGGCACGCACCTTGTTCTTTTGCCAGCTCATTAGACGCTTTCAGCAGGTAATACTGAATGGCTTCGAAGGTTTTATGCGTCAGGTTGTTGGCGCTGCCGTCAGAGTAGCGTTTACCGTGCTTCGCCAGGTAGTAAGCGAAGTTGATTACACCAATACCCAGCGTGCGACGACCCATCGCTCCGCGTTTGGCTGCCGGGATCGGGTAATCCTGATAATCCAGCAGCGCGTCGAGTGCGCGTACCGCCAGAATCGCCAGCTCTTCCAGTTCATCCAGGCTATTAATTGCGCCCAGGTTGAAAGCAGACAGCGTACACAGCGCGATTTCACCGTTTTCGTCGTTGACGTCATTCAGCGGTTTGGTCGGCAGGGCGATTTCCAGGCACAGGTTAGACTGGCGCACTGGTGCAATAGCCGGATCAAACGGGCTGTGGGTGTTGCAGTGGTCAACGTTCTGAATATAGATACGACCGGTAGACGCACGTTCCTGCATCATCAGCGAGAACAGCTCAACGGCTTTCACACGCTGTTTGCGGATGCTGTCGTCTTTTTCATATTTAGTGTACAGGCGCTCAAATTCTTCCTGATCGGCGAAGAACGCGTCGTATAACCCTGGCACATCGGACGGGCTGAACAGGGTGATATCTTCACCTTTCAGCAGGCGGGTATACATCAGTTTGTTGATTTGTACCCCGTAGTCCATATGACGCACGCGGTTGCCTTCAACCCCACGGTTGTTTTTCAGCACCAGCAGGCTTTCTACTTCCAGATGCCAAATTGGGTAGAACAGCGTTGCTGCACCACCGCGCACACCGCCCTGGGAGCAGGATTTCACAGCGGTCTGGAAATGCTTGTAGAACGGAATACAACCGGTGTGGAACGCTTCGCCACCGCGAATCGGGCTACCCAGCGCACGAATACGCCCGGCGTTGATACCGATACCGGCACGC
Source organism: Escherichia sp. 93.0816 (assembly GCF_013368855.2). Taxonomy (NCBI): domain Bacteria; kingdom Pseudomonadati; phylum Pseudomonadota; class Gammaproteobacteria; order Enterobacterales; family Enterobacteriaceae; genus Escherichia; species Escherichia sp. 93.0816. The sequence goes on along the minus strand of NZ_JABWNC020000004.1, from coordinate 154,430 downwards.
TGGGAGACGTATTTTACAATCGCGCTGGATGTCGCATTGATGGAATCCAGGCTGTCGCCGCACTCAATCAGTACGCAGGAGCTGAACTGACGAGTCGGGGTACGCACGCCGGACATGATTGGCGTCGGCAGCGAAATTTTAAATGTGGAAACCGCGTCGTAAAAACGCTTCACGTATTGCAGACGCGTTTCACGCGGGTAGTTTGAGAACAGGCAGGCAGCAACCAGAATATAGAGGAACTGGGCGCTCTCGTAGATCTCGCCGGTGACGCGGTTCTGTACCAGATATTTCCCTTCCAGTTGCTTAACGGCAGCGTAAGAGAAGGTCATATCACGGTCGTGATCGATAAACGTGTCCATCTGCTTGAACTCTTCTTCCGTGTAGTCTTCCAGCAGATGATTATCGTATTTGCCCATTTCGACCATTTTCTTCACATGGTCATACAGCGCAGGCGGCTCAAACTGACCGTAGGCTTTTTTACGCAGGTGGAAAATTGCCAGGCGCGCGGCGAGGTACTGATAATCCGGTGCTTCACGGGAGATCAGGTCTGCGGCAGCCTTGATAATGGTTTCGTGGATGTCAGAAGTCTTGATACCGTCATAAAACTGAATGTGGGAGCGCAGTTCGACCTGGGAAATCGAAACGTTATGCAGTCCTTCTGCCGCCCAATCCAGAACGCGATGGATTTTGTCGAGATTGATGCGCTCTGTGCTACCGTTGCGCTTTGTCACCAGCAGATTCTGATTCATGTATGTAGTACCTGTTCTTTCCGAAATAGTTTCATGCAGACTACCTGTAGTGAGGGAAGCCGCTACAAACACTATATATAGGGGGTATGTTTGGGATTCACTGCAAGATAGTGTGAAAATGGCCCTCTTGCAAGTGCATAACTTTGTGGATAACTCGCGACGGAAAAGGCGACTTCCACGCACCTTAGGTCAGACAAGGTGTTCGGGAAAGTCAATGGGAAGAGAAAAAATTGTTAAAAATAACCGTTCGGTGATTTCTTGAACGTTCAATTTAAGATAATTATTGATCCAGGTTATTTATTGCGCTTATGTCAGATGTGGCGAAAATTGATACCATCACAAACTCATATCATGTCGACACTTATTGTTATGTTTATGATGTGAGCAAATGTAAAGGGGGGGAGTTCACGAAACAGATATTTTTTAATCAGTAGATGTAAAATTAAAGTTTGCGATATTGACTATTCCAGGTAAACAAGAAATGAATTAATCAGTTTAATATGTTTTAATTATCATAGTTTAATAATTAAGTAAGCTTTGAAAGAAATAATTTATACCTTTCTGGAAATATTATTATTAGTCGCTTATTTTAAAAATTTCTTGTTTACAATTGGTTATTATCTACAATCGCAATATGCCTTTTAATGATAGCGTGTTATTTCTCACAGGCTGTCAGATCATGAATAAAAAATGGATTATTTTTATCAGGAAAGGGTATCTGTTAATTTTCCCGGCTGTCGTTGCTTGCGTGTTTACGCGTGCAAACGCGGCGTCGCAGATTCTGGCTTCATGTCAGGGGGTTAATGTTTCTACCAGTTGCCTGGCCAGTCGCCAGAGCCTCTCAGGTAGTATGCAGACCTGGAGTGTTGCTGACGGGCAATGGCTTATTTTTTCCTCTATGGCAAATGATGCCAGTGGCGGAGCGGTATTTTTACAACAAGGAGCTGATTTCATATTGTCAGCACAAGGTGGAACAGGTATGACTCTGTTCGAAAATAATACCGTGAGTGGTGAATATAATAATGGAGGTGCTATCTTTGCGAAAGAAAACTCAACGCTGAATCTTACTCAGGTTATCTTCGACAGTAATGTGGCAGGAGGATATGGCGGGGCAATCTATTCTGCGGGTACAAATGACGCTGGTGATATTGATCTTAGCGTTACCAATGCTGTATTTACAGGTAATATTGCTAACGATGGCAAAGGTGGCGCAATTTATTCGATTAATAATAATGTTTACTTAAATAACACGATTTTTAATAATAATCGGGCATATACATCAACAAGTTACAGTGATGGCGATGGTGGCGCTATCGATATCACCGATAATAATACGGAAACCATTCACCCATCAGAGTTCACAATAATTAATAACACCACGTTTACAGATAATATTGCTGAAGGTTACGGTGGTGCAATTTATAGCAGTAGTGCGAACTCTCCCTATCTTATTGATATTTCGGTTGATGCCAGCTACAGCTACAACGGTGGCGTTTTGGTGGATGAGAACAACAGTGCCACAGGATATGGCGATGCGCCATCTGCGTCGGCGGGCGGCTTTATGTACATCGATTCAAGTCAGGTCAGGTTTGATATCGCTGGTAATAAAACGTTGATTATTGGTGACCTGAGCAACGATGGTGCGCTCGATTCCATTGCCGGAACCGGAAGTATCAGCAAAACCGGCGCAGGCGAACTGGTGCTTAATGCGGATAATAATAATTTTACCGGCGAGATGCGGGTTGAAAACGGTGAAGTGACGCTGGGGCGTAGCAATTCGCTGATGAATGTTGGCGATGATCGTTGCCAGAGTAATCCACAAAATTGCTATGGCCTGATGGTCGGCAGTATCAGTCATCGGGATGATCAGGCAGAACTTAACGTTGGCGCAACACAGCAGACTTTTGTTCACTCACTGACGGGTTTTCAGAATGGCACTTTAAATATTGATGCTGGCGGTAACGTGACTGTAAATGCCGGCGGGTTTAGCGGAACTATTGAAGGTGGAGGACAACTGACCATTGCCGAAAATGGTAGCTATGTGCTGGCGGGGGCGCAGTCGATGGCACTGACCGGCGATGTCGTGGTAGAAGATGGCGCAATTCTCTCGCTGGCGGGAAACGCGGCGGATCTGGCGGCGATGCAGGACGATCCGCAGTCAATTGTGTTAAACGGTGGCGTATTAGATCTCTCCGATTTCACCACCTGGCAGAGCGGTATGTCAGAGAACGATGGGCTGGAAATCAGTGGCAGTGGCGGTACGGTAATTGGTCAGCAGGACGTTGTCGATCTTTATGGTGGTGAGGATTTGCATATTGGCGATGACGGGAAAAAAGGCGTCTATGTAGTGGTAGATGCAGGCGATGGACAGGTAAGCCTGGCGAATGACAATCAATACCTCGGCACAACACAAATCGCTTCCGGCACGCTGGTGGTGAGCAACAATTCTCAGCTTGGTGATACTCACTATAACCGCCAGGTTATCTTCACTGATAATCAACAAGATAGCGCGATGGAGATTACGGCTGATGTCGATACTCGCTCTACGATAGCTGGTCATGGGCGTGATATCGAAATGCGCGCTGATGGCGAAATTGTGGTTGATGATGGTGCTGTGACGCAGTGGGGCGCATTGATGGCCGACAGCAGTGGACAGCAGCAGGACGCGGGAACCACACTGACGAAAACCGGTGCAGGAACGCTGGAACTGACTGCCAGCGGCACGGCGCAGTCGGCGGTGCGAGTGGAAGAAGGTACGCTGAAAGGTGATGTTGCGGATATCTTTCCTTACGCTTCGTCGCTGTGGGTTGGTGACGGGGCAACGTTCGAGACTGGCGCGGATCAGGATATTCAGTCTATTGATGCCAGTTCCAGCGGCACTATCGACATCAGCGATGGCACGGTTTTGCGTTTAACCGGGCAGGATACGTCTGTGGCGCTTGACGCCTCATTGTTTAACGGTGGCGGTACGCTGGTGAATGCCACCGATGGCGCTACGTTGACAGGCGAGCTTAATACCGACCTTGAAACTGACAGCCTGACTTATCTTTCAGGTGTGACGGTCAATGGTGATCTGAGCAATACTTTCGGCGCGGTCAGCCTGCAAAATGGCGTCGCTGGCGATACCCTGACCGTAAACGGTGATTACAACGGTGGCGGTACGCTGTTTCTCGACAGCGAATTAAACGGCGATGACTCGGTAAGCGACCAGTTGGTGTTGAACGGCAATACCGCTGGCAGCACGACCGTGGTGGTTAACCCCATTACTGGCATTGGCGAGCCGACATCTACAGGTATAAAAGTGGTTGATTTCGCTGGCGATACCACGCAATTTCAAAATAATGCGCAGTTCAGTCTGGCGGGCAGCGGCTACGTCAATATGGGCGCTTACGACTATACATTGGTGGAAGAGAACAACGACTGGTATTTGCGATCACAAAAAGTCACGCCACCATCGCCACCTGATCCGACTCCCGATCCCACGCCGGCTCCAGATCCAACGCCCGCTTATCAGCCGGTGCTGAATGCAAAAATTGGTGGATATCTTAATAACCTGCGGGCGGCAAATCAGGCGTTTGTGATGGAGCGACGCGATCACGCAGGTAGCAACGGTCAGACGCTGCATTTGCGTATTATCGGTGGACGTTATCATTACACGGCGGCGGGGCAGCTGGCTCAGCATGAAGACACCTCTACGGTGCAGCTTAGCGGCGACCTGTTTAGCGGGCGATGGGGCGATGATGGCGAATGGATGCTTGGGATTGTAGGTGGCTACAGCGATAACCAGGGCGACAGCCGCTCGAATATGACCGGAACTCGCGCCGATAACCAGAACCACGGTTATGCCGTTGGGCTGACTTCGAGCTGGTTTCAGCATGGTAGCCAGCAGCAGGGGGCGTGGCTGGATAGCTGGCTGCAATATGCGTGGTTTAGCAATGATGTTTCCGAACAAGGCGACGGCACGGATCATTACCACTCGTCGGGGATTATCGCCTCGCTGGAAGCAGGGTATCAGTGGTTACCGGGGCATAGTGTGGTAATCGAACCGCAGGCGCAGGTGGTTTATCAGGGCGTGCAGCAGGATGATTTTACCGCCGCTAACCGTGCGCGGGTGTCGCAATCGCAGGGCGATGATATTCTGACGCGTGTCGGGATACATAGCGAATGGCGTAATACTTTCTATATCACGCCAACCCTGGATTTGAATTATTATCACGATCCCAATTCGGCGGAAATTGAAGAAGATGGCAGCAATATCAGCGACGATGCGGCGAAGCAGCGTGGTGAAATAAAAGTGGGGATAACTGGCAATATTAGCCAGCGAGTTTCCCTGCGCGGCAGTGTCGCGTGGCAGAAGGGAAGTGATGATTTTGCCCAGACGGCAGGATTTTTGTCGATGACGGTGAAATGGTAATTGTTGTCCGCCCGGCATCGTTGCCGGATGCGGCGTAAACGCCTTATCCGACCTACGGGGGAGTCATTTGTAAGCCTGATAAGACGCGGCAAGCGTCGCATCAGGCATTGGTACGGTTGCCGGATGAATCCGGTCAACAATCTCACTTATTCTGCGTGTGCAGCATATAGTTCACATCCACGCCGGGGCCGAGTTTAAAGGAATTAGTGATCGGGTTGTAATGCAGCCCGGTCATATGACGCTCTTTTAAACTGGTCTGATCTACCCAGCCCAGCAGTTCTGCCGGTTTAATAAATTTCTTCACATCATGCGTGCCTTTAGGCACCATGCGCAAAATATATTCCGCGCCAACCACCGCCATCAGCCATGACTTGCCGTTGCGGTTAAGCGTCGAGAAAAAGACATCGCCGCCCGGTTTCACCAGTTGCGCACAGGCTCTGACCACTGACTGCGGATCGGGGACGTGCTCCAGCATCTCCATGCAGGTCACCACATCATATTGCCCGGCATGTTTTACCGCGTGCTCTTCCACGGTTTCCTGCACGTAATCTACCTGAATGCCGCTTTCCAGTGCGTGCAGCTTTGCCACCTGCAATGGCTCAAAGCCCATATCCAGACCGGTCACCGTCGCGCCTTCGCGCGCCATACTCTCGGCCAGAATGCCGCCGCCACAACCGACATCGAGCACCTTTTTGCCAAATAAACCGCCAGCACGCTCGGCAATATAGCCCAGACGCAGCGGGTTAATGCGGTGCAGCGGTTTGAACTCACCTTCAAGATCCCACCAGCGGGAGGCGACGGCTTCAAATTTAGCGATCTCTTCGTGGTCTACGTTATGGTTTACCGGCGATTTTTCGGCATTCATTGGCACTTCTACTCCGTAATTGGCAAGACAATCGAGTATATCAGGCATTGCAGGTGAATAAAGCGTATAGGTTTACCTCAATCTGCGCGGCTGTGTTATAATTTGCGACCTTTGAATCCGGGATACAGTAGAGGGATAGCGGTTAGATGAGCGACCTTGCGAGAGAAATTACACCGGTCAACATTGAGGAAGAGCTGAAAAGCTCCTATCTGGATTATGCGATGTCGGTCATTGTTGGCCGTGCGCTGCCAGATGTCCGAGATGGCCTGAAGCCGGTACACCGTCGCGTACTTTACGCCATGAACGTACTAGGCAATGACTGGAACAAAGCCTATAAAAAATCTGCCCGTGTCGTTGGTGACGTAATCGGTAAATACCATCCCCATGGTGACTCGGCGGTTTATGACACGATCGTCCGTATGGCGCAGCCATTCTCGCTGCGTTACATGCTGGTAGACGGTCAGGGTAACTTCGGTTCCATCGACGGCGACTCTGCGGCGGCAATGCGTTATACGGAAATCCGTCTGGCGAAAATTGCCCATGAACTGATGGCCGATCTCGAAAAAGAGACGGTCGATTTTGTTGATAACTATGACGGCACGGAAAAAATTCCGGACGTCATGCCGACCAAAATTCCTAACCTGCTGGTGAACGGTTCTTCCGGTATCGCCGTAGGTATGGCAACCAACATCCCGCCGCACAACCTGACGGAAGTCATCAACGGTTGTCTGGCGTATATCGATGATGAAGACATCAGCATTGAAGGGCTGATGGAACACATCCCGGGGCCGGACTTCCCGACGGCGGCAATCATTAACGGTCGTCGCGGTATTGAAGAAGCTTACCGTACCGGTCGCGGCAAGGTATATATCCGCGCCCGTGCTGAAGTGGAAGTTGACGCCAAAACCGGACGTGAAACCATTATCGTCCACGAAATTCCGTATCAGGTAAACAAAGCGCGCCTGATCGAGAAGATTGCGGAACTGGTAAAAGAAAAACGCGTGGAAGGCATCAGCGCGCTGCGTGACGAGTCTGACAAAGACGGTATGCGCATCGTGATTGAAGTGAAACGCGATGCGGTCGGTGAAGTGGTGCTCAACAACCTCTACTCCCAGACCCAGTTGCAGGTTTCTTTCGGTATCAACATGGTGGCATTGCACCATGGTCAGCCGAAGATCATGAACCTGAAAGACATCATCGCGGCGTTTGTTCGTCACCGCCGTGAAGTGGTGACTCGTCGTACTATTTTCGAACTGCGTAAAGCTCGCGATCGTGCTCATATCCTTGAAGCATTAGCCGTAGCACTGGCGAACATCGACCCGATCATTGAACTGATCCGTCATGCGCCGACGCCTGCAGAAGCGAAAACCGCGCTGGTTGCTAATCCGTGGCAGCTGGGCAACGTTGCCGCGATGCTGGAACGTGCGGGTGACGATGCTGCGCGTCCGGAATGGCTGGAGCCAGAGTTCGGCGTGCGTGACGGTCTGTACTACCTGACCGAACAGCAGGCCCAGGCGATTCTGGATCTGCGTTTACAGAAACTGACCGGCCTTGAGCATGAAAAACTGCTCGACGAATACAAAGAGCTGCTGGATCAGATCGCGGAACTGCTACGTATTCTTGGCAGCGCCGATCGTCTGATGGAAGTGATCCGCGAAGAGCTGGAGCTGGTTCGTGAACAGTTCGGTGACAAACGTCGTACTGAAATCACCGCCAACAGCGCCGACATCAACCTGGAAGATCTGATCACCCAGGAAGATGTGGTCGTGACGCTCTCTCACCAGGGCTACGTTAAATATCAGCCGCTTTCTGAATACGAAGCGCAGCGTCGTGGCGGGAAAGGTAAATCTGCCGCACGTATTAAAGAAGAAGACTTTATCGACCGACTGCTGGTGGCGAACACTCACGACCATATTCTGTGCTTCTCCAGCCGTGGTCGCGTCTATTCGATGAAAGTTTACCAGTTGCCGGAAGCCTCTCGTGGCGCGCGCGGTCGTCCGATCGTCAACCTGCTGCCACTGGAGCAGGACGAACGTATCACCGCGATCCTGCCAGTGACCGAGTTTGAAGAAGGCGTGAAAGTCTTCATGGCGACCGCTAACGGTACTGTGAAGAAAACCGTCCTCACCGAATTCAACCGTCTGCGTACCGCCGGTAAAGTGGCGATCAAACTGGTTGAAGGCGATGAGCTGATCGGCGTTGACCTGACCAGCGGCGAAGATGAAGTAATGCTGTTCTCCGCCGAAGGTAAAGTGGTGCGCTTTAAAGAGTCTTCTGTCCGTGCGATGGGCTGCAACACCACTGGTGTTCGCGGTATTCGCTTAGGCGAAGGCGATAAAGTCGTCTCTCTGATCGTGCCTCGTGGCGATGGCGCAATCCTCACCGCAACGCAGAACGGTTATGGTAAACGTACCGCAGTGGCGGAATACCCAACCAAGTCGCGTGCGACGAAAGGGGTTATCTCCATCAAAGTGACTGAACGTAACGGTTTAGTGGTTGGTGCGGTACAGGTTGATGACTGCGACCAGATCATGATGATCACCGATGCCGGTACGCTGGTACGTACCCGCGTTTCGGAAATCAGCATCGTGGGTCGTAATACCCAGGGCGTGATCCTCATCCGTACTGCGGAAGATGAAAACGTAGTGGGTCTGCAACGTGTTGCTGAACCGGTTGACGAGGAAGATCTGGATACCATCGACGGCAGTGCTGCGGAAGGGGACGATGAAATCGCTCCGGAAGTGGACGTTGACGACGAGCCAGAAGAAGAATAATTTTATTTCTTCATGCCAAAAGGGAGCCATCTCCCTTTTTTGAATTGAAAAGTCCAGGCTGTAAAGTCTGGGCTTTTGTCGTATTAGGGCGCGATAAAGTTGTGCATCGCCCATAAAAAATGGCTGGCTTTACACAAGGAATGTGGCAATGAGTGGTGAAAAAAAGGCGAAAGGCTGGCGGTTTTATGGCCTTGTAGGTTTTGGTGCAATAGCACTGCTTTCCGCTGGCGTCTGGGCATTGCAATATGCTGGCAATGGGCCAGAAAAAACGTTGTCGCCGCTGGTGGTGCACAACAATCTGCAAATCGATCTCAATGAGCCGGACCTCTTTCTCGACAGCGACTCTCTAAGCCAGCTTCCCAAAGATCTCCTTACCATTCCTTTTCTTCATGATGTCCTGAGCGAAGATTTCGTTTTTTATTATCAGAACCATGCCGACCGTCTGGGCATTGAAGGCAGCATTCGCCGCATTGTCTATGAGCACGATCTCACGCTGAAAGATAAGTTATTTTCCTCGTTATTAGACCAGCCTGCGCAGGCGGCGTTATGGCACGATAAACAAGGCCATCTTTCACATTATATGGTGCTGATCCAGCGCAGCGGCTTAAGCAAATTGCTGGAGCCATTACTGTTTGCTGCCACCAGCGATAGCCAGTTAAACAAGACGGAAATCAGTAGCATCAAGCTAAATAACGAAACCATTCCTGTTTATCAGTTGCGCTATAACGGCAATAACGCCCTGATGTTTGCGACTTATCAGGACAATATGTTGGTGTTTTCCAGCACAGATATGCTGTTTAAAGATGACCAGCAGGATACCGAAGCTACGGCGATCGCAAGTGATTTGTTGAGCGGTAAAAAACGCTGGCAAGCCAGCTTTGGCCTGGATGAGCGTACTGCCGAAAAAACGCCAGTACGCCAGCGCATCGTGGTCAGCGCAAATTTGCTGGGTTTTGGCTACCAGCGATTAATGCCTTCTTTTGCTGGCGTGCGCTTCGAAATGGGCAACGACGGCTGGCATAGCTTTCTGGCGTTAAATGATGAATCCGCAAGCGTAGATGCCAGTTTCGATTTCACGCCCGTGTGGAACAGTATGCCTGCCGGAGCCAGCTTCTGTGTGGCGGTGCCGTATTCGCACGGTATTGCCGAAGAGATGCTTTCGCACATCAGCCAGGAAAACATCAAGCTGAATGGAGCGTTAGACGGTGCTGCCGGGATGTGCTGGTACGAAGACTCAAAATTGCAAACCCCGCTATTTGTTGGTCAGTTTGATGGCTCAGCTGAACAGGCGCAACTGCCAGGGAAACTGTTTACGCAAAATATTGGTGCGCAAGAAAGCAAAGCGCCAGAAGGTATATTGCCGGTAACCCAGACACAGCAGGGCGAAGCGCAAATCTGGCGTCGCGAAGTGAGTTCCCGATATGGTCAGTATCCGAAAGCGCAGGCGGCGCAACCAGATCAATTAATGTCGGATTATTTTTTCCGCGTGTCGCTGGCAATGCAGAACAAAACGCTGCTTTTCTCCCTCGATGACACGCTGGTTAATAACGCGCTGCAAACACTGAATAAAACCCGCCCGGCGATGGTGGATGTGATACCCAATGACGGCATCGTTCCGGTCTATATCAATCCACAAGGTGTGGCGAAACTGCTGCGTAACGAAACGCTGACCAGTCTGCCGAAGAATCTCGAACCGGTTTTTTATAACGCCGCGCAAACTTTATTAATGCCGAAACTGGACGCTCTATCTCAACAACCGCGTTATGTGATGAAACTGGATCAGATGAAACCGGGCGTCGCCTGGCAGTGGCTACCTGTCAACTGGCAGCCGTTATGAGGCGCGGACTTCTGGCGCTGATCTGCTGGCTGTGTTGTTTTTGCGCTCAGGGTGAAATGCTGAATGTCGAACAGTCGGGGCTGTTTCGTGCCTGGTTTGTGCGTGTTGCTCAGGAACAACTCCGCCAGGGACCAAGTCCACGCTGGTATCAGCAGGATTGTGCGGGCCTGGTGCGCTTTGCGGCGAACGAGGCGCTGAAAGTTCACGACAGCAAATGGCTAAAAAGTAACGGTTTATCTAATCAATATTTGCCGCCAGAGATGACGCTAACACTTGAACAGCGGCAACTGGCGCAAAACTGGAATCAGGGGAACGGAAAAACAGGCCCCTATGTGACCGCAATTAATTTGATTCAGTACAACAGCCGTTTTATAGGCCAGGACATAAACCAGGCGCTGCCTGGCGATATGATTTTTTTCGATCAGGGCGATGCTCAGCACTTAATGGTCTGGATGGGGCGTTACATCATCTACCACACCGGAAGCGCCACGAAAACTGACAACGGAATGCGCGCAGTCAGTCTGCAACAACTTATGACATGGAAGGACACCCGATGGATACCCAACGATTCCAATCCCAATTTCATTGGCATTTATCGTTTAAATTTTCTGGCGCGATAGCGGCCTGTCTGTGCCTGTCTCTTGTGGGGACGGGAATTGCTAATGCTGATGACTCGCTTCCTTCCAGTAGCTATGCGCCGCCAGCCGGAGGAACTTTCTTTTTGCTCGCTGACAGCAGTTTTAGCAGCAGTGAAGAGGCGAAAGTGCGGCTGGAAGCGCCGGGGCGTGATTATCGGCGTTATGAGATGGAAGAGTACGGCGGCGTGGACATTCGCCTGTATCGTATTCCTGACCCGATGGCATTTTTGCGCCAGCAGAAAAACCTGCATCGCATTGTGGTGCAACCGCAATATCTGGGCGACGGGCTGAACAATACGCTGACCTGGCTGTGGGATAACTGGTACGGCAAATCTCGTCGCGTGATGCAGCGTACTTTTTCTTATCAGTCACGGCAGAATGTGACTCAGGCGTTACCCGAATTACAGCTCGGCAATGCCATCATTAAACCTTCCCGTTACGTGCAAAACACTCAGTTTTCACCACTGAAAAAATACCCGCTGGTGGAGCAATTCCGTTATCCGCTATGGCAGGCAAAACCGGTCGAGCCGCAGCAAGGGGTAAAACTGGAAGGCGCATCCAGCAATTTCATCTCGCCGCAGCCGGGCAACATCTATATTCCTCTCGGCAAACAAGAGCCGGGACTGTACCTCGTCGAGGCAATGGTAGGTGGGTATCGGGCGACAACGGTGGTGTTTGTTTCCGATACCGTGGCGCTGAGTAAAGTATCGGGCAACGAGCTTCTGGTATGGACCGCTGGCAAAAAACGGGGTGAAGCTAAACCTGGTTCGGAAGTTCTGTGGACTGACGGTCTTGGCGTGATGACACGTGGTGTGACTGATGATAGTGGCACCTTGCAGTTACAACATATATCGCCGGAACGTTCATACATTCTGGGTAAAGATGCTGAAGGCGGCGTTTTTGTCTCCGAGAACTTCTTCTACGAAAGCGAAATCTACAACACCCGCTTGTATATCTTTACCGACCGCCCGCTGTATCGGGCAGGCGACCGTGTTGATGTTAAAGTGATGGGGCGCGAGTTCCACGACCCGTTGCATTCATCGCCCATCGTCAGCGCCCCGGCAAAACTCTCGGTGCTGGACGCCAACGGCAGCCTGTTGCAAACCGTCAATGTCACGCTGGATGCGCGCAATGGCGGGCAGGGAAGTTTCCGCCTGCCAGAAAATGCCGTTGCCGGAGGTTATGAGTTACGTCTTGCTTACCGCAATCAGGTCTATAGCAGTAGTTTTCGCGTAGCCAACTATATAAAGCCACATTTCGAGATTGGTTTAGCTCTCGACAAAAAAGAGTTTAAAACTGGCGAAGCGGTCAGCGGCAAACTGCAACTACTCTACCCGGATGGCGAACCGGTAAAAGATGCCCGCGTGCAGTTAAGTTTGCGCGCTCAGCAACTTTCGATGGTTGGTAACGATTTGCGTTATGCCGGACGTTTCCCGGTGTCGCTGGAAGGTAGCGATGCTGTTTCGGACGATAAAGGCAATGTGGCGTTAAACCTTCCCGCCGCCGATAAACCGAGCCGCTATTTACTGACTGTCTCCGCCAGCGACGGCGCGGCATATCGTGTCACCACCACCAAAGAGATCCTCATTGAACGCGGTCTTGCGCATTACTCTCTAAGCACCGCCGCGCAATACAGTAATAGCGGCGAGCCGGTTGTTTTTCGTTATGGCGCGCTGGAAGCCTCAAAACAGGTTCCTGTTACGTATGAATGGTTGCGTCTCGAAGACCGCACGAGCCATAGCGGAGAGCTACCGTCAGGCGGCAAATCCTTTACCGTCAATTTCGATAAACCTGGCAACTACAATCTGACATTACGCGATAAAGACGGCTTAATTCTCGCTGGGTTAAGTCATGCCGTCAGCGGTAAGGGCAGCACGGCGCATACTGGTACGGTAGATATCGTGGCGGATAAAACGCTGTACCAGCCAGGTGAAACCGCGAAGATGCTGATTACCTTTCCGGAGCCAATTGATGAAGCATTATTGACGCTGGAACGCGATCGCGTGGAACAGCAGTCGCTGCTTTCGCATCCGGCAAACTGGCTAACGCTACAACGTTTAAACGATACCCAGTATGAAGCCCGGGTTCCAGTGAGCAATTCCTTTGCGCCTAACATCACTTTTTCGGTGCTGTATACCCGTAACGGTCAGTACAGTTTTCAGAATGCCGGGATCAAAGTTGCCGTTCCCCAGCTGGATATTCGGGTGAAAACGGACAAAACCCATTACCAGCCAGGTGAACTGGTCAATGTTGAATTAACCTCGTTACTGAAGGGGAAACCTGTTTCCGCGCAGCTAACGGTTGGCGTGGTCGATGAAATGATCTACGCGCTGCAACCGGAAATCGCGCCGAATATCGGCAAATTTTTCTATCCGCTGGGGCGTAACAATGTGCGCACCAGTTCTAGCTTGTCATTTATCAGCTACGACCAGGCGCTCTCCAGCGAGCCGATTGCGCCTGGCGCGACTAACCGCAGCGAGCGGCGAGTAAAAATGCTGGAACGTCCACGACGCGAAGAAGTTGATACCGCTGCATGGTTGCCGTCGCTAACCACAGATAAACAAGGCAAAGCGTATTTCACGTTCCTGATGCCTGATTCGTTAACCCGATGGCGTATTACCGCGCGAGGGATGAACGGCGACGGGCTGGTTGGGCAGGGGCGTGCTTATCTGCGTTCGGAAAAAAATCTCTACATGAAGTGGAGTATGCCAACGGTATATCGTCTGGGCGACAAACCGGCGGCAGGGCTGTTTATCTTCAGCCAGCAGGATAACGAACCTGTGGAACTGGTGAGTAAATTTGCGGGCGCTGAGATGCGTCAGACGCTGACGCTGCACAAAGGGGCGAACTATATTTCGCTGGGGCAGAACATTCTGCAATCTGGTTTGTTAAGCGCAGAGCTGCAACAAAATGGGCAAGTGCAGGACAGCATTAGCACAAAACTGTCTTTTGTTGATAACACCTGGTCCGTTGAACAGCAGAAAAACGTCATGCTCGGCGGTGGCGATAACGCGCTGATGTTGCCCGAGCAGGCGAGTAACATCCGGCTACAAAGTAGTGAAATGCCGCAAGAGATTTTCCGCAATAACCTTGATGCGTTAGTCGATGAACCCTGGGGCGGCGTGATCAACACCGGTAGCCGTCTGATCCCGCTAAGTCTCGCCTGGCGTTCGCTTGCCGATCATCAAAGTGCCGCCGCTAACGACATTCGTCAGATGATTCAGGATAACCGTCTGCGGCTGATGCAACTGGCGGGGCCCGGAGCGCGCTTTACTTGGTGGGGTGAAGATGGCAATGGCGATGCCTTCCTGACGGCATGGGCATGGTATGCCGACTGGCAGGCCAGCCAGGCGCTTGGCGTAACGCAACAACCGGAATACTGGCAGCATATGCTCGACAGCTACGCGGAGCAGGCGGATAACATGCCGTTACTGCATCGGGCGCTGGTGCTGGCGTGGGCGCAGGAGATGAATCTGCCGTGCAAAACGTTGTTGAAAGGGTTGGATGAAGCTATCGCCCGGCGCGGAACTAAAACTGAAGATTTCTCTGAGGAAGACACCAGCGATATCAATGACAGCCTGATCCTCGATACACCGGAATCTCCACTGGCAGATGCGGTTGCTAACGTTTTAACCATGACGTTGCTGAAAAAAGCGCAGTTGAAGTCCACTGTGATGCCACAGGTTCAGCAATATGCGTGGGATAAGGCAGCAAATAGCAACCAGCCGCTGGCGCACACGGTTGTGCTGCTCAATAGCGGTGGCGACACCACCCAGGCGGCCGCCATTTTAAGTGGTTTGACCGCTGAGCAATCCACTATTGAACGCGCACTGGCCATGAACTGGCTGGCGAAATATATGGCGACGATGCCTCCGGTTGTGTTACCTGCGCCTGCGGGCGCATGGGCCAAACATAAGTTAATCGGAGGGGGCGAATACTGGCGTTGGGTTGGTCAGGGCGTGCCGGACATTCTCTCTTTTGGTGACGAATTATCGCCGCAAAACGTGCAGGTCCGCTGGCGTGAACCGGCAAAAGCGGCTCAACAAAGTAACATTCCGGTGACCGTTGAACGCCAGTTGTATCGGCTTATCCCTGGTGAAGAAGAGATGAGCTTTACTCTGCAGCCGGTGACCGGTAATGAGATCGACAGCGACGCGCTGTACCTTGATGAGGTAACGCTTACCAACGAGCAGGATGCATCTCTGCGCTACGGTCAGGTAGAAGTACCGCTGCCGCCGGGAGCCGATGTTGAACGGACAACGTGGGGCATTTCGGTCAATAAACCCAACGCTGTGAAACAGCAGGGGCAGTTGCTGGAAAAAGCGCGTAATGAAATGGGCGAGCTGGCCTATATGGTGCCGGTGAAAGAACTGACGGGAACGGTCACTTTTCGTCATTTGCTGCGCTTCTCGCAAAAAGGGCAATTCGTTCTGCCGCCTGCTCGTTATGTGCGTTCCTATGCGCCTGCACAGCAAAGCGTTGCGGCAGGGAGCGAATGGACCGGGATGCAGGTGAAATAAGTGAACTGGCGCAGAATCGTCTGGCTATTGGCGTTGGTTACTCTGCCAACGCTTGCGGAGGAGACGCCGCTACAACTGGCGCTGCGGGGCGCGCAGCATGACCAACTGTATCAGCTTACTCCGTCAGGCGTGGCAAAAGTCACGACGTTACCTGACACGCTCACCACACCGTTAGGGAGTTTGTGGAAACTGTATGTTTACGCCTGGCTGGAGGATACTCAGCAACCGGAGCAGCCCTACCAGTGTCGCGGTAACTCCCCGGAAGAGGTTTATTGTTGTCAGGCAGGGGAGAGCATAACGCGTGATACCGCACTGGTACGTTCCTGCGGACTCTATTTTGCGCCGCAACGGTTGCATATTGGCGCGGATGCATGGCGGCAATATTGGCAACAGCGTCAGGCACCAGCGTGGCTGGCATCTCTATCTACGCTGAAGCCAGAAACCTCGGTAACGGTTAAATCGCTACTTGATTCATTAGCGACGTTACCCGCGCAAAACAAAGCTCAGGAAATCTTACTGGATGTGGTGCTGGACGATGCGAAAATCGGTGTCGCGTCCATGCTCGGTAGTCGGGTACGGGTGAAAACCTGGAGCTGGTTTGCCGATGATAAGCAGGAAATCCGCCAGGGGGGCTTTGCCGGCTGGTTAACCGATGGTACACCGCTGTGGGTAGCCGGTAGCGGCACCAGTAAAACGGTACTGACCCGTTATGCGACGGTGCTTAATCAGGTTTTGCCTGTACCAACGCAAGTTACCAGCGGGCAGTGTGTGCAGGTTGATCTGTTTGCACGTTATCCTTTGAAGAAAGTCACCCAGGAGAAAAGCACAAAGTCCGTATCGCCTGGCGTGCTCAATGGGCGCTATCGTGTGACGTTTGCCAATGGTAACCACATTACGTTTGCCAGCCACGGAGAGACGTCATTACTGAGCGAAAAGGGCAAACTGAAATTACAGTCGCATATCGATCGTGAAGAGTACGTTGCCAGAGTTCTGGATCGCGAGGCGAAAAGCACGCCTCCAGAGGCTGCGAAAGCCATGACCGTGGCGATTCGCACTTTTTTACAGCAAAACGCCAATCGGGAAGGTGATTGCCTGACCATCCCCGACAGCAGCGCCACGCAGCGTGTTTCTGCTTCGCCAGCCATCACGGGGGCGCGGACAATGACCGCCTGGACGCAGGATCTCATCTATGCGGGCGATCCAGTTCATTATCACGGCAGTCGCGCTACCGAAGGTACGCTCTCCTGGCGGCAAGCCACCGCCCAGGCGGGGCAGGGCGAACGTTACGACCAGATACTTGCCTTTGCTTATCCCGACAACAGCCTTAGCCGCTGGGGAGCGCCACGCTCTTCCTGCCAGTTATTACCCAAAGCGAAAGCCTGGCTGGCGAAAAAAATGCCGCAGTGGCGTCGTGTGTTACAAGGCGAGACGGGTTACAACCAACCAGACGTGTTTGCGGTCTGCCGTTTAGTCTCAGGTTTCCCCTATACCGATCGGCAGCAGAAACGGTTGTTTATTCGTAATTTCTTTACGCTTCAGGATCGGCTTGATTTAACCCACGAGTATCTGCATCTGGCCTTTGATGGCTATCCCACCGGGCTGGATGAGACGTATATCGAAACGCTGACCCGACAATTATTAATGGACTAATGCTATGCGAAAGATTTTTCTTCCGTTGTTACTGGTGGCGCTTTCTCCTGTTGCTCACGGCGAAGGTGTGCAGGAAGTCGAGATTGATGCGCCGCTCTCTGGCTGGCATCCGGCGGAGGGTGAAGATGCCAATTTTTCACAATCGATTAATTACCCCGCGTCGTCCGTCAATATGGCCGATGATCAAAATATCTCAGCGCAGATCCGTGGCAAAATAAAAAATTACGCTTCTGCGGGTAAACCCCAGCAGGGTCGAATAGTAGTTAACGGCGCCAGTATGCCGCAGAGAATTGAATCCGATGGTTCATTTGCGCGCCCTTATATTTTCACCGAAGGCAGCAACAGCGTGCAGGTCATCAGCCCGGATGGGCAAAGCCGACAAAAAATGCAGTTTTACTCAACGCCGGGTACAGGAACGATTCGTGCACGTTTACGGCTGGTTCTCTCGTGGGATACGGATAATACCGATCTCGATCTCCATGTCGTTACGCCTGATGGCGAACACGCCTGGTACGGTAACACGGTGCTGAAAAACAGTGGCGCACTGGATATGGATGTCACGACGGGGTACGGTCCAGAGATTTTCGCCATGCCAGCGCCGATTCACGGGCGCTATCAGGTGTATATCAACTACTATGGCGGGCGCAGCGAAACGGAATTGACGACTGCCCAACTGACGCTGATCACCGATGAAGGATCGGTCAATGAGAAACAGGAAACCTTTGTTGTCCCGATGCGTAATGCTGGTGAACTGACGCTGGTGAAAAGTTTTGACTGGTAATTAATGAGGTGACTTTCACTGTCGATGTTTAAGAAAACGCCCGATGACTTTCGCTATCGGGCGTTTTTGTTCGTTAATTCAACCGTTCAATCACCATCGCAATTCCCTGACCGCCACCAATGCACAGTGTTGCCAGACCCAGCGTTTTATCGCGTGCCTGCATTGCATGTAATAGCGTGACCAGAATACGTGCACCGCTGGCGCCGATAGGATGCCCCAGCGCGATGGCTCCGCCGTTGACATTCACTTTCTCAGGATCAAAGCCCAGAGTTTTCCCAACGGCAAGGAACTGCGCAGCAAATGCTTCATTGGCTTCGATGAGATCAATGTCTGCCAGTTGCAGCCCCGCCAGTTGTAATGCTTTTTGCGTGGCAGGTACTGGCCCCATACCCATCAATGCGGGGGGCACGCCGCCGCTGGCATAGCTTTTAATGCGCGCCAGTGGTTTAAGGCCTGCCGCCAGCGCCGCCGATTCTTCCATAATCACCAGTGCGGCAGCCCCGTCGTTAATGCCAGACGCGTTCCCGGCGGTGACCGTTCCGGCTTTGTCGAAGGCCGGGCGCAATGCAGCCAGAGCTTCTGCAGTAGAATCTACTTTCGGGAATTCATCGCGTTCGAAGACGATGTTTTTCTTCCGTGTGACAACATTTACCGGGACGATTTCGGCGGTAAAAGCACCGGACTCAATGGCTGCTGCCGCTTTACGCTGTGAGTTTAGTGCCAGTTCATCCTGCATTTCACGGGTAATTCCGTACTCTTTGGCCACGTTCTCGGCGGTAATCCCCATATGATAACCGTGAGTGGCGCACATCAGGCCATCGCGCAGGATCACGTCATAAACCTGTCCGTCTCCCAGGCGATAACCAGAGCGTGCTTTTGCATCGAGTAAATAGGGCGCTAAACTCATGTTCTCCATTCCACCCGCTACGATGCTCTGTGCCTGACCAGCCTGAATTGCCTGGGCGGCAAGCGCCACGCTTTTCAGACCCGAACCACACACTTTGTTGACCGTAAATCCGCACACCGTTTCTGCCAGTCCGCTTTTTAGCAGTGCCTGACGAGCCGGATTTTGCCCCAGTCCGGCCTGCAATACGTTACCCATAATCACTTCATCGACGTGTTGTGAATCGAGTTTTGCGCGTTCAATGGCGGCCTGAATTACTGTTGCCCCCAGGTCGATGGCGCTGGTGGAGGCGAGTGAACCGTTAAAACTACCGATGGCAGTACGTACCGCACTGACGATGACACAATTTTTCATTTTATATTCCTTCTGTCTGTAGAGTTGCCGTCAGAACAGCGTTAAACCAATGACGAAAATGACGCCGGAGAAGAGCAGGGCAGTGATGCAATAGCCCATAATGTCGCGGACACCGAGTCCGGCGATTGCCAGTGCTGGCAGTGCCCAGAACGGTTGCGCCATATTCATCCATTGCTCGCCGTAGGCGATCGCCATTACCGATTTACCGAGATCAGCGCCCAGCGCCTGGGCTGCGGGTATCACGAAAGGTCCCTGAATAACCCAGTGACCGCCGCCAGACGGAACGGCGAAGTTAATCAGTGCAGAACTAAAAAAGGTCATTACCGGGAAGGTATCTTTGTTCGCAACATTGATGAAGAATTCGGTAATGAGTCCGCCCAGACCGGAATGCTCCATCATCAGTTGGATCCCAGCATAGAAGGGGAATTGCACCAGAATACCGGCGGTACTGCGTGCTGCCGCGCTGATAGCACGCATATAAGCCATTGGCGTTTTATGTAGCAGCAGACCCGCAATCATAAACATCAGGTTGACGGTATTGATGGTGATGTTGAAGCCATGTTCGCTGAAGTACATCGCCAGGTACGCGATACCGAGTGCGCCGATGATCAACGTCAGGATGCGGCTTTCTTCCAGTCGCTCGGATGGTGGAGCATCTTTCGGTAGCTGCTTCTGAAAATCAGCCTCTTCCATGAGTAGTTTCGGATCGATACTCACCACGTCGGATGGTTTTGGCATCATCATGCGGGTGATAAATGGCATCACCACAATCAACGCCACAGTGATGAAAATATTAAAACCACTGAACAGAGTATCGCCCACCGGGATAATCCCGGCGATATGCTCAACCGGGTTGCCCGGTGTTGCAGCCAACAGAGGCATTGAGCCAGAGAAGCCGCCACCCCAGGTGAGAAAACCAATGTAGGCGCAGGCAATGAGCAACGGATAATCAGAACCGGGTACTCGCCGGGCGACTTCACGGGCGAACATTGCGCCGACAACCAGACCAAATCCCCAGTTGATGACACAAGCGACGGAACCGAAGAAAGTGACCAGCATGACGCCCTGTACGGGCGTCTTTGCGGCGGAGGCGGCAGTGCGCAGCAAGCTTTTCACCGGAGCGGAGCTGGCAAGGGCATGACCGGTAACGATGATCAGCGCCATCTGCATACCAAACGCCAGCAAGTTCCAGAAACCGTCACCCCACATTTTCACCATGCTGATCGGCGTTTGTGGTGTTAACCAAAGCGCGATCACGAACGTTAGCAACGTCAGCAACATGGCAAAGATCAGAGGATCGGGAAGCCACCGGCTGACAAAGCGCGTCATAAAACGCGAGATGCGACCAATCATAAATCACCCCGTTGCGTATTCAGATCGGTGGCTACTTCAAACTGAGCTTCGGTTTTTGCACGCACGGTGGCTAAATCACACCCGTCGGCAATTTCGGTGAGCCACATTTTGCCGTCAATAAAACGAAAGACAGCCAGTTCAGTGACCAGCATATGCACCGCGTGTTGCGCAGTGAGCGGCATGGTGCAGCGGCGCAAAATTTTCGGAGAACCATCTTTGGCGCAATGTTCCATGGCAATGATCACTTTGCGCGCCCCGGTCACCAGATCCATCGCGCCACCCATACCGGGCACCATTTTCCCAGGCACTACCCAGTTCGCGAGGTTGGCTTCTTCGTCTACCTGCAAACCACCGAGCACGCAGGCATCAATATGACCGCCACGGATCAGCGCAAATGACATGGCGCTGTCAAACATGGCTGCACCAGGCAAAACACCACATGGCTGTCCGCCAGCGTTCACCAGATCTGGATGCGCTGTTGTGACCGGGCCTAAACCGAGGAAGCCGTTTTCCGATTGCAGAGTGATATGAATGCCTTCTGGCAAATAGTTGGCGACCATCGTCGGCAGACCAATGCCAAGATTCACGATGTCACCATCACGAAGCTCTTGCGCCACACGGCGCGCAATACGTTGTTTCGCATCCATTATTTGCTCTCCTGTGAAACGATGATGTGGTCGATAACGGCACCAGGGGTGACAATATGGTCAGGTTGCAGCTCACCGACTTCGACCAGTTCATCTGGCTCCACCAGCGTGATATCAGCCGCAAGGGCAATCAGGGGGTTAAAGTTGCGGGCGCTAAGTTGATAGGTCAGGTTGCCAAGTGGGTCGCAACGATGAGCGCGAATGAGCGCCAGGTCGGCGCGCAGCGGGCGTTCAAGCAGCCAGGTTTTGCCGTCGAGTGTCAGTGTCTGTTTGCCTTCCTCTACGACGGTGCCGACACCAGTTGGGGTGAGAAAACCACCAAGTCCAGCTCCACCACAGCGAATTTGCTCGATTAGCGTACCTTGCGGCACCAGAACGACGTCCATCTCACCAGATATCATGCGCCGACCTGTTTCCGGGTTGGTGCCGATATGTGAAGCAATCACTTTGCGGACTCGACCATTGACGATGAGCGGACCGATGCCGGTATCAACAAACGCGGTATCATTGGCTATCAATGTCAGGTCGCGAACACCAGATTCCAGTAATGCTTCAACCAGGCAGGATGGAGTGCCAATCCCCATAAATCCGCCCACCATGATGGTCATGCCGTCACGAAAGAAGCCGGAGGCGTCTTGTAATGTCATCAATTTTGTTTTCATTATTTATCCCTCTTGCATACACCGTTGTGGGTACAGTCAGGGAATAGCAAGGGGAGTGCCAGAATGAGAATATTGGATGTTGTTTCTTAACTTATTGAATAGAAAAGAATAAATTAGATGGAGATTAAGAAGGAGATTGAGCGGCTATGCAGAAATTTGCGCACTGTGCAAATTTCTGCATAGCAAGTTTTGGTGTTATACATCCGCCGGATCGATACCGTATTCCTGGAGTTTATACATCAATGCACGGCGACTGATACCCAGCATTAAAGCTGTGCGGGTTCTGTTTCCATCTTGTTGTTCCAGCACTTCCATAATGATGCGTTTTTCGACGCGTTTAATTTCCTCTTTTAAATTACGCTCACCGACAGGGGCTGTTTTTGCCTCTCCAGCATTACAGACTGGCTGACGAATCTGTGGCGGAAGATCCTCAGAAAAAATGATCGGGCCTGAGTTCATCACGACGGCGCGTTCAATGACGTTGGAAAGCTCTCGAATATTTCCCGGCCATGACCAGGTGGTAAGCAGTGACATTGCCATCGGATCGATGTCGATAATATCGCGCTGATTCTCACTACTGAATTTTTGCAAAAAGTGATTAGCTAACAGGGAAATATCTTCCCGACGATCGCGCAGAGGCGGCAGTATTAAATGAATAACGTTAAGGCGATAAAAGAGATCTTCACGGAAGGTGCCTTCTTTTACCATCGCCTGCAAGTCACGGTTGGTGGCGGCAATGATGCGGATATCAACTTTTATGGTCTGATGACCGCCAATCCGTTCAAATTCCCGTTCCTGCAGAATGCGTAGTAATTTGGCTTGCAGTACCAGCGGCATTTCGCCAATTTCGTCGAGGAGCAGAGTCCCCTCGTTGGCGCGCTCAAATAATCCCTGACGCAAGGTTTGTGCACCAGTAAATGCGCCTTTTTCATGACCAAACAGTTCACTTTCGAGCAACGATTCCGGCAGCGCCGCGCAGTTGACTTTAATAAACGGCCCCTTTGCCCGCCGCGAATTGTAGTGAATCGCTCTGGCAATCAACTCTTTCCCGGTGCCGCTTTCACCGCTAATCAAGACGCTGGCCTGAGAAAGGGCAATTTTGGCGGTGTCTTTGCAGATGTCCATCATCGCCGGGCTATTGGTGAGAATGTGCCCCCATTGCCAACTGGTGCTCAGTGCCTGGTGCAGATGACGGATCTCTTTTTTCATTGACTGGAGTTGTAAAGCGCGCTGAACGATTAAATTCAACTCATCGAGATCAAACGGTTTAATAACATAGTCGAAGGCTCCGCAGCGTAGTGCTTCGACGGCGGTTTCCACTTCAGCATAGGCCGTCATCAGAATAACGGGTGTCCGGGTCTCATGGCTGCGCATCTCCTTTAGTGCCTTGATGCCGTCCATCTCTGGCATGCGGATATCCATCAACACCACGTCAGGGTGAATATCGGCAAACAGGTGTAATGCTGTGCGTCCGTTGTTCGCACAATGTGTTTCGTATCCTTGTAGTGCAAAAGCGGTGCTCAGCATACGGCGAACATTATCTTCATCATCAACAATAAGGATGCGATTAATAGCGGTCATACGGTCTGATTTCCCTGTGGGTTGATCGGTAAAATAAGGGTGAAGGTTGCGCCGTAGCCCGGCAAACTGGTGACGCGAATATCACCCTGATGGGCGTTAATGATGCGTTGACTTAACGCCAGACCAAGCCCGGTTCCTGAGGCTTTGGTGGTGAAAAAGGGATCGAAGATCTTTTTTTGCAGCGAGAGATCAATGCCACAGCCGTTGTCTTCTATCGAAATGGCCTGTTGTGAGTCGCTGTACTGCCAGGTTCGAATGCGAATTTTCCCTCGTGCACTGATAGCCTGGACGGCATTGATCAGGATATTCAGTAGTACCTGTTTGAGCAGTTCACGATCGGCGTTAATCGGGCTTAATTCATTATCCAGTTCGCTTATGAAGTCGACCCGCGCTTGTACGCCGGCGGTTTGTACCAGTACCAGAGTTTCTTCAACCAATGCATTGAGGCTGACTTGTTGCCATTGACTGTGGCGTGGGCGTGAAAAATCGAGCAATTGCTGAATGACTTTGTTAATTGAGTCGATTTCTTTGAGTACTACGGACAGATATTCCTGATGTATTGGGTCAGTGGTTTGTTGGCGCAAGATCTGTACATAACCACGAATAGCCGTCAGCGGATTACGGACTTCATGCGCCACGCCAGCCATCAGCTCACCCAGTGTGGCGAGGCGTTCAGCTTGCGCCATGCGGCGTTGGGTTTCTTTGCGGGCAGTTAAATCAGAGAAAATCACCAAAGCACCTATCATTTCACCATGCGTGTTATGAATACGGCTGGTAGTGACACTGATTTCAATGGTGCGGTCTCGGCCTGGAAAACTGATCTCCAGCGCCACGTGTTCGGTGCCATGTTCCAGCGTATCCAGAACGGGACTGTAGAACTGAGTATTGTCGAACAACATGGAGTAAGGCTGCCCTACCAGTTCATGACGTTGATAGCCAGTGATGACTTCTGCTGCTGGGTTCATGGTGGTTACATCACCCTGGCGGTCGATGGCAATGACGCCATCGGCAGCGTTTTCAATAATCAGATCGTTAAGTGTCCGCGTTTCACGCAGTGCCTGGGCGAGGTTGTTAACACTCTGACTGATTTGCCCCATTTCACCGGGCAATTGTGGTAATCGAGTGGGAATATTTTGCGCCAGAGTCGAGAGGCCATCGGTGATGATATCTATATTGGCGCTCAGGCGACGGGAGAAAAGCACAATCAACAGCAGGCTTATCAGCAAACCGGCGGTGAGTACAATGATAATCCTCACATCCATTTTCCAGGCCTGGCGGCGAATATCTTCGGTTAATTCATTGGCCCAGATATAACCGAGGACTTCACCATTACGTTCAATGGGGATCATTGAATTCAAAATATCGCCGCGCACCTGCCTGCCTGAATAAACCAAAGGGGTATTTGTTCGCATAACTTCGCGACCAGGGTGATCCGCAGCAATCGTCACGCCCACATTATTCTGATATAGCGATGAAGGCGCGTAGGTGATTATCGCATCCAGCGTCTTGTTATAATAACCAGCGCCTATGCCAGGAAAGGCGCGAGTAATATTTTCGGTAATGGGGGCAAGCTCTGCATTCAATGCGCGGATACGCTCCTCACGCGGTAAGTCGATATAGAGATCGTAGCGATCGCCTAACGCCTGATTAAGCAGGTTGAGCACGGCAGAAAGTTTTTTCTCTTTTTCAGATAAGACTGCTGAACGTCCTTCCGTTTCTACGATATAACCAATAGTAAGCGTTGGGACAATGACCATCAGGATTGCCATCAGGATCATTTGATTGCGTAAGCGGCGAGGATATATCCATTTCATATTACGCGTCCTTTTCTCCATCAGTATTGTTCCGGCATAGCACTATTATTGGGGGTTAAGGTGATGATTTCTCGGCGGTGTATCATATTACCGAGAAGAGAGAACATTGCGGTGGCACGCTTTTACCGCTACCTTAACCACACTCCATCGGTCACCTGAGGCGGAGCTTCGCCCCTTTGAAATACCTTGCTTCTTTTCGCACAACCCTGAAAGTCTCGCGCTATATGTTCAGAGCATTGGCGTTATTGCTCTGGCTGTTGATTGCTTTTTCATCAGTGTTTTACATCGTCAATGCCCTGCATCAGCGAGAATCAGAGATTCGTCAGGAATTTAACCTGAGTTCCGATCAGGCTCAGCGGTTTATTCAGCGCACTTCTGACGTGATGAAAGAGCTGAAGTACATTGCTGAAAATCGCTTATCTGTAGAAAACGGCGTGCTTTCCCCGCGTGGGCGAGAAACGCAAG
Organism: Escherichia sp. 93.0816; assembly: GCF_013368855.2. Classification (NCBI taxonomy): domain Bacteria; kingdom Pseudomonadati; phylum Pseudomonadota; class Gammaproteobacteria; order Enterobacterales; family Enterobacteriaceae; genus Escherichia; species Escherichia sp. 93.0816. The sequence continues at coordinate 128,422 of NZ_JABWNC020000004.1, read as the reverse complement.
CGGATGTGCCGGTGTTCGAACCATTGTTTGCCGATTCCGACTGTTCCGCGATGAGTAACACCTGGCGCGGCTCTCTGGAGTCGCTGGCGTGGTTTATGCGCTACTGGCGCGATAATTTCTCTGCAGCTTACGATCTCAACCGCGTATTTTTGATCGGCAGCGATAACCTCTGCATGGCAAACTTTGGCCTGCGTGATATGCCGGTTGAACGCGATACCGCCCTGAAAGCTCTGCATGAACGCATCAATAAGTATCGTAATGCTCCGCAGGATGACAGCGGCAGTAACCTTTATTGGATCAGCGAAGGCCCGCGTCCTGGCGTTGGATATTTCTACGCGCTGACGCCGGTGTATCTGGCGAACCGTTTGCAGGCTTTGTTGGGCGTTGAGCAAACCATTCGGATGGAGAACTTCTTCTTACCAGGTACATTACCGATGGGGGTTACTATCCTTGATGAGAATGGTCATACCCTGATTTCGTTGACCGGACCAGAAAGCAAAATCGAGGCTGAACCGCGTTGGATGCAGGAACGTTCCTGGTTTGGTTATACACCTGGCTTCCATGAGCTGGTGCTGAAGAAAAATCTGCCGCCATCATCGTTAAGTATCGTTTACTCGGTGCCCGTAGATCAGGTGCTGGAACGCATTCGTATGCTGATACTTAACGCTATTTTGCTGAATGTTATTGCCGGTGCGGCGCTGTTTACACTCGCGCGGATGTACGAGCGGCGTATTTTCATTCCGGCAGAAAGTGACGCCCAGCGACTGGAAGAACACGAGCAGTTTAATCGCAAGATTGTCGCCTCCGCGCCGGTGGGGATCTGTATTTTGCGTACCGCTGATGGCGTCAATATTTTGAGTAACGAACTGGCGCATACCTATCTCAACATGCTTACGCATGAGGATCGCCAGCGGCTGACGCAAATTATCTGCGGGCAGCAGGTCAATTTTGTCGATGTCCTGACCAGCAACAATACTAATCTGCAAATCAGCTTTGTTCATTCTCGCTATCGTAATGAAAACGTGGCGATTTGCGTACTGGTCGATGTTTCTTCGCGCGTGAAGATGGAAGAGTCGTTGCAAGAGATGGCGCAGGCAGCAGAACAGGCGAGTCAGTCGAAATCGATGTTCCTTGCTACCGTCAGCCACGAGTTGCGAACGCCGCTGTATGGCATTATCGGTAACCTGGATCTGTTGCAAACCAAAGAGTTGCCGAAAGGCGTTGACCGTCTGGTGACGGCAATGAATAACTCTTCCAGCCTGCTGTTGAAAATTATCAGCGACATTCTCGATTTCTCGAAGATTGAATCGGAACAGTTAAAGATAGAGCCACGTGAGTTTTCACCGCGTGAAGTGATGAACCATATCACCGCCAACTATTTGCCGCTGGTGGTGCGAAAGCAGCTTGGTTTGTACTGCTTTATTGAACCGGATGTGCCGGTAGCTTTAAACGGCGATCCGATGCGTTTACAGCAGGTTATCTCCAATCTGTTGAGTAACGCCATTAAATTTACCGATACCGGCTGCATTGTTCTGCATGTCCGTGCTGATGGCGATTATCTTTCTATTCGCGTTCGCGATACTGGCGTGGGGATTCCGGCGAAAGAAGTGGTGCGGCTGTTCGATCCCTTCTTCCAGGTAGGGACGGGCGTACAGCGTAACTTCCAGGGAACCGGTCTGGGGCTGGCGATTTGTGAAAAACTGATCAGCATGATGGACGGTGACATCTCGGTAGAGTCTGAACCAGGTATGGGAAGCCAGTTTACGGTACGTATTCCGCTGTATGGTGCGCAATATCCCCATAAAAAAGGTGTCGAAGGATTAACGGGTAAACGCTGCTGGTTGGCGGTACGTAATGCGTCACTATGCCAGTTTATCGAAACCAGCTTGCAGCGCAGTGGTGTAATCGTTACAACATACGAAGGTCAGGAACCCTCACCGGAGGATGTGTTGATCACCGATGAGGCGCTGAGTGAAAAATGGCAGGGCAGAGCGGTGGTGACGTTCTGCCGTCGGCATATTGGTATTCCGCTGGAGAAAGCGCCCGGTGAGTGGGTGCATAGCGTCGCCTCGTCGCATGAACTGCCTGTGCTACTGGCGCGTATCTATCGGATAGAAATTGAAAGTGATGATCCTGCCAACGTTCTGCCGTTGACGGACAAAGATTCCACCAGCAATGACGACATGATGATTCTGGTGGTTGACGATCATCCGATTAATCGTCGCTTACTAGCCGATCAGCTCGGATCGTTGGGTTATCAGTGTAAAACGGCAAATGATGGTGTCGATGCGCTTAATGTACTAAGCAAGAATCATATCGATATCGTGCTTAGCGACGTCAACATGCCGAATATGGACGGTTACCGGTTAACGCAACGTATTCGTCAGTTAGGGCTAACGTTGCCGGTAATCGGGGTGACTGCCAATGCGTTGGCTGAAGAGAAGCAGCGGTGTCTGGAGTCCGGTATGGATAGCTGTCTGTCGAAGCCCGTGACGCTGGATGTCATAAAACAGACGCTGACGATGTATGCCGAGAGGGTCAGGAAAGCGCGGAAATCGTAGGAGCGGTTGGTGCAAACGCCTGATGCGACGCTGGCGCGTCTTATCAGGCCTACGTTTGTGTAATGTATTGAAATATTGGGATTTGTAGGCCGGATAAGGCGTTTACGCCGCATCCGGCGGTCGGTGCTTATCTGGCCTGTCGGGAGATTACTCTTTATCTGCCGGACTTAAGGTCACAGAAGAGAGATAATTCAGCAGGGCGATATCGTTCTCGACACCCAGCTTCATCATCGCGGATTTCTTCTGGCTGCTGATGGTTTTGATGCTACGGTTGAGCTTTTTAGCAATCTCGGTAACCAGGAAACCTTCTGCAAACAGGCGCAGTACTTCACTCTCTTTAGGTGAGAGACGCTTGTCGCCGTAACCACTGGCGCTGATTTTCTCCAGCAGACGAGATACGCTTTCCGGGGTAAATTTCTTGCCTTTTTGCAGCGCGGCGAGAGCTTTTGGCAGATCCGTAGGCGCGCCTTGTTTCAGGACGATCCCTTCGATATCCAGATCCAGTACCGCGCTAAGAATTGCCGGGTTGTTGTTCATGGTCAGAACAATGATCGACAGGCTTGGGAAATGACGCTTGATGTATTTGATCAAGGTGATCCCGTCGCCGTATTTATCTCCAGGCATGGAGAGATCGGTAATCAACACGTGCGCATCCAGTTTCGGCAGGTTGTTGATCAGTGCTGTGGAATCTTCAAATTCGCCGACAACATTCACCCACTCGATTTGTTCAAGTGATTTGCGAATACCGAACAGTACTATCGGATGGTCATCGGCAATAATTACGTTCATATTGTTCATGTAATAGGCTACCTTGCTACAGCAAGCTCTTGACATAGCTGTCAATGTCGCTGATGTATTTTTCTGTTCCTGGGACATCCTTCTCGCGAATAAGATGTTCCAGCGTTTCACATAACTGCTTGCCGGGTACCAGATTTAGCATGGCAAACACGCCTTTAAGACGATGAGCCGTTTGGGCTAATGCAGCAAAGTCACTGGTTGCTGCTTCAGTATATAGCCTCTTAACATCATCCGGTACTGTGTCTACAAAGAGCGCATAATAGCCGCTGGCATGGAGTTGTGCATTTTCATCTCCACCCATAGGCGATTCTGTCACCTCTTCCTGCGCCAGTTGCACTTCAATTAATTGTAAGACCGCTTCCTGCATAGCATTGCTCATATTGAAGTTGACGCACAATTGACCAGGCCCAATTTCCCGTACGCCAGACTCATCATCGCTTAAAAGCAAGCCAGAGGCAGTAAGATTAGACGGATTATCCGTTAAAAAGATATCATAATCCTGACTAATTAATCTTTCATCGGGTGTGATACAGGTTGCACCCCAATTTTCTAACTGGCGAGTGACAATATTCCGAATTTCTGTGGAAGTTACATCCACCATCACGGTGACATCATCCAGTAAACGTTCTTCTTCCTCTTCAACGTCCGGGGTAGCAGGGGGCATTTTTATATGCACGGAGTAGCGTGTACCAAGCCCGTCCCGCGTTTTAATGTTTAAATGACCGCCCAGTTTTCGCGCCAGTTGATCGCTCAACCAGAATGCCAGCGGGTCCGCCTTGCCATAGCGATCGCTTTGGGTCTGGTTGATGAACGGGAAGTGTAAATTATCCATTTCATGAATGCTTACACCGTCTCCGGTGTCCAGAATGCGGAAAGTCAGACGTTCGTCAGAGGATTCATCCTGATCAACCTCAAGGGTAATTTTTCCCAGTTGCGTTGAGGTGACGGCATATTGCATCAACAGCAGCAAAATACGGCGTAAAGCATCGCGATCGCCACGGCGCATATCGTGTGCTTTCAGATGATTGTTAATCAGTAGTTGCAGGCCTTTGCGCTTCATTGCCGGTAGCACAGCAGGCACCACTTCATCGATTAAATCCTGTACGGAGAAAAGCTCGGTCTCGCTCTTCCAGCTATCGTCCGCAAGCATGTTCGCTAGCTGAATTTCATCGACCAGGCGCACCAGCACATCAGCCTGATTTGCCAGTTGTTTGCTTTCCGGGGAGTTGAGTTTAGCCGCACTCTCCGCCAGTGACCGTGCGGGTTCTTTCAGCGCATCGCCAATGTTTTGCATAAAGGCCATCCGGCCCTGCTGGTTTTTCTCGTACAGACGCTGCGCCTGCTTGAGTTTCTTGTTCACCAGCACCTCGCGATCCTGATCGCGAATGATGAAGATTTGCGTACGCGGCGCTATCTGGCTGCGGAACATGCGAATTTCATACAGCTCGTTATTGACGGTCGCCTGAATAATCCCCTGATGCTGTTCTGCCATGGTGGTGATGTTTTGCAGATTCAAATGCGGCAGCAGATGGTCGGCAATCTTATTGCTGATAACTGTGCGATTCGATTCCTGATCGTGAACCAGCAGACCGAGTGGCAGCAGTGACACAATCTCTTCATTTATTGCTCGCAAAATACGCAGTTCGTTATTCACAGCGGTGCTGGGAACGCTTTCTGTGCTGCGCCCGGAGAAATGGCGAAAAGTGGTGTAACCAAAAAGCGCCAGTGCCAGCAAACCAATGTTCAGCAGCAGTGGCAGCAGAATGTTTTGCAATGTATCCAGTAGCAAAGTGCCGTAAGGAACCTGCCAGACCAGCCGCATATCGGTGGAGTTGAGCGCCGAAGAGATTTCAATCTTCGAACTATTAAAGTTAATGCTGACGCTATCCGTTGCTTCTTTCTCATTATTATTGTTACCCGCAGTACCTGCTTCTGGTTCAAGACGGAAGCTATCCAGCGGCATCCCTGGCGGGATTAGATCATTAATAGGCAGATCAAATGCAACCACCGTTGCCAGATGTCCCGGCTGGTTAAAGGTTGTACGCAAGGTAAAATAATGACCGTTCTGCCAGGCAAGACGGCGCAGGTTAGAAAAACTTTCACGTTCATCCAGGGCGTTAGCCTGTTGCAGCATCTCCGCGCGACGAGAATCAACAATGTCACTAACAGTCGATTCTTTAAATCCGGAGGTGAGATCTTTTAACGGCAGGGTCGAGATAAGAATCAGGCTGTTATCCTGACCGTTCAGATAATACATCGACCACGGTACATTTTCTGCGCCCCATAATGTGTCCAGATAAGTAGACATTCGTTGGGTCATCTCAAGCGTTGAGTTGTCGTGAGAACCAAAGATCAGGGCTTCTGTTTTGCGACGCGGTTTTTCCAGATAATAGACATCCTGTTTCAGACGCGTCTCTTGCAAACTTTCACTGGTGGAAGGCGAAGTCGTTGCAGCGATGTTGTCGTAGATCTGCCAGGTCACGTAACGCCAGGTATCGACGCGCTTTTGTATAGCATGAGTAATGTCGACAATCTGGTAGCTTTTATCTTTCAGCCAGGCGTTGACTGCGCTTTGTACCATTACACCCATCATCACCAGCAACACAATGATCAACAGTAAAAAGAAGCGGGTAATGCTCCCCGGTAGGAGTGAAAAGCGGGTCGTGGCCGTTGTCTCTTTCTGACGCATTCGTGTTTATGACCTGTTAAAACTTCGCGAAGTGATAGGGCAGTATAAAGGGTACAGTGCGAAATTCCAGACTATTACCCGATAGATGATTCTCTATTCCTCAACGATATGTCTCGTTCTGCCCGATGGGAAATAGATGTACACACCGCATTCTGCTGTACAAATAATCTGCAAAAAAGAAGAGCGAAATTAATTACGGATAAAGAAAAGATGGCGGGAATTATATCTTGTTAATTTTTTGTGAAATTGTTAACAAGCGTTATAATTTTCCAGCGGTAGTACAAAAAAATAAAAGTTGTGTAAAGAAGGGTAAAAAAAACCGGATGCGAGGCATCCGGTTGAAATAGGGGTAAACAGACATTCAGAAATGAATGACGGTAATAAATAAAGTTAATGATGATAGCGAGACATATTTTAGTTGCGAGTGAAGATTTTGTTTTGGCATTCAGTGCTATCAAGTACTTAAGAATAAGTTATTGATTTTACCTTTGAATTATTATTGCTTGATGTTAGGTGCTTATTTCGCCAATCATCAAGAATCTTAAAAAGTTCCATCATATTTACATTTTGAAACATCTATAGCGATAAATGAAACATCTTAAAAGTTTTAGTATCATATTCGTGTTGGATTATTCTGCATTTTTGGGGAGAATGGACTTGCCGACTGATTAATGAGGGTTAATCAGTATGCAGTGGCATAAAAAAGCAAATAAAGGCATATAACAGAGGGTTAATAACATGAAAGTTAAAGTACTGTCCCTCCTGGTCCCAGCTCTGCTGGTAGCAGGCGCAGCAAACGCTGCTGAAGTTTACAACAAAGACGGCAACAAATTAGATCTGTACGGTAAAGTAGACGGCCTGCACTATTTCTCTGACAACAAGTCAGAAGACGGCGACCAGACCTATGTACGTCTTGGTTTCAAAGGCGAAACTCAGGTTACTGACCAGCTGACCGGTTACGGCCAGTGGGAATATCAGATCCAGGGCAATACCTCTGAAGACAACAAAGAAAACTCCTGGACCCGTGTGGCATTCGCTGGTCTGAAATTCCAGGACGTTGGTTCTTTCGACTACGGTCGTAACTACGGCGTTGTTTACGACGTAACTTCCTGGACCGACGTACTGCCAGAATTCGGTGGCGACACTTACGGTTCTGACAACTTCATGCAGCAGCGTGGTAACGGCTTCGCGACCTACCGTAACACCGACTTCTTCGGTCTGGTTGACGGTCTGAACTTTGCTGTTCAGTACCAGGGTAAAAACGGTAGCGTAAGCGGCGAAGGCATGACCAACAACGGTCGTGGTGCTCTGCGTCAGAACGGCGACGGCGTTGGCGGTTCTATCACTTATGATTACGAAGGCTTCGGTATCGGTGCTGCAGTTTCCAGCTCCAAACGTACTGATGCTCAGAACACCGCTGCTTACATCGGTAACGGCGACCGTGCTGAAACCTACACCGGTGGTCTGAAATACGACGCTAACAACATCTACCTGGCTGCTCAGTACACCCAGACCTACAACGCAACTCGCGTAGGTTCCCTGGGTTGGGCGAACAAAGCACAGAACTTCGAAGCTGTTGCTCAGTACCAGTTCGACTTCGGTCTGCGTCCGTCTGTAGCATACCTGCAGTCTAAAGGTAAAAACCTGGGTGTCGTTGCTGGTCGTAACTACGACGACGAAGATATCCTGAAATATGTTGATGTTGGTGCTACCTACTACTTCAACAAAAACATGTCCACCTACGTTGACTACAAAATCAACCTGCTGGACGACAACCAGTTCACCCGTGCTGCTGGCATCAACACTGATGACATCGTAGCTCTGGGTCTGGTTTACCAGTTCTAATCTCGATTTATGTCGAACAAAGGGCCTGCGGGCCCTTTTTTCATTGTTTTCAGCGTACAAACGCAGTTTTTTGGTGTACTCTTGCGACCGTTCGCATGAGGATAATCACGTATGGAAATAAGCTTTACCCGCGTGGCATTGCTGGCTGCCGCGCTCTTCTTTGTTGGTTGCGATCAAAAAACACAACCCGCCAAATCCCACGCTACTGAAGTTACCGTTCTTGAAGGCAAAACGATGGGAACCTTCTGGCGTGCCAGCATCCCTGGCATTGACGCCAAACGCAGTGCTGAACTTAAAGAGAAGATTCAGACCCAGCTGGACGCCGACGATCAGCTGCTTTCGACCTATAAAAAAGACTCCGCGCTGATGCGCTTTAACGACTCGAAAAGTTTGTCGCCGTGGCCGGTAAGTGAAGCGATGGCCGATATCATCACCACCTCGCTGCGCATTGGCGCCAAAACCGATGGCGCGATGGATATTACTGTCGGGCCGCTGGTGAATCTGTGGGGCTTTGGCCCGGAACAACAGCCGGTACAAATCCCGAACCAGGAACAGATCGACGCGATGAAAGCCAAAACGGGTTTACAGCATCTGACGGTCATTAATCAGTCACATCAACAATATCTGCAAAAAGATCTGCCGGATTTATATGTCGATCTCTCTACCGTCGGCGAAGGTTATGCGGCAGATCATCTGGCACGCTTAATGGAGCAGGAAGGTATTTCCCGCTATCTGGTGTCGGTGGGCGGCGCGCTGAACAGCCGTGGCATGAACGGCGAAGGGCAGCCGTGGCGGGTGGCGATCCAAAAACCGACCGATAAAGAGAACGCGGTTCAGGCCGTGGTTGACATCAATGGTCACGGTATCAGCACCTCCGGTAGCTATCGCAACTATTACGAGCTGGACGGCAAACGCCTTTCCCATGTTATTGATCCGCAAACCGGGCGTCCCATTGAACACAATCTGGTATCCGTGACGGTGATTGCCCCGACGGCTCTGGAAGCCGACGCCTGGGATACAGGTTTGATGGTGCTCGGGCCGGATAAAGCCAAAGAAGTCGTTCGCCGGGAAGGGCTGGCAGTCTATATGATCACCAAAGAGGGCGATAGCTTTAAAACCTGGATGTCGCCGCAGTTTAAAAGCTTCCTTATCAGCGAAAAAAATTAAAGCGCAAGATTGTTGGTTTTTGCGCAATGGTGACCGGGCAGACTAAAGGCTATCCTTAACCAGGGAGCTGATTATGAAAAACGCCACACGCTTAACTGACGATCAACGCTGGCAATCTGTCTTAGCCCGCGACCCGAACGCCGACGGCGAATTTGTCTTCGCCGTGCGCACCACGGGCATCTTTTGCCGTCCGTCTTGCCGCGCCAGACATGCCTTGCGGGAAAACGTTTCTTTCTATGCCGATGCCAGCGAGGCGCTTGCCGCTGGCTTTCGCCCCTGCAAACGTTGTCAGCCAGACAAAGCCAATCCCCAACAACATCGCCTTGATAAAATTACCCACGCCTGCCGACTGCTGGAACAGGAAACGCCTGTAACGCTGGAAGCCTTAGCCGACCAGGTGGCGATGAGTCCGTTCCATCTGCATAGATTGTTTAAAGCGACTACCGGAATGACGCCGAAAGCCTGGCAGCAGGCCTGGCGCGCTCGCCGATTGCGGGAGTTTCTGGCAAAAGGGGAGAGCGTGACTCAGGCGATTCTCAATGCCGGATTCCCCGACGGCAGCAGTTACTACCGTAAAGCCGATGAAACGCTGGGCATGACGGCTAAACAGTTTCGTCACGGTGGCGAAAGCCTGGCTGTGCGTTATGCGCTGGCTGATTGTGAGCTGGGTCGTTGCCTGGTGGCAGAAAGCGAGCGGGGGATTTGCGCGATATTACTGGGTGATGATGACGCGACATTAATCAGTGAACTGCGGCAGATGTTTCCCGCTGCCGACAACGCACCCGCTGACCCGACGTTTCAGCAGCATGTGCGTGAAGTGATCGCCAGCCTCAACCAGCGAGATACGCCGCTGACGTTGCCGCTGGATATTCGCGGCACCGCTTTTCAGCAGCAAGTCTGGCAGGCGCTGCGTACCATTCCTTGCGGTGAAACTGTGAGTTATCAGCAACTGGCAAACACCATCGGCAAACCGAAAGCGGTACGTGCCGTGGCAAGTGCCTGCGCCGCCAATAAGTTAGCGATCGTTATACCTTGTCATCGGGTGGTACGTGGTGATGGCACACTTTCTGGTTACCGCTGGGGTGTTTCGCGTAAAGCACAGTTGCTACGCCGTGAAGCTGAAAACGAGGAAAAATAATGTTGGATCTGTTTGCTGATGCTGAACCGTGGCAAGAACCCCTGGCACCTGGCGCGGTGATCCTGCGCCGTTTTGCCTTTAATACTGCGGAGCAACTGATTCAGGGAATCAGCAATGTCGCCCGCCAGTCACCGTTTCGCCAGATGGTCACACCCGGCGGATATACCATGTCGGTGGCGATGACCAACTGCGGGCGTCTGGGCTGGACCACCAATCGACAGGGTTATCTCTATTCGCCCATTGATCCGCAAACAAATAAACCGTGGCCTGCCATGCCGCAGAGTTTTCATAATTTATGTCAACGTGCGGCTACGGCGGCGGGCTATCCAGATTTCCAGCCAGATGCTTGTCTTATCAACCGCTACACTCCTGGCGCGAAACTGTCGCTGCATCAGGATAAAGACGAACCGGATCTGAGCGCGCCGATTGTTTCTGTTTCTCTGGGCTTACCCGCGATTTTTCAATTTGGTGGCCTGAAACGTAATGATCCGCTAAAACGACTGTTGCTGGAGCATGGCGACGTGGTGGTTTGGGGCGGTGAATCGCGGCTGTTTTATCATGGCGTTCAACCGCTGAAAACGGGGTTTCATCCACTCACCGCCGACTGCCGCTACAACCTGACTTTTCGTCAGGCGGGTAAAAAAGAATAAAAATAAGAATTATTATTGCTGTGCGCGCGAAGATGTTTAAACTGCGGGCTGTAATTCATTGTCCGGGTTTTCTGCATGGAACTTCTTGTACTTGTCTGGCGGCAGTATCGCTGGCCATTTATTAGTGTGATGGCGCTAAGCCTCGCCAGTGCGGCATTAGGCATTGGCTTAATTGCTTTTATCAATCAGCGCCTTATCGAAACGGTGGATACCAGTCTGCTGGTGTTGCCGGAGTTTCTGGGGTTATTGCTGCTGTTGATGGCAGTCACTCTCGGATCGCAACTGGCGCTCACCACTTTGGGTCATCACTTCGTTTACCGACTGCGTAGTGAATTTATCAAGCGGATTCTCGATACTCACGTCGAGCGCATTGAACAACTTGGTAGCGCCTCGTTGTTGGCGGGGTTAACCAGCGATGTGCGCAATATCACCATTGCTTTTGTGCGTCTGCCGGAACTGGTGCAGGGGATCATTCTCACTATCGGTTCAGCGGCGTATCTGTGGATGCTGTCGGGCAAAATGTTGCTGGTAACGGCTATCTGGATGGCAGTCACCATCTGGGGCGGTTTTGTGCTGGTGGCGCGGGTGTACAAACATATGGCGACCCTGCGTGAAACCGAAGACAAGCTGTACACGGATTTTCAAACTGTACTCGAAGGGCGCAAAGAGCTGACTCTGAACCGGGAACGCGCCGAGTATGTGTTTAACAACCTCTACATTCCTGATGCGCAAGAGTATCGCCATCATATTATTCGCGCAGACACCTTCCATCTTAGTGCCGTGAACTGGTCGAACATCATGATGCTGGGCGCAATCGGTCTGGTGTTCTGGATGGCGAACAGTCTCGGTTGGGCTGATACCAACGTTGCCGCGACCTATTCGTTGACGTTGTTATTCCTGCGTACGCCGCTGCTTTCGGCGGTTGGCGCATTGCCGACGCTGCTGACGGCGCAGGTGGCGTTTAACAAGCTGAACAAATTCGCGCTCGCGCCTTTCAAAGCAGAGTTTCCGCGCCCGCAGGCGTTTCCCAACTGGCAAACGCTGGAGCTGCGTAACGTGACGTTTGCTTATCAGGATAACGCGTTTTCCGTTGGGCCGATTAACCTCACCATCAAACGTGGTGAACTGCTGTTTCTGATTGGTGGCAACGGTAGCGGAAAATCGACGCTGGCGATGTTGCTGACGGGCTTGTATCAGCCACAAAGCGGCGAAATCTTGCTGGATGGCAAACCTGTCAGCGGCGAACAACCGGAAGATTATCGCAAACTGTTTTCGGCAGTGTTTACCGATGTCTGGCTGTTTGATCAACTGCTGGGGCCGGAGGGTCAACCCGCTAACCCGCAACTGATTGAGAAGTGGCTGGCGCAGCTGAAAATGGCTCATAAGCTAGAGTTAAGTAACGGGCGTATTGTTAACCTGAAGTTATCAAAAGGGCAGAAAAAACGCGTGGCGCTGTTGCTGGCGCTGGCAGAAGAACGCGATATTATCCTGCTGGATGAATGGGCGGCGGATCAGGACCCACACTTCCGTCGTGAGTTTTATCAGGTGCTGCTGCCGCTAATGCAGGAGATGGGTAAAACGATTTTCGCCATCAGTCATGATGATCATTACTTTATCCACGCTGACCGCCTGCTGGAAATGCGCAACGGGCAACTTAGCGAGCTGACGGGCGAAGAGCGCGATGCTGCTTCGCGTGATGCCGTTGCCCGGACGGCATAATATTTCGACGCTGACCTGGCGGACTGCTGCCGCCAGGTCAATATTCTAAAAATCCCTTCGTTTCTAATAACCCTATAATTAATCAACGAAATTATAATGTTTCTAAAATTAGAATATAATTTATAAACATTATTTAAATGTTGTTATTTAAGTGTTACCGTTGATGCCGCGCAAATCTCACCTGCAATAAAGCGACTAAAAGTAAGGCATTAACAAGATGAAAAAAGTGACTGCCATGCTCTTCTCGATGGCCGTGGGGCTTAATGCCGTTTCGATGGCGGCAAAAGCGAAAGCGTCCGAGGAGCAGGAAACTGATGTACTGTTGATTGGCGGCGGCATTATGAGCGCCACATTGGGGACTTATTTACGCGAGCTGGAGCCAGAGTGGTCGATGACCATGGTAGAGCGCCTGGAGGGGGTTGCGCAGGAGAGTTCGAACGGCTGGAACAACGCCGGAACCGGGCATTCTGCGCTGATGGAACTCAATTACACCCCGCAAAACGCCGATGGCAGCATCAGTATTGAAAAAGCAGTCGCCATTAATGAAGCATTCCAAATTTCCCGCCAGTTCTGGGCGCACCAGGTCGAGCGCGGCGTGCTGCGTACTCCGCGTTCATTTATCAATACCGTTCCGCATATGAGTTTTGTCTGGGGCGAGGATAACGTCAATTTCCTACGCGCCCGTTACGCCGCGTTGCAACAAAGCTCGCTATTTCGCGGTATGCGTTACTCTGAAGATCACGCGCAGATCAAAGAGTGGGCACCGTTAGTGATGGAAGGGCGCGATCCGCAACAGAAAGTGGCAGCCACGCGTACGGAAATTGGTACCGATGTGAACTACGGCGAGATCACCCGCCAGTTAATTGCTTCCTTGCAGAAGAAATCTAACTTCTCGCTGCAACTCAACAGCGAAGTCCGCGCCCTAAAGCGTAATGACGATAACACCTGGACCGTCACCGTTGCCGATCTGAAAAACGGCACTGCACAGAACATTCGTGCCAAATTTGTCTTTATCGGCGCGGGCGGTGCGGCGCTGAAGCTGTTACAGGAATCGGGGATTCCGGAAGCGAAAGACTACGCCGGTTTCCCGGTGGGCGGACAGTTCCTTGTTTCGGAAAACCCGGACGTGGTTAATCACCATCTGGCGAAAGTTTACGGTAAAGCATCCGTTGGCGCACCACCGATGTCGGTTCCGCATATCGATACCCGTGTTCTGGACGGTAAACGCGTAGTGCTGTTTGGGCCATTTGCCACCTTCTCAACCAAATTCCTCAAAAACGGTTCATTGTGGGATCTGATGAGTTCCACCACCACCTCTAACGTGATGCCGATGATGCACGTTGGGCTGGATAATTTCGATCTGGTGAAATATCTGGTAAGTCAGGTGATGTTGAGTGAAGAGGATCGTTTTGAAGCGTTGAAAGAGTACTATCCGCAAGCGAAAAAAGAGGACTGGCGTTTGTGGCAAGCGGGGCAGCGTGTGCAGATTATCAAGCGTGATGCCGAGAAAGGTGGTGTACTGCGTCTGGGTACCGAAGTGGTCAGTGACCAGCAAGGAACCATTGCCGCGCTCTTGGGGGCATCGCCAGGGGCGTCAACCGCCGCGCCGATTATGTTGAATCTGCTGGAAAAAGTATTTGGCGATCGCGTTTCCAGCCCGCAATGGCAGGCAACGTTGAAAGCGATCGTTCCGTCTTATGGACGCAAGCTGAACGGTGATGTAGCGGCAACAGAACGCGAGTTGCAGTACACCAGCGAAGTGCTGGGGCTGAAATACGACAAACCGCAAGCAGCAGATAGTACGCCGAAACCGCAGTTGAAACCGCAACCCGTTCAAAAAGAAGTGGCGGATATTGCGTTGTAATGATGTGCCACATCCGGCATGGGATGCCGGATGTGGCGTAACCGCCTTATCCGACCTACGGAGTGCGGCACTTCACAGCGGCGTAGGCCTGATAAGACGCGTTAGCGTCGCATCAGGCAACCGGCTCGTGCGCCAGATGTCGGATGCGGCGTAACCGCCTTATCCGACCTACGGAGTGCAGCACTTCACAGCAGTTTAGCGAACTACCGCGTTGTCAATTTTCTCTTCCGCCTTCCAGATGCGGTATTTCACATCCACATTGTCTGGCGTATACACCACGATCGGCAGCTTGCTGTTGTAACGCAGCATTCCAGCATCGCCCAGATACGCGGTGACAAATTTCTTCTCTTTCTTGCCATCCGGGCAGGCCATCATCGTCGAAACCGGCGAGCTAACTTTATCAAAGACATAATAATCATAGCCCCAGCCTTCCAGCGTTTTGCTTTCCAGCTTCCCGCCGAGACGATGCAAATTGCAATCGACTTCCAGCGTCTGACCGATTAACAGTTCTACTTTCAGGGTAGATTCATCTTCTTGCGGAGTTAACTGAATCACCTGACGCTTCATGCCTTTTTCAGCTTGTGGATAAGGCGCTACTTTCTCCAGTGGCTGGACACTCTCTGCCGCCCAGGCGGAGGTGGTAGCGAAAGCGGCAAACAGCACTGCAGGTAGAATGGTCTTCATTTGTTTTCCTTCTTCATTTATAGGTTTTCACCGATGATGTCGCTGAAGGTTAACATATTCATCAGATTTATTAATTTGCTTTATGAATAACTGAAAGAACATTCAGACAATTTTACCTGCTCTTTTAGTGTTAAATGCTAATGAGAGAAGAAACCAGATGAAATATCTCTGGTGAATTAATCGCTATATAAATGTGTTTATAACCATTTGAAATGTGAGCAAAAGCCCGTTTTTGCCACTCTTCCCACCACTCTTTTGATCCTGCTACAGGTTTTACCCCGATCGGGGTATGCATCTTTGACACATCCTTTAATATCTTAGCGGCTATAAAAATGGCTTATTAATTATGCGGTTTATTTGGTCGCTCTCAGTTTTCAGAGCGCGTTAATGATGGAAGGTCAATGTGAAGATTGATGCATCCCGTCGGGGCATACTCACTGGTCGCTGGCGCAAAGCCAGTAACGGTATCCGTCCGCCCTGGTCCGGTGATGAATCTCATTTTCTGACCCATTGCACCCGCTGCGACGCCTGTATTAATGCTTGTGAAAACAACATTCTGCAACGCGGCGCGGGCGGCTATCCGAGCGTTAATTTCAAAAATAACGAGTGCAGCTTCTGTTACGCCTGCGCGCAGGCTTGCCCCGAATCGCTATTTTCTCCGCGCCACACCAGGGCCTGGGATTTGCAGTTCACCATCGGGGACGCGTGCCTGGCGTATCAGTCAGTTGAATGCCGCCGCTGTCAGGATAGCTGCGAGCCAATGGCAATTATCTTTCGCCCGACGCTCTCCGGGATCTACCAGCCGCAACTTAATAGCCAACTTTGCAACGGATGTGGAGCATGTGCAGCCAGCTGTCCGGTATCAGCCATAACTGCGGAGTATCTCCATGCACACTAACTGGCAAGTTTGCAGCCTGGTCGTGCAGGCCAAAAGCGAACGAATTTCAGACATCAGCACCCAACTGAACGCCTTTCCCGGCTGTGAAGTCGCTGTCAGCGACGCGCCGAGCGGTCAGTTGATTGTGGTGGTGGAAGCAGAAGACAGCGAAACGCTGATCCAAACCATTGAGTCAGTACGCAACGTAGAGGGCGTGCTGGCGGTGTCGCTGGTTTATCACCAGCAGGAAGAGCAAGGTGAGGAAACACCATGAAACTCAGTCGTCGTAGCTTTATGAAAGCTAACGCCGCTGCGGCCGCTGCGGCGGCTGCCGGTCTCAGCGTGCCGGGCGTTGCCCGCGCCGTTGTTGGTCAGCAGGAAGCCATTAAATGGGATAAAGCGCCGTGCCGTTTCTGCGGTACTGGTTGCGGCGTTCTGGTCGGAACGCAGCAGGGGCGTGTGGTGGCCTGTCAGGGCGACCCGGACGCACCGGTTAACCGTGGTCTGAACTGCATTAAGGGCTATTTCCTGCCCAAAATCATGTACGGTAAAGACCGTTTGACGCAGCCGCTTCTGCGTATGAAAAACGGTAAATATGACAAAGAAGGCGAATTTACCCCAATCACCTGGGATCAGGCCTTCGATGTGATGGAAGAGAAATTCAAAACCGCCCTGAAAGAAAAAGGGCCGGAATCGATCGGTATGTTCGGTTCTGGTCAGTGGACTATCTGGGAAGGTTATGCCGCGTCCAAGCTGTTCAAAGCGGGCTTCCGTTCTAACAACATCGACCCGAACGCACGTCACTGTATGGCGTCGGCGGTGGTTGGCTTTATGCGTACCTTTGGTATGGATGAGCCGATGGGCTGCTATGACGACATTGAGCAGGCTGACGCTTTTGTGCTGTGGGGCGCGAACATGGCGGAGATGCACCCGATCCTCTGGTCGCGCATCACCAACCGTCGTCTCTCTAACCAGAACGTCACCGTGGCGGTGCTTTCTACTTATCAGCATCGTAGCTTCGAGCTGGCGGATAACGGCATCATCTTTACGCCACAGTCTGACCTGGTGATCCTGAACTATATCGCCAACTATATCATTCAAAACAACGCGATAAATCAGGACTTCTTCAGCAAACACGTCAACCTGCGCAAAGGGGCGACGGACATCGGCTACGGTTTACGTCCGACCCATCCGCTGGAAAAAGCAGCGAAGAATCCGGGGTCTGACGCTTCCGAACCGATGAGCTTTGAAGATTACAAAGCCTTCGTTGCCGAGTATACGCTGGAAAAAACCGCCGAAATGACCGGTGTGCCGAAAGATCAGTTAGAACAACTGGCGCAGCTGTATGCCGATCCGAACAAGAAAGTCATCTCCTACTGGACGATGGGTTTCAACCAGCATACCCGTGGCGTGTGGGCCAACAACCTGGTCTACAACCTGCACCTGCTGACTGGCAAAATTTCCCAACCGGGTTGCGGTCCGTTCTCCCTGACCGGGCAGCCTTCCGCGTGTGGTACTGCGCGTGAAGTGGGCACCTTTGCTCACCGTCTGCCTGCGGACATGGTGGTGACCAACGAGAAACACCGTGATATCTGCGAGAAGAAGTGGAATATCCCGAGCGGCACCATTCCGGCGAAAATCGGTCTGCACGCGGTGGCACAGGACCGTGCGCTGAAAGACGGCAAGCTGAATGTTTACTGGACCATGTGTACCAACAACATGCAGGCCGGGCCGAACATTAATGAAGAGCGTATGCCGGGCTGGCGCGATCCGCGCAACTTCATCATCGTCTCCGATCCGTATCCGACAGTCAGTGCGCTGGCAGCGGACTTGATCCTGCCGACCGCAATGTGGGTAGAAAAAGAGGGCGCTTACGGTAATGCCGAACGCCGTACTCAGTTCTGGCGTCAGCAGGTACAGGCACCGGGCGAAGCGAAATCGGATCTCTGGCAGTTAGTCCAGTTCTCCCGCCGCTTCAAAACAGAAGAAGTATGGCCGGAAGAGCTGCTGGCGAAGAAACCGGAACTGCGTGGCAAAACGCTGTACGAAGTTCTGTATGCCACCCCGGAAGTGAGCAAATTCCCGGTATCCGAACTGGCGGAAGATCAGCTGAACGATGAATCCCGCGAGCTGGGCTTCTATCTGCAAAAAGGGCTGTTCGAAGAGTACGCATGGTTTGGTCGCGGTCACGGTCACGATCTCGCACCGTTCGATGACTACCACAAAGCGCGCGGTCTGCGCTGGCCGGTAGTAAACGGTAAAGAAACGCAGTGGCGTTACAGCGAAGGTAACGACCCGTACGTGAAAGCGGGCGAAGGCTACAAGTTCTACGGTAAACCAGATGGCAAAGCGGTGATCTTTGCACTGCCGTTCGAACCGGCGGCGGAAGTACCGGATGAAGAGTACGACCTGTGGCTCTCTACCGGACGCGTACTAGAGCACTGGCACACCGGCAGTATGACTCGCCGTGTACCAGAACTGCACCGCGCCTTCCCGGAAGCGGTACTGTTTATTCACCCGCTGGATGCGAAAGCGCGCGATCTGCGTCGCGGCGACAAAGTGAAAGTGGTTTCTCGCCGTGGCGAAGTGATCTCGATTGTCGAAACGCGCGGTCGTAACCGTCCGCCGCAGGGGCTGGTGTACATGCCGTTCTTCGACGCCGCACAGCTGGTAAACAAACTGACGCTGGATGCGACCGATCCGCTCTCGAAAGAGACGGACTTCAAGAAGTGCGCGGTCAAACTGGAGAAGGTGTAAGCCATTATGTCCCGGTCAGCGAAACCTCAAAATGGTCGCCGCCGCTTTCTGCGCGATGTTGTTCGCACAGCAGGTGGGCTGGCTGCCGTGGGTGTGGCGCTGGGGTTACAACAGCAAACCGCACGTGCATCTGGCGTGCGGTTGCGCCCGCCCGGAGCCATAAACGAGAACGCCTTTGCCAGTGCCTGCGTACGTTGCGGTCAGTGTGTTCAGGCTTGCCCTTACGACACCTTAAAACTGGCGACGCTGGCCTCTGGCCTGTCGGCGGGCACGCCGTATTTTGTCGCGCGTGATATTCCTTGCGAAATGTGTGAGGACATTCCGTGCGCCAAAGTGTGCCCGAGCGGTGCGCTGGATCGTGAGATTGAATCGATCGACGACGCGCGGATGGGGCTGGCGGTGCTGGTGGATCAGGAGAACTGCCTCAACTTTCAGGGGCTGCGCTGCGATGTTTGCTATCGCGAATGCCCGAAAATTGATGAGGCAATCACCCTGGAGCTGGAGCGCAACACGCGTACCGGTAAGCACGCCCGTTTTCTGCCAACGGTTCACAGCGATGCCTGTACCGGCTGCGGTAAGTGCGAAAAAGTGTGCGTGCTGGAACAACCGGCAATCAAGGTGTTACCGCTGTCACTGGCGAAAGGGGAGTTAGGTCACCATTACCGCTTCGGCTGGCTGGAGGGGAACAATGGCAAATCGTAAACGTGACGCCGGGCGCGAGGCGCTGGCGAAAAAAGGCTGGTGGCGCAGTCACCGTTGGCTGGTGTTGCGTCGCCTTTGTCAGTTCTTCGTGCTGGGGATGTTTTTGAGCGGCCCGTGGTTTGGTGTATGGATCATGCACGGCAACTATAGCAGTAGCCTGTTATTCGACACCATTCCGCTGACCGATCCGCTGATGACGCTGCAAAGCCTTGCCAGCGGTCATCTGCCTGCCACGGTGGCGCTGACCGGTGCGGTGATTATCACCGTGCTCTACGCCCTGGCAGGAAAGCGATTATTTTGTAGCTGGGTCTGCCCGTTGAACCCAATTACCGATTTAGCGAACTGGTTACGCAGGCGCTTTGAGCTCAATCAGTCTGCGACCATCCCGCGCCACATTCGGTACGTGCTGTTGGTCGTGATCCTGGTGGGATCGGCCTTAACCGGCACGCTTATCTGGGAATGGATCAACCCCGTTTCCTTGATGGGGCGCAGTCTGGTAATGGGATTCGGCAGCGGCGTGCTGCTTATTCTCGCACTGTTTTTATTTGATCTACTGGTCGTTGAACACGGCTGGTGCGGGCACATTTGTCCGGTTGGCGCGCTGTATGGCGTGCTGGGTAGCAAAGGCGCTATCACCGTTGCGGCAACCGATCGGCAGAAATGTAACCGCTGTATGGATTGTTTTCATGTTTGCCCGGAACCGCATGTGCTACGTGCCCCGGTGCTGGATGAACAAAGCCCGGTGCAGGTCACCAGCCGCGATTGCATGACGTGCGGTCGCTGCGTGGATGTCTGTTCTGAGGATGTATTTACAATAACTACACGATGGAGTTCGGGAGCGAAATCATGAAAAGCCATGACCTGAAGAAGGCGCTGTGTCAATGGACGGCGATGCTGGCCCTGGTGGTGAGCGGCGCAGTTTGGGCGGCTAATGGCGTCGATTTTAGCCAGTCGCCGGAAGTATCCGGGACGCAGGAAGGGGCCATTCGGATGCCAAAAGAGCAGGAACGAATGCCGCTGAACTATGTGAATCAGCCGCCAATGATCCCGCATAGCGTTGAAGGTTATCAGGTAACGACCAATACCAACCGCTGCTTACAGTGTCACGGTGTTGAAAGCTATCGCACCACTGGCGCGCCGCGCATCAGTCCTACTCACTTTATGGACAGCGACGGCAAAGTGGGCGCAGAAGTGGCTCCGCGTCGTTACTTCTGTCTGCAATGTCACGTGCCGCAGGCCGATACCGCGCCAATCGTGGGGAATACCTTTACCCCGTCAAAAGGTTACGGGAAATAAGAGGTTATTATGGGAAATTCTGACCGTAAGCCTGGTCTGATTAAGCGCCTGTGGAAATGGTGGCGTACCCCCAGCCGTCTGGCGCTGGGTACGCTGCTGTTGATTGGTTTTGTTGGCGGCATCGTTTTCTGGGGCGGCTTTAATACCGGTATGGAAAAAGCCAACACCGAAGAGTTCTGCATTAGCTGCCACGAAATGCGCAACACGGTGTATCAGGAATACATGGATTCCGTGCACTACAACAACCGTAGCGGCGTGCGTGCGACCTGCCCGGATTGTCACGTTCCGCACGAGTTTGTGCCAAAGATGATACGCAAGCTCAAAGCAAGTAAAGAGCTGTATGGTAAAATTTTTGGCGTTATTGACACGCCGCAGAAATTTGAAGCTCATCGCCTGACGATGGCACAGAATGAGTGGCGGCGCATGAAGGACAATAACTCGCAGGAGTGCCGTAACTGTCACAACTTCGAGTATATGGATACAACCGCCCAGAAATCTGTTGCCGCTAAGATGCACGACCAGGCGGTGAAAGATGGGCAAACCTGTATTGATTGCCATAAAGGGATAGCGCACAAGCTGCCCGATATGCGCGAAGTCGAGACAGGTTTTTAACAGGGTTATTGCGTGGGTATGCTTGAAGCCAGAGAGTTACTTTGTGAGCGGGATGAACGAACCTTATTTAGTGGTTTGTCGTTTACGCTGAATGCAGGAGAGTGGGTACAAATTACCGGTAGCAACGGTGCGGGGAAGACAACGCTTCTCCGTTTGCTGACGGGATTGTCTCGCCCTGATGCGGGTGACGTTCTCTGGCAAGGGCTGCCCTTGCATCAGGTACGCGACAGCTACCATCAAAATCTGTTATGGATAGGCCATCAGCCGGGGATCAAAACCCGGCTGACGGCGTTAGAAAATCTGCACTTTTATCATCGCGATGGTGATACCGCACAATGTCTGAAAGCCCTGGCGCAGGCCGGGCTTGCCGGATTCGAAGATATTCCCGTTAATCAACTCTCTGCCGGGCAACAACGCCGCGTGGCGCTGGCGCGTCTGTGGCTGACCCGTGCCACGTTGTGGATCCTCGACGAACCTTTTACCGCGATTGACGTTAACGGCGTCGATCGTCTGACCCAGCGAATGGCGCAGCATACGGAGCAGGGGGGGATTGTGATTCTGACCACTCACCAGCCGCTCAACGTTGCTGAAAGTAAAATCCGCCGCATTTCGCTGACGCAAACGAGGGGCGCATGATGTTCTGGCGCATTTTCCGTCTTGAGCTGCGCGTGGCGTTTCGCCATAGCGCCGAAATCGCTAATCCGCTGTGGTTCTTCCTGATTGTTATTACCCTTTTTCCGCTCAGTATTGGTCCGGAGCCGCAGCTGCTGGCGCGCATTGCACCGGGAATTATCTGGGTTGCGGCGCTGCTTTCTTCACTGCTGGCGCTGGAGCGGCTGTTCCGTGACGATTTGCAGGACGGCAGTCTTGAACAATTGATGTTGTTGCCGTTACCCTTGCCCGCCGTTGTGCTGGCGAAGGTGATGGCGCACTGGATGGTAACCGGTCTGCCGTTACTCATCCTCTCGCCTCTGGTGGCATTGCTACTGGGAATGGACGTTTATGGCTGGCAAGTGATGGCGCTGACGCTGCTGCTGGGAACCCCAACGCTTGGCTTTCTCGGCGCACCTGGCGTGGCACTGACGGTGGGGCTTAAGCGCGGCGGCGTGCTATTGAGCATTCTGGTGTTACCGCTGACCATCCCATTACTCATCTTTGCCACCGCCGCGATGGACGCGGCTTCGATGCATTTACCCGTTGACGGGTATCTGGCAATTTTAGGTGCGTTGCTGGCAGGCACCGCGACATTAAGCCCTTTTGCAACGGCGGCAGCGTTACGAATCAGCATTCAATAACGCTGAATTACTGATTTTTGTTCAAGTCTGGTATCGAAACTATGTGGAAAACACTGCATCAACTGGCGATCCCACCACGGCTGTACCAAATCTGTGGCTGGTTTATACCGTGGCTGGCAATCGCCAGTGTGGTTGTGCTTACCGTTGGCTGGATCTGGGGATTCGGCTTTGCCCCCGCTGATTATCAACAGGGAAATAGCTACCGCATTATCTATCTGCATGTGCCTGCGGCGATCTGGTCGATGGGCATTTATGCATCAATGGCGGTGGCGGCGTTTATTGGCCTTGTCTGGCAGATGAAAATGGCCAACCTGGCGGTGGCGGCGATGGCCCCCATTGGTGCCGTGTTTACCTTTATTGCCCTGGTTACCGGCTCTGCATGGGGAAAACCGATGTGGGGCACCTGGTGGGTATGGGACGCACGCCTGACTTCTGAACTGGTGCTGCTGTTTTTGTATGTGGGTGTGATTGCCCTGTGGCACGCCTTCGACGACCGCCGTCTGGCGGGCCGTGCGGCAGGTATCCTGGTGCTGATTGGCGTGGTGAATCTGCCGATTATTCATTACTCCGTGGAGTGGTGGAACACACTGCATCAGGGATCAACGCGGATGCAGCAAAGTATCGATCCGGCGATGCGTTCGCCGCTGCGCTGGTCGATTTTCGGCTTCCTGCTGCTGTCTGCCACGCTGACGCTGATGCGGATGCGTAATTTGATTTTGCTGATGGAAAAACGTCGTCCGTGGGTGAGTGAACTGATACTGAAAAGAGGCCGTAAATGACCCCTGCATTTGCTTCCTGGAATGAATTTTTCGCAATGGGCGGTTACGCCTTTTTTGTCTGGCTGGCGGTAGTGATGACCGTTATTCCGCTGGTGGTTTTAGTCGTGCACTCGGTGATGCAGCATCGCGCAATTCTGCGTGGCGTGGCGCAACAGCGGGCGCGTGAGGCGCGTTTACGTGCTGCGCAACAGCAGGAGGCTGCATGAATATTCGCCGTAAAAATCGGTTGTGGATTGCCTGTGCCGTGCTGGCGGGGCTGGCGCTGACGATTGGCCTGGTGCTGTATGCGCTGCGCTCGAATATCGACCTTTTCTATACGCCGGGGGAGATTCTCTACGGCAAGCGTGAAACCCAACAGATGCCGGAAGTCGGGCAGCGTCTGCGCGTTGGCGGGATGGTGATGCCGGGTAGCGTGCAGCGCGATCCCAATTCGCTGAAAGTGACCTTCACCATTTACGATGCTGAAGGCTCAGTGGATGTCTCTTACGAAGGCATTTTGCCGGATCTGTTCCGTGAAGGGCAGGGCGTTGTGGTGCAGGGCGAGCTGGAAAAAGGCAATCATATCCTCGCGAAAGAAGTGCTGGCGAAACACGACGAAAACTACACGCCGCCAGAAGTTGAGAAAGCGATGGAAGCTAACCACCGTCGCCCGGCGAGTGTTTATAAGGACCCAGCATCATGATGCCGGAAATTGGAAACGGGCTGCTGTGCCTGGCGTTAGGGATTGCGCTGCTGCTGTCCGTGTATCCGCTATGGGGCGTGGCGCGCGGAGATGCGCGCATGATGGCGTCTTCCCGCTTGTTTGCCTGGCTGCTGTTTATGTCTGTGGCTGGCGCATTTCTGGTGCTGGTCAATGCTTTCGTGGTCAACGACTTTACCGTCACCTATGTTGCCAGCAACTCCAATACCCAGCTTCCGGTGTGGTATCGCGTGGCGGCTACCTGGGGCGCGCATGAAGGTTCACTGCTGCTGTGGGTGTTGCTGATGAGCGGCTGGACGTTTGCGGTAGCGATTTTTAGCCAGCGTATTCCGCTGGATATTGTTGCTCGCGTACTGGCGATAATGGGGATGGTCAGCGTCGGATTTTTGCTGTTCATTCTCTTTACCTCAAACCCGTTCTCCCGCACGCTGCCGAACTTCCCGATTGAAGGGCGCGATCTTAACCCACTGTTGCAGGATCCGGGGCTGATCTTCCATCCACCTCTGCTCTATATGGGCTACGTCGGTTTCTCGGTGGCGTTTGCTTTTGCCATCGCTTCTTTGTTGAGTGGGCGTCTGGACAGCACTTACGCACGCTTTACCCGTCCGTGGACGCTGGCGGCGTGGATCTTCCTGACGCTCGGCATTGTGCTTGGTTCCGCATGGGCCTATTACGAACTCGGCTGGGGCGGCTGGTGGTTCTGGGATCCGGTAGAAAACGCCTCGTTTATGCCGTGGCTGGTTGGTACTGCGCTGATGCACTCGCTGGCGGTCACTGAACAACGCGCCAGCTTCAAAGCGTGGACATTACTTCTGGCAATCAGTGCCTTCTCGTTGTGTCTGTTGGGGACTTTCCTCGTGCGTTCCGGCGTGCTGGTATCGGTACACGCGTTTGCGTCTGATCCGGCGCGCGGTATGTTTATCCTCGCCTTTATGGTGCTGGTGATTGGCGGTTCGCTGCTGCTGTTTGCCGCGCGTGGACACAAAGTTCGCTCACGCGTAAACAATGCGCTGTGGTCGCGGGAATCTTTGCTGTTAGCGAACAACGTTTTGCTGGTCGCCGCGATGCTGGTGGTGTTGCTGGGGACGCTGCTGCCGCTGGTGCACAAGCAACTGGGACTGGGCAGTATTTCGATTGGCGAACCGTTCTTCAACACCATGTTTACCTGGCTGATGGTGCCGTTTGCGCTACTGCTTGGTGTCGGTCCTCTGGTGCGCTGGGGGCGCGATCGCCCACGTAAAATCCGCAATTTATTGATTATCGCCTTCATCTCTACGGTGGTGCTGTCTCTGCTGTTGCCGTGGCTGTTCGAAAGCAAAGTTGTGGCGATGACGGTGCTCGGCCTGGCAATGGCCTGCTGGATTGCGGTGCTGGCAATTGCGGAAGCTGCGCTGCGTATTTCACGCGGCACGAAAACCACCTTCAGTTATTGGGGGATGGTGGCGGCTCACCTGGGGCTGGCAGTGACAATTGTTGGCATTGCCTTTAGCCAGAATTATAGCGTTGAGCGTGATGTGCGCATGAAGTCCGGCGATAGCGTCGATATTCATGAATATCGCTTCACCTTCCGTGATGTCAAAGAGGTGACTGGCCCGAACTGGCGCGGCGGTGTGGCGACTATTGGCGTAACGCGAGAGGGTAAACCGGAAACGGTGCTGTATGCGGAAAAACGTTATTACAACACTGCCGGTTCGATGATGACCGAAGCGGCGATTGACGGCGGCATCACCCGTGACCTGTACGCGGCGCTCGGTGAAGAGCTGGAAAACGGCGCGTGGGCTGTGCGTCTTTACTACAAACCATTTGTTCGCTGGATTTGGGCGGGCGGGCTGATGATGGCGTTGGGCGGACTGCTGTGTCTGTTTGATCCTCGCTATCGTAAGCGCGTGAGCCCGCAAAAAACTGCGCCGGAGGCTGTATGAAGCGCAAAGTATTGTTAATTCCGTTGATTATCTTCCTGGCGATTGCCGCGGCGCTGCTGTGGCAGCTGGCGCGTAATGCCGAAGGGGATGATCCGACCAATCTGGAATCGGCGCTCATTGGCAAGCCTGTGCCGAAGTTTCGCCTCGAATCACTGGACAATCCGGGGCAGTTTTATCAGGCGGATGTGCTGACTCAGGGTAAACCGGTGCTGCTTAACGTCTGGGCGACCTGGTGTCCGACCTGCCGTGCGGAACATCAATATCTGAATCAGCTTTCTGCGCAGGGCATCCGCGTGGTCGGCATGAACTATAAAGACGATCGCCAGAAGGCAATCAGCTGGCTGAAAGAGCTGGGGAATCCTTACGCGCTAAGCCTGTTTGATGGCGACGGCATGTTAGGGCTGGATCTCGGCGTGTATGGCGCGCCAGAAACGTTCCTCATCGATGGCAACGGCATCATTCGCTATCGCCATGCGGGCGATCTCAATCCTCGCGTCTGGGAAGAAGAGATCAAGCCGCTGTGGGAGAAATACAGTAAGGAGGCCGCACAATGAGGTTTTTATTGGGCGTGCTGATGCTGATGATCTCCGGCTCGGCGCTGGCGACCATCGACGTGTTGCAGTTTAAGGATGAAGCGCAGGAACAGCAGTTTCGCCAACTCACTGAAGAACTACGCTGCCCGAAATGCCAGAACAACAGCATTGCCGATTCCAACTCGATGATTGCCACCGACCTGCGTCAGAAAGTGTATGAACTGATGCAGGAAGGTAAAAGTAAAAAAGAGATTGTCGATTATATGGTGGCGCGTTACGGCAACTTCGTCACTTACGATCCGCCGTTAACGCCGCTGACCGTGCTGCTGTGGGTGCTTCCGGTAGTGGCTATTGGCATTGGCGGTTGGGTCATTTACGCCCGCTCGCGGCGTCGGGTACGCGTGGTGCCGGAAGCGTTTCCTGAACAAAGTGTGCCGGAAGGTAAGCGTGCCGGATATGTTGTTTATCTGCCGGGTATTATGGTGGCGTTAATTGTGGCAGGCGTCAGCTACTACCAGACTGGCAATTATCAGCAGGTAAAAGTCTGGCAGCAGGCCACAGCGCAGGCTCCGGCATTGCTGGACAGGGCGCTGGATCCGAAAGCCGATCCGCTCAACGAAGAAGAGATGTCACGTCTTGCGCTGGGGATGCGTACTCAACTGCAAAAAAATCCAGGAGATATTGAAGGCTGGATTATGTTGGGGCGCGTTGGGATGGCGCTGGGTAACGCCAGTATCGCGACTGATGCATATGCCACAGCGTATCGCCTCGATCCGAAAAACAGCGATGCTGCGCTGGGTTACGCGGAGGCGTTAACGCGTTCTTCTGACCCCAACGATAACCGCCTGGGCGGCGAGTTGTTGCGTCAACTGGTGAGAAGCGACCATAGCAATATTCGCGTGCTGAGCATGTATGCGTTTAATGCCTTTGAGCAGCAGCGATTTGGCGAAGCCGTTGCTGCGTGGGAAATGATGTTGAAACTCTTGCCTGCCAACGATACTCGCCGTGCGGTGATTGAGCGCAGTATCGCGCAGGCGATGCAGCATTTGTCGCCGCAACAAAGTAAATAAAAAGAGGCCCGATGGTGATGCCATCGGGCTATTTTTATTGTGCCCCGCGTTGTTGCAGGAACAGAATGGTGGCCGCCACGCGTGAGCGGACATTGAGTTTACGCAGCAGATTGCGAATGTGCACTTTTACCGTCTGCTCAGAAATATTCAACACCGAGGCAATTTGCTTATTCGACAGCCCTTGCGCCAGTTCGTGCAGAACATCCAGCTCACGCTCCGTCAGCACGCTGAAGGGGTCTTCTTCCGCACCGAACATTTCACGCTCGCGTAAGTACTGATTGACGCGTTCGCTAAAGACTTTGCTGCCTTTTGCTCCGGCGCGAATTGCTTCCAGTAATACTTCCGGGTCGCTGTCTTTTAGCAGATAGCCGTCTGCGCCTGCGTCTATCAGTGCAAAGATATCGCTGGAGGCATCTGATACGGTCAGGATAATAATTTGCGCGGTAACGCCATCCCTGCGCAAGGCATTGAGGGTATCCAGGCCACTCATACCTTTCATATTGAGATCCAGCAAGATAACGTCGATATCCAGTCGATTAGCCAGATCGATAGCACTAGCGCCGTCGCCTGCTTCGGCGACCACTTCAAAACCAGTATCAAGCTCCAGTAACTGACGAACACCGCGTCGCATAAGTGGATGATCATCCACAATCATCACCTGAAAAGGCGTTGCTTCAGGCATAGTAGTCTCCTGAGGTTTTATTAGAATCATTATGTTTGAGCGTAGCGTTGGTAACGCTACCAGGCGCGTGAATGTTACCCCATTTTATGTATGGGCATGTAGTAAAACTGCAAGTGAGGGTAGCAAGACAATGCTATGGATATAAAAAAACCAACCGTAAAGGTTGGTTTTCTTGGGATTTTTGGTCGGCACGAGAGGATTTGAACCTCCGCCCCCCGACACCCCATGACGGTGCGCTACCAGGCTGCGCTACGTGCCGACTCGTGGCTGTTTATACTACCGTTTTCCACAACGATTGCAAGTAAGATATTTTGCTAACTGATTTATAATTAATCAGTTAGCGATGAAACGCTTCTCGTCTGTCAGCACTTGCAATAACAAACTTAACTGTGGTTTTTCGTCTTTCACTCTTTCGCCACGTAAGTTGTAAGTGCGGTATTTACCGTTATTGTTCAGTACCAGCGTCATTTTCGGGGTGGTAATTGCCAGCGTATCGTTATCCGCCGCAGTCACCCAGTAATGACGGCGCTCAGGGTTGAACAAATCCTGACCTTGCGAATATTCGCTCGCCGGTGTGCTGACGTGTAGCAGACGTTGCATCAGCGTGGTCATCAGATCGGTATGGTCGGTCAGGGTATTAATTCGCTGTGCCGGTGTGCCTGGCCAGTGAATCACTAACGGCACCTGAAGATGACCGTGGGACCAGTCAAAGGTTTCTTCCTCTTCGCTCAGCGGAATACCCCGGCCGGCAGTAATAATCACCACCGTATTGTCCAGCTTGCCGGACGCTTTCAGCGCATCAAGCACGCGGTTAATCTGGTCATCGACATTACCTGCCGCGCGGCTATATTTCCGTGTAAATGCTTGCTGGTTGCTGTCGTCAATGTTGGTGCCATTGAAAGATACCCATGAGAACCAGCGATTATCTTCTTGCGCGTAGCGGCTCAGCCAGTTGATCCACTGTGTGGCAGTCTGCTCATCGGATTGCGTGCGAACGCTCGGCATTGAGAAGTCTGACAACAATGCCTGACGATACAACGGGCTGGTAAAGCCATCGGATGAGAATAACCCCAGTTGATAGCCTTGCTGGTTAAGCGCGGTAATTAATGCCGCAGGCGTACGGGTCGACAGAATGCCGTCCATATAACTTGGCGAGATACCATAGAACAGGCCAAAGATGCCGTTGTCTGTCGTGTTGCCGGAACTCATATGGCGCGTGAACGAAATATTTTGCTCAGCAAAACCTGCCAGCGCAGGCATCTGCTTCTCAAAGCGTGAGTAGTTCAGGCCATCTACAGTAATCAGCAAGACGTTTTGCCCGGTGCCCATATCGCGATAGCGCAGTTCGCTTAACGGATACTGAACGGAAACGGCGTCTGGATTACCTTGCTCAATAAGACGGCGTTGATACTCTTGCGCATCAAGCAGACCATGCTTCTCAAGAAAACGTCGCGCCGTCATCGGATACGAAAGCGGCAGGTTGGCGCGCTGCATGGTGATTGGGCGATAGAAGTTAGCATCGGCCCAGATATACACCACATGCGAGGCGATAAAGGCGATGAATAAGAATGCGGCCAGCGGACGGGCGAAGCGCCGACGACGTGTCAGGCTGCGCAGCTTTTGCCAGCTCCACGTCGCAAACACCAGTTCAAGCAATAATATTACTGGCACACTGATGAACATCAGTTGCCAGTCGCGCGCCATCTCATTTTCGTCCGGGTTGATAACCAGCTGCCAGACGATGGGATTAAGATGGAGATGGAAACGGGTAAAGACTTCGCTATCGATCAGTAATAGCGTCATTCCCGCTGTTGCCAGAATGACGGACAAAAACCTCATCAGCCTCTGGGAGCCGACAATAAAGGTCAGCGGGAAGAGGATCAGCAAATAGGTGGCGAACACCAGGAAGCTGAAATGACCGATAATGCTTACGTAGGAATAAATACGACCCGCAAGCGTTGTCGGCCAGTCGGCGATAAACAGGTAACGGCTGCCAATGACGAGCGAAAGCAGAATATTGAACAGTGCAAACCAGTGCCCCCAACTGACCATCTGGGAGACTTTTTCACGGTAGCGCTGACGATGAGTTACCATAACCTGTTATCTGTTTCCCTTAGTGCGCTTTGTCTTCGTTGATAGAGGACTGTAAGGCGCGGGCAAAAGAGTTGGCAATCGCCTGGCGCTGAGCCGGGGCAATGCTGGTGTTGATAAGGTTGGTGACCATATTGCCTAACACCATCAGGGAAAGGTCGGTCGGAGCCTTATGTTTTTCCAGTACGTTGAGCAGCTCTGCGAGCAATTGTTCAACCTGTTCATCACTGTAGCGGGAAATTTGTGGCATAAATCGAAATCAGTTAGTTGATGAAAGGGCAACATATTACCGTAGCAACGGTTTTTTTTCTGCTTTTTTATACTTTAAATCATTCGCGTTACGCCACCTTCTGTAAAATGACCGCCATCTTTTATTGCGTCGCTTAACCGGCGGTGGTTGAATACCGCCCGGTCTTAAAGGAGAGTTTATCATGAGTCTGGATATCAACCAGATTGCTCTGCACCAGCTTATCAAGCGTGATGAGCAGAACCTTGAGCTGGTGCTGCGCGATTCATTGCTGGAACCGACGGAAACCGTCATTGAGATGGTGGCAGAGCTGCATCGTGTCTATAGCGCCAAGAACAAAGCCTACGGTTTGTTTAGCGAGGAAAGTGAGCTGGCGCAGACGCTGCGCTTACAGCGGCAGGGCGAAGAAGACTTTCTGGCATTTAGTCGGGCAGCAACTGGTCGCCTGCGTGACGAACTGGCGAAATATCCTTTTGCTGACGGCGGCTTCGTGCTGTTTTGTCACTATCGCTATCTGGCGGTTGAGTATTTGCTGATTTGCGTACTGAACAATTTAAGCAGTATGCGCGTTAACGAAAACCTCGACATCAACCCGACCCATTATCTCGATATTAATCATGCGGATATTGTTGCGCGTATCGATTTAACCGAATGGGAAACCAATCCAGAATCGACCCGTTATCTTACTTTCCTGAAAGGGCGGGTAGGGCGCAAAGTGGCTGATTTCTTTATGGATTTCCTCGGTGCCAGCGAAGGGTTGAATGCGAAAGCGCAAAACCGTGGGCTGTTGCAAGCGGTCGATGATTTCACTGCCGAAGCACAACTGGATAAAGCTGAACGGCAGAACGTTCGCCAGCAGGTTTATAGCTACTGTAATGAGCAATTGCAGGCGGGCGAAGAGATCGAGCTGGAGTCGCTGTCGAAAGAACTGGCAGGCGTCAGTGAAGTGAGCTTCACGGAATTTGCGGCTGAAAAAGGCTATGAACTGGAAGAGAGCTTCCCGGCAGATCGTAGCACGCTGCGTCAGTTGACTAAGTTTGCCGGTAGCGGTGGTGGCTTAACCATCAACTTTGATGCAATGCTGTTAGGCGAACGGATTTTCTGGGACCCGGCGACCGATACCCTGACCATTAAGGGCACGCCGCCGAACCTGCGCGATCAGCTTCAGCGCCGGACGTCTGGCGGTAATTAATCGGTTTTACGTAATGAATGCCAGATGCGGCGTGACGCCTTCTCTGGCCTGCAAATAACGGTAATACCTGTATGCCTGATAAGACGCAGTGCGTCGCATCAGGCATAATCTGCAGATACAAAAAACCCCGCCGGAGCGGGGTTTTTTACAACTTATTCAGCGATTAAGCGCGAACGAAGTCGATGTGCTGCAGCTTCGGTTTGTACGGGTGACGCTGTACGTCCTGAGCTTTAACTTTGATTTCTTTACCGTCAACAACGATGGTCAGAACTTCGCTGTAGAATTCAGCTTTAGCTTGCATGTTCATGACTTTGTCGTGATCCAGCTCGATAGCCAGCGGCGCTTCTTTGCCACCGTAGATGATTGCCGGGAATTTGTTAGCGGCGCGCAGGCGGCGGCTCGCACCCTTACCCTGCTCTTTACGTACTTCTGCGTTGATAGTAAACATTTCTTTCTCTCTTAAATTAATCCTGCTACAGGCGACCCAGCAACAGGTAAGTGATCTGCTTTGCGTATGCAAAAGCGGGCGAGATTCTATACTCAATCGCCTTATACATCAATCAAAACTACTATTAACCGCGTAATTCATGCGCCCGACGAAAACGACCTTCGTAATCGAACACTTTTTCACGCACTTGCCAGTACTGGCCTTTCATTCGCGCAACAACAAAATCCGGATGGCGCAGTAACGCTTGCTGAGCGAGGATATCGGCAGCGGTGATCCAGCGCAGAGGGATGCCCGGTGTGCGCGTATGCGGGCGGATAAAAAGCTGCTCGAAGGCGGTACGCTGGGCGGGCGTTTGCAGACGGAAACGCTCACTCACATCCGCGCCGTCTTCATCGTAATAGGTGATTTTCAGCCATTCGCCTTTTTCGTCGTGACCATGCTGCAAAGACATGCCGCTACAGCGTAATACCAGCGCGTCTTTGAGTCGTAGCGCCGCTTTTAACATATCATCCGGATCAACCAGTACCGCGTCACATTCGCGGCAGCGTCGGGCGGCAATATCGTTTTCCGCGTTACATTGTGGGCAATTTTTAAAACGGAAACGGAAGTCACACTGTTCGCGATGACCGTCATCATCTTCAAACCATCCCTGACAGCGACGACCAAAGTGTTCAATCAATGTCCCGTCGGCGGTCGTTTTCCCCCAAAAGGTGTTGGCAAAACCACAGGCAGGGCAGAAAACCTGTACTGGAACGTTGTCACTTTTGCCTTTTGGGGTGCCAACTTCCGGCGCGTAGAGATCGTGAGGATTACCTGCATAATCAAGAATTAAGCAATCAGTCTTGCCGGGAGCCAGACGCAGACCGCGCCCGACAATTTGTTGGTAAAGACTCACTGATTCAGTAGGACGCAGAATGGCGATAAGATCGACATGCGGGGCGTCAAATCCGGTGGTCAGTACCGCGACGTTGACCAGATAGCGAAAACGCTGGGTTTTAAAATCGTCAATTAATACATCACGTTCAGCGCCGGGTGTGTCACCGGTAATGAGTGCTGCATCTTCGGCGGGCAGCAATCCCACAATCTCTTTTGCGTGTTCAACCGTCGCGGCGAAAATCATCACCCCTTTGCGCGTTGCGGCGAACTCCATGATCTGGCTGATGATGTGCGGCGTAATACGTTGTTGTTTTTTCAGCTCGCGGTTGAGATCTGCTTCACTGAACAGCCCATTGCTCTGTGCCTGCAAGCGGCTGAAATCGTATTGTACTACCGGCATATCAAGCCGTTCTGGTGGCGTCAGATAACCGTGTTTAATCATATAACGCAGCGGCAGCTCATAAATGCAGTCACGGAAAAGGGCTTTCTCGTCGCCGCGTACCATGCCGTGATAATGGAACTGATAAATCCAGCCTTTGCCCAGCCGAAAAGGCGTGGCAGTCAGCCCCAACAGGCGTAAGTGGGGATTCACTTTTGTCAGGTGAGTAAGGATTTGCTGATACTGGCTCTCTTCGTCGTCGCCAATACGGTGGCATTCATCGACAATCAACAGCGAAAATTCACCCTGAAAGGCATCGAGATTGCGTGCGACCGACTGCACGCTGCCAAACACCACTTTACCGTGGCTCTCTTTACGCTTCAGCCCGGCGGCAAAAATATCGGCTTCCAGCCCCAGCGCCTGATATTTTGCATGGTTTTGCGCCACCAGCTCTTTGACGTGCGCCAGCACCAGCACGCGACCACGCGCCAGCCGTGCCAGTTCTGCTATCACCAGGCTTTTACCTGCACCAGTAGGCAGCACGATAACGGCAGGAGTTTTATGACGACGAAAATGGCTGAGCGTGGCATCCACGGCTTCTTGCTGATATGGACGGAGTGTAAAAATCATGGTCTCGCGTAGGTAGATTATTCTGCTAATAGTATGCCACGGATCTTTTTCTCTTGAGGGAAGTTATTAGACCGCTATACTGAGCGAACAACAGTTCAGATTTTCGGGTCATTACCCGACCTCCGTTTTTTACAGGCAAAATCACACACATGCGACTTGATAAATTTATCGCACAGCAACTCGGCGTTAGCCGTGCTATTGCCGGGCGTGAAATCCGTGCCACTCGTGTCACCGTCGATGGCGAAATCGTCCGCAATGCAGCGTTTAAACTGCTCCCTGAACACAGTGTGGCTTACGATGGAAACCCGCTGGCACAGCAACACGGACCACGTTACTTCATGCTCAATAAGCCTCAGGGCTATGTTTGTTCTACTGACGATCCGGATCACCCAACGGTGCTCTATTTTCTGGATGAACCTGTGGCGTGGAAACTACATGCAGCAGGGCGGCTGGATATCGACACCACCGGTCTGGTGCTGATGACCGATGACGGTCAGTGGTCGCACCGCATTACTTCTCCACGTCATCATTGTGAGAAAACCTACCTGGTGACGCTGGAGTCCCCGGTGGCAGACGACACAGCAGAGCAGTTTGCTAAAGGCGTGCAGTTACATAACGAAAAAGATCTCACTAAGCCGGCGGTGCTGGAAGTGATTACCCCGACGCAGGTACGTCTGACCATCAGCGAAGGGCGTTATCATCAGGTGAAACGCATGTTCGCCGCCGTGGGTAACCACGTGGTTGAGCTGCATCGTGAACGTATTGGCGGCATTACGCTGGATGCTGATTTAGCACCCGGTGAATATCGTCCATTAACTGCAGAAGAAATCGCCAGCGTTAGTTAACACTTTCATTATATTCAGGAGCCCGTTGTGACCACCCGACAGCATTCGTCGTTTGCTATTGTTTTTATCCTTGGCCTGCTGGCCATGTTGATGCCGCTGTCGATTGATATGTATCTGCCCGCGCTGCCAGTGATTTCTGCGCAGTTTGGTGTGCCGGCGGGCAGTACGCAGATGACCCTGAGTACTTATATTCTGGGCTTTGCGTTGGGGCAGTTAATCTACGGGCCGATGGCGGATAGCTTCGGGCGTAAGCCGGTGGTTCTCGGCGGTACGCTGGTATTTGCTGCGGCGGCGGTGGCGTGTGCACTGGCGCAAACTATCGATCAGCTGATTGTGATGCGTTTCTTCCACGGGCTGGCGGCGGCTGCGGCCAGCGTGGTCATCAACGCCCTGATGCGCGACATCTACCCGAAAGAAGAGTTCTCGCGGATGATGTCGTTTGTCATGCTGGTAACGACCATCGCACCGCTGATGGCACCGATAGTTGGCGGTTGGGTGCTGGTGTGGCTGAGCTGGCATTACATCTTCTGGATCCTCGCCGTGGCGGCGATTCTGGCTTCGGCAATGATCTTCTTTCTGATCAAAGAAACCTTACCACCGGAGCGTCGCCAGCCTTTTCACATCCGTACCACTATTGGTAACTTCGCTGCGCTGTTCCGTCATAAGCGCGTCCTGAGTTATATGCTGGCCAGCGGTTTCAGCTTTGCCGGGATGTTCTCATTCTTAAGCGCCGGACCGTTTGTCTACATTGAAATTAACCACGTCGCGCCGGAAAACTTTGGTTATTACTTTGCGCTGAATATTGTTTTCTTGTTCGTGATGACCATCTTTAACAGTCGCTTTGTTCGCCGCATTGGCGCGCTGAATATGTTCCGATCGGGGCTGTGGATACAATTTATTATGGCGGCGTGGATGGTCATCAGTGCGCTGCTGGGACTAGGGTTCTGGTCGCTGGTGGTTGGGGTGGCGGCGTTTGTGGGTTGTGTGTCGATGGTGTCATCCAATGCGATGGCAGTGATTCTGGATGAGTTTCCGCATATGGCGGGAACGGCATCATCGCTGGCAGGAACCTTCCGCTTTGGTATTGGCGCCATTGTCGGTGCATTGCTCTCCCTTGCGACCTTTAACTCCGCATGGCCGATGATCTGGTCGATTGCGTTCTGTGCGACCTGCTCCATTCTCTTCTGTCTGTACGCCAGTCGGCCGAAAAAACGGTGATCTATTGCACAACGGGGAAGCTAAAAGGCTTCCTTTGTTGATGCATATCAACCGCAAATCTATCAGTCTCCCGTCATTTGTTTATTTTATGTAAAATCAATTTGTGTAAAAAGTCACATCATTGTAGTTAAAAAGGTTGAGTTAGATCGCAGAAACGGGTACATATAGCCCCGCAAACGTGACCGCGCCCGCAGATATTATTTAAATCAGAGCCATAGAGGCCACGCAGGCGAGGCATCAATCTTTACGATCTGTTTAAAGACGGGTTGTTGATGATGTGTTAAAATTGATGTAAACAAATTGTGAAGTAAATGTGCTTCCGGGGAAAATAAGTGACTTCATTACAACTCTCAATCGTCCATCGACTGCCGCAGAACTATCGCTGGTCTGCTGGTTTCGCAGGTTCGAAGGTTGAACCGATTCCGCAAAATGGGCCGTGCGGTGACAACAGCCTGGTGGCGCTTAAATTGCTTAGCCCGGATGGTGATAATGCATGGTCGGTGATGTACAAACTAAGTCAGGCGTTAAGTGACATCGAAGTTCCATGCTCGGTACTGGAGTGTGAAGGTGAGCCGTGCCTGTTTGTAAATCGCCATGATGAGTTTGCTGCGACATGCCGATTGAAAAATTTTGGTGTGGCAATTGCCGAGCCCTTCTCAAATTACAATCCTTTTTAAGCGTCAGCTTAACGCCAGTAGCTGACGCGTATACTCCTGCTGTGGTGCGGCAAATACGCGTGCGCACGGCCCTTGTTCCACCACTTCCCCCTGTCGCAGTACGATAACCTGATGACATAGCGCGCGGACGACGTGCAAATCGTGGCTGATAAACAAATAGGCCAGTTGATGCTTTTGTTGCAATGATTTCAATAGCGTCAATATTTGCGCCTGTACCGTTTTGTCGAGCGACGATGTTGGTTCATCAAGAATGATCAGTGAAGGCTTAAGAATCAACGCCCTGGCAATCGCTATGCGTTGTCGTTGCCCCCCGGAAAACTCTGCCGGATAACGGTGGCGCGTTTCAGGATCTAATCCCACTTCATGCATCACCGCTTTCACTTGTTCTTCGCGTTGTGCGGCAGAAAGCGTCGGCTGGTGAACCCGTAATCCCTCCTCAATAATCTGCAATACGTTGAGTCGTGGATTGAGCGAGGAGTTTGGATCCTGAAATACCACCTGAATGCGATGGCGAATCGGCAATAGCTGGCGGCGATTTAAATTTTGCAATGGCTGACCGTCAAAGACGATGCTGCCCTGAGAGTTAATCAGTCGCAGTAGCGCCAGTCCTGTCGTGCTTTTCCCGGAACCGGATTCGCCCACTAAACCCAGCGTTTCACCTGCCCGTAGCGTAAAACTGACACTTTTCACCACCACGTTATGATCGACAACGCGTTTTAAAATCCCCTTGCGAATGGGGAAGGCAACCTGAAGCTGTTCAACATCAAGCAACGTTGAGGCAGGCTCTGGCAACGGCACGGGGTCGCCTGACGGCTCGCTGTTGAGTAGCTTTTGCGTGTAAGGATGAGCAGGGGAGGCAAATAGCGCAGTGGCGTTATTTTGCTCCACGCAGCGACCGTTTTGCATCACTGCCACGCGATGAGCCAGTTTTCTGACAATGCTGAGGTTATGAGTAATAAACAGCATACCCATATTCAGTTCATGTTGCAGTTCGCGCAACAGTTGCAAAATCTGCGCTTGGACAGAGACGTCCAGTGCGGTAGTCGGTTCATCGGCAATTAATAATTCCGGGCGCGTTAATAGCGCCATCGCAATCATCACCCGCTGGCGTTCGCCGCCAGAGAGCTGATGCGGGTAATCTGTCAGTCGTTTTGCTGCGTGACGGATACCTACGCGATCAAGGCAATTTAATATCTCGCCACGTGCCGCTTCTCGTCGCATCCCGCGATGGAGTGAAAGCACTTCATAAAGCTGTTTTTCCAGGGTATGCAATGGATTTAATGACACCATTGGCTCCTGGAAGATCATGGCTATCTTATTACCCCGTACGCCGCGCAACGTTTGCTCGCTGGCATGAAGCAGCGATTCGCCATGAAAACGAATATCTCCAGCAAGATATTCTACCGGCGGGGAAGGGAGCAGACGTAAAATCGACAGTGCAGTAACGCTCTTGCCAGAACCTGACTCGCCTACCAGCGCCAGCGTTTCGCCAGCCTCAATCTGCAGTGAAACATCATTCACTACGGTACGAACAGTTTGCTGATGGCGAAAACCCACCGACAAGTTTTCAATCGCTAACAGAGTTTGCGTCATGCTACACCGCCTTATTAGGATCAAATGCGTCGCGGACTGCTTCACCAATAAAGATCAGCAAAGACAACAATATCGCCACCGACAAGAAGGCGGTGATCCCAAGCCACGGTGCCTGGAGGTTGTTTTTCCCTTGTAACAGCAGTTCGCCGAGCGACGGTGAACCGAGCGGCAGACCGAAGCCGAGGAAATCGAGCGAGGTCAGGGTAGTTATTGAACTGCATAAAATAAACGGTAAAAAGGTAAGGGTAGCGACCATGGCATTTGGCAACATATGACGCAGAATGATACTGCGATCGCTGACGCCAAGCGCCTGAGCTGCACGGATGTAGTCGAAATTGCGGGTACGTAAAAACTCTGCGCGCACCACGCCGACCAGACTCATCCAGCCAAACAAAACGGTAATTGCCAGCAGCCACCAGAAGTTAGGCTGTACGACGCTGGAAAGTAAAATAATCAAAAACAGCGTTGGCATTCCTGACCATACTTCAATGAAGCGTTGCCCCCAGAGATCGACTTTACCGCCGTAATAGCCTTGCAGCGCCCCCGCCAGCACCCCCATCACGCTGGAACAGAGTGTCAGCATCAAACCAAACAGAACCGAGATCCGCGTACCATACAGAATGCGCGCCAGCACATCGCCGCCGTTGGCATCGGTTCCCAGCCAGTTCTGGCGGGAGGGTGGGGAAGGGAAGGGCTTATCGGTGGAAAAGTTGATACTGGTAGCACCAAAGCGAATCGGTGCCCACAGTACCCAGCCGTTATTTTCCAGCCGTTGCTTCAGCCACGGGTCCTGATAATCTGCCTGGCTTGCCAGCGGGCCGCCAAAATCGCTTTCACTGTAGTTTTTCAGCAACGGGAAATACCAGCTGCCGTCATAACGCACCAGCAACGGTTTATCGTTGGCGATCAGTTCAGAACACAAACTCAAACCAAATAAGACGAGGAAAATCCATAACGACCAGTAGCCGCGACGGTTATGACGAAAACGCGCCCAACGGGCCTGATTGACGGGGCTGAGTCGCGACATTAGCGTCCCTCAAAATCAATACGCGGATCGACCAGCGTATAGCTGATATCACTGACGATATTCAGCAGCAGGCCAATCAGGGTGAAAATATACAGCGTGCCAAACATCACCGGATAATCGCGCGAGACGGTCGCTTCGTAGCCCAGTAAGCCGAGACCATTGAGCGAAAACATCACTTCAATCAACAGCGAACCGGTGAAAAACATGCTGATAAACGTCGCCGGAAAACCGGCAATCACCAGCAGCATGGCGTTACGGAATACATGTTTCCAGAGAATATTTTTCTCACTGACCCCTTTCGCACGCGCGGTCACCACGTATTGCTTGCGCACTTCATCAAGGAATGAGTTTTTGGTCAGCATCGTGAGTGCCGCAAAGCCGCCAATCACCGTCGCCAGCACGGGTAACGTGATATGCCACAGATAATCGGTGATTTTCTGATACCACGGCAGCGAATCAAAATTAGCGGAAACCAGGCCGCGCAGAGGGAACAGGTCGAAATAGCTGCCCCCTGCGAAGAAGACAATCAGCAAGATGGCAAATAAAAAGGCCGGAATGGCGTAACCGATGATGATAAATGCGCTACTCCAGACGTCAAAGCGGCTACCGTTATAAACGGCTTTGCGAATGCCTAACGGAATCGACACCAGATAGATAATCAGCGTGCTCCATAATCCGAGGGTGATGGAAACCGGCAGACTGTCTTTAATCAGCGTCAGCACCGAGGCGCTGCGAAACAGGCTGTCGCCAAAATCAAAGCGGATGTAATCCCAGAGCATTTTGAAGTAACGTTCATGGATCGGCTTATCGAAACCGTAGCGATGAGTGATCTCGGCGATCACTTCGGGATCTAATCCGCGTCCGCCACGGTAATTACTGTCGCTGATATTGCCGACGCCCGTTTGCGCATGGCTGGCACGAACACCTTCGCCGCCTGCGCCGGGTAATACTCCGGCATTACCAAACTCAATGGCGGCGATAGCCTGATCGACCGGACCGCCAGGCGCAATTTGCACGATGAAAAAGTTGATGGTGATAATCGCCCATAACGTTGGGATCACCAGCAACAGACGGCGAATCAGATAAGCGCCCATCTACTCTCCCTGTTGTCTGGCTGACGGCAGTTTGCCCGCTTTATTGACGTCATACCACCAGGTATCGATACCGAGGCTGTAAATGGGGCGCACTACTGGGTGAGAGAATTTATCCCACCAGGCAAGACGGTCTTCCGCCATGTACCACATTGGCAGCATGTAATAATTCCACGTTAATACGCGATCCAGTGCGCGCCCCAACGGCAGTAATTTTTCTTTATTTCCCTGTGCGGCAATAATCTGGTTGATCAGCGAGTCGATAACCGGACTTTGCACACCGGGGGCATTATAAGTGGAGTTGATATATTCCGATGACCAGGAAATCTGTAAATCGGAACTGGGCCACGGCATTGCTCGCCACACGCGCGGCATCATGTCATAGTCGCGACTGCGCATTCGGTTGGTGATTTGCGAGTTATCCACCTTGCGAATGTCCATATTGATGCCCAGCCGTTGCAGGCTGTGCTGGAACGGTAATACCCACTGACTATTGCTGCTCGAAGGTAACAATAACTCAAAGCTGAGCGGCTGACCCGTTGTGGTATTTACGCGTTGCTGACCCTTCAGCACCCAGCCTGCTTCGTTGAGAAGTTTGTCGGCTTTTAACAGGTTGTCACGATCGTAGCCATCGCCTTTGGATACAGGCGGCTGGTAGATTTGCGTGAAGACTTCTGGCGGTAATTCTTTTTTCATTGGCGCCAGAAGCACCAGTTCCGCTGCATCGGGGTAATTTCTGGCCGCGTATTCGGTATTCTGAAAATAACTGTTAGTGCGACTCCAGGCATTGTAAAACAACGCCTTGTTCATCCATTCAAAGTCAAAGGCGAGAGTGATGGCTTCTCGGACCCGGCGATCGCTGAATACCGGACGCTGAATGTTAAACGCCAGCCAGCGCGTATCCTGTGCTGATTCGTTCTTTTGCTCGTCTTTAATAATGTATTTTTTGTCGAAATTTTTACCGGTATAGCGCGTGGCCCAGTTTTTGGCGTCGTTCTCCATACGCAAATCAAAAGCACCGGCTTTAAATGCTTCAAAGGCGACATTATCATCGAGGTAATAATCGTAGCGAATGGTGTCGAAATTCCAGCGCCCACGGTTTACCGGTAAGTTTGCCGCCCAGTAATCTTTCACGCGGGAATAGACAATATTCTGCCCCATTTTCCAGGACGTAATTCGGTACGGACCACTGGCAAGCGGAGGCGTGGCGAGCGGGTCGCTAAGTTTGTGATCTTTCCAGTACTTTTCTGGAAACACCGGCAGCGAAAATAGACTCAGCATATCTTCTTTACCGGGTTTGGCTAATTCAATGCGCACGGTTAAAGGCGCAATGGCTTTAACGGTAGTGCCTTTATAAACCAGACGAAATTGCGGTACGCCTTCGGTCATGAATTTTTGAAAAGTGAACTCAACATCGCGGGCAGTAATAGGCGAACCATCATGAAAACGGGCGCGCGGATTAATTGCGACCTCCACCCAGGAATAATCGTCAGCATAGCGCGCGCTTTCGGCAATCAGCGGGTAATAACTGCCTGGCTCGTCATCGGAGGTGGTAAATAGCGTGTCGTACAACTGCTCGGTACGTGCGCCAGGGTTACCGCGCAGTGCATAGCGGTTGAAATTATCGAAGGTTCCAATGGAGGATAACGTTATTTGCCCACCTTTTGGCGCGGCGGGGTTCACATAATCAAAATGGTTGAAATTAAACGCGTACCGGGGTTCTCCCAGCACCGCAAAGGCATAGCTTTCCTTGATAGCCTGCGCCTGCACACCAAAGGTGAACAGAGCGATAAACAGCAGCAGTATGCGCACAATCATCTGCAACGGATTTCCTTTTACTCATCATTAGCCGCAATCCGGCATACTTTCACTATGAATAATAAGGGACGCACGCACACCTTACCACTGTGGCGTATGAGGTTTCTCCAGCCAGCGGATAAAATCATCCAGCGGCAGGGGGCGGCTAATCCAGTAACCTTGCAGGAAATTAACGCCACGTTCGCGCAGCCAGCGCGCCTGTTCCGGTGTTTCGACCCCTTCAGCAACTGTCAGCATATTGAGGCGTTTCGCCAGTGTCAGCACCGCGTCAAGTACCGGTGAGGTGACCGTTTCCGTACCTATGGCGTTGATAAAGCCACGGTCAATTTTCAGATAATCGAGCGTAAAACGCTCAAGATAGATAAGCGCACTGTGTCCGGTGCCGAAGTCATCAATGGCAATTTCTACGCCGACAGAATGCAGCCATGCGAAAAGCTGTGATGCTTCATGCTCTTTCAGCATATCGCGTTCGGTAATTTCCAGTACAATCTGGAAATGGTGCGCAGGCAGGGAGGCAATCAGCCGGTGTATATCGGCTTTAAAGCTCTCGCTGTGCAGATGATCCGGCGCGATGTTAATGCCAAATTTCACGCCCACCGGGAGTACGTTTTCTAATTTTGCGGCATCACGCGCAATCAGCTCAAACAGATGCTGGGTGAGAGGCACAATCATCTTTTGCGATTCGGCATAGTGAATGAAGGCATCCGGGGGAATTTCACCCACTACCGGGTGACGCCAGCGTAGCAGTACTTCCAGGCCGGTTACCC
Organism: Escherichia sp. 93.0816; assembly: GCF_013368855.2. NCBI lineage: Bacteria > Pseudomonadati > Pseudomonadota > Gammaproteobacteria > Enterobacterales > Enterobacteriaceae > Escherichia > Escherichia sp. 93.0816. The sequence goes on along the minus strand of NZ_JABWNC020000004.1, from coordinate 85,183 downwards.
GCAGCGTTTGTGCATCAACCACCGGTTGATACACCACGTAAAATTGCTCACGTTTGATGGCCATCATAATTTCTCTGCCTGGGCGCATACGCACGCTCATCAGGTAATAGCAGAGCAGGCCAACGACAGTTCCACTCATGCCTCCGAGTAAAAACGCGTACCACACATCGTTCCATGTCCAGTCATCAGCATAAAGCCGAACGGTCAGCGGAAGGCCTGCAATTTTGGTTTCGCGTACAGGCGTGCCGGTTAACTCACGGACGTTCATCAAATGCGACGTAAAGGTCGATAGCGCAGTATCACCAATAATGAGTGCGATACCGTTGAAATCTTGCTGGTGATAGCTATAGAAAATATAAGGCGTCAGGTTCAGATTCAATGCCGCAAAAACGCCGCTATTTTTTAATAAAGGGTTACGATACCAGATGACGATCGTTGGTTTATTGGGCACCATCGGTGTGCCTGGCAATATTGCCATATCAATATCTTTGCCGATATTTAGTGCCGGAATCAGTTCACTGAGTGGGATGTCCATCTCACCAGTCGCAGATGAGCAGAAGCTTTTTTTATCCTTTACCAGCACAAACGTTCGCACATTCATGCTAAATGCTGCGCGTGCAGTCAGCTCCGGATTTGCTTGCTGGCAGGTATCTAAGGTAAGCGGCTGGAGCCTGTCAGTGGTGGATTTCAGGTCGGCAAAATAGGTATTGAGATATTTTTGTACGTCGCTAATCAAGGTGTCGTATTTGACTTCGTGTTTATGCCAGGCCACTAAAAACTGAAGACAGCTGACCAGTATCGCAATCATCACGCCCGCAATAATGCAGGTGAGCAGGATCTTACGTCCAGAAGAGGGAGCTCGTATGAACATGGTTCCGATAATATCCTGAAAATACGACAACACTAAAAGGAAAGAATGACGGGACTATAGCCTGGTTCAAGATGTGGAAACATCATTTTCTCGGATGAGAAAAACCAAAAAGCACTGCCTAAGCAGTGCTTTCCGTTAACTCGTCAGGATAGCCAAGGGATTGCATCCAAACGATTTATTAGCTACGGCTGAGAACCCGACGTGCTTCGTTGTAACGCTTCTTCCAGTATGGCTCATTCATGCTGGAAATAATTACACCACTGCTGGTGGATGCGTGAACAAACTGATTATTACCGATATAAATACCGACATGGCGTCCGGTTGAACCCGCGCGGAACAGGACTAAGTCGCCTGTACGCAAATTACTGCGGGAAACTGATTTCCCCATTTCCTGCTGTTCATACGTTGAACGCGGAAGTTCTAAGCCAAATTGTTCACGGAATGTACGTTGTACAAAACCAGAACAATCGATACCTTTTTTGGTGCTGCCGCCCAGACGATAACGAACGCCTTTCCAGTCAGCATACTGATCCATAATTCGCGATTTCACGTCGACATTACGAACCAGGTTTTCAAATTCATCCTGAGAAGCTTGCAGTGATGATGTTTCACTACCCACTGCACGTGTCTCAGGATGCATATTCTTTGCGGTGTTGTTTGCACTACATGCAGAAAGCAGAACCGCTACTGCAATCGCGGGAATGCCGCGCAAGATATATCTCAAAATCGGTTGAGATTTGACCATGTTGTTTGTTTTCCCTTGAAGTCCTTAACGATAAATATCGTTATAAAAAAATGCCAAGCGACACGAGACTAATTACCTGGGCATGTTGAAACAATTCCTTAAGGCCAAATCTGTGGACTAACGCACAAAATTATATGCTGTGAGGATAATTTAACGCCGAGGCAAAACGAGTTCGAGATTACCCGATTGGCGCGGTCTTGGCGAGCGGTTTTACATGATTTTTTATAAGAAAAAGTGATACAGAAAGTTAATAAGTGGGATTGGTCAATTAAAGAACGATTGTGCGAAAAACATGCAATTCATTCATTTAATTAAAGAATGAGCATTGTGTTCGATGAATGAAAGCAATGGTGCGTATCATCAGGATTATCCTCACTATAAAAATAAACCTGATGATGTTAATTACTGTGAGTTATTTGTTTTGGAAATGTTTACTTTTTCCCGGTAGTGATTTGTCAAAAAAGGTGATTAATCGATCACTTAATGGCGTCAACAGCACCCAGGGTAAACCGATCAATATCACGGTCATGGAGCCGACAATGATATCGGTAAACCAGTGTGCGCCAATCATTACTCTGGGAAATGCAAAAACCACAAAAATAATAATGCCGATAAGACCTGCGACTTTTCCGAAATAACGCCACATAAAGGCGGAAAAAATAAGTAGCATCATGCCGTGATCGCCGGGAAAGCTATCTCGTGATGCATCTTTCGTGGGTACAGGTAGCAGTTCGCTGACGCGGTTAATATCTGTAAAGGTTAATGTCGGACTGGCCCGTTTGACAGGAATTAATGCCTGGCCCAACTGGTTTAATACCACTGCGGTTAACAGCATGACCAGACCAATAATTACGATACGCCGTCTTCCGGAGGCGTTTTCTTTCAGCCAGAAACTCAGCATCAGCATTCCCATTGCCAGCAGTGAACAACCGTCGAATGCACGATTATTGGTCAATGCAACCAGCCATAAAAAGGCCTTACTTTCGACCAGTTTATGATTAAAAAAATAAAAAATATCCGCATCAATCGGTAACCAGAATCCATGATTAACGGGTATGTACCAGGAAAGAAACAGCACGAGGCCGACAACGTTCAACAACACTATTTGCGGCAAATTTTTAATCATATTTTCTCTAATTATCTTACTGAAAAACGCAGGCAACCTTACGCGCTGGTCGCTAAACGAAGCTTCAACAGCGCGCTTTGTAAGGCGTTCCAGTCAGTTTCGCCGCTGGAGATCAGCTCAATACGGCTATCCGGCGGTGCAACGTTTTGCGTTTCAATGTGCAGGTCATCGCCCTGACGGTTGATTCGCACCAGCCCTTCTGGAATGCGCATTACGCCTTTTACGCGTTCCACCGGTGCAAGTCGTGCCCATTCCAGAATGCCAATGGTGTCGAACACCGTGTCGGCGTCAAAAATCCAGCCGCAGGCCTGATGTCCTTGTCCGCTGTTCAGACTGCGACGCCAGCGTTGATGTTCTGGCAGACTTAAAGCCGCTAACCCTTTTTTCACAGTATGCTGATGTGAATGGGCGGCGCTGGCAGGCAACTCGGTTAAATTGCGACGGGGTAAATCCAGAAGATGACCTTCAATTTGCCCATGTTCGCAGTGAATTAATTGCCGATCGCCACCATTTTGTTGCCACCAGCGTTGCAACGCTTGCTCGCTTTCGGGCGTCGCGCGGTCGGATTTATTGGCGACAATGATGTCTGCGGCAGCCAACTGGTCACGGAAGTTTTCATTTTTGACGCTTTTTTCGTCCAGCAGCAGGCGTGGGTCGAGAATACACAACGTGGCGCGCAAGTCGATCCAGGGTTCATAGACTGGTGCGGTTAATAGATCGAGGATCTGTTTCGGATGGCCCAGCCCGGTTGGCTCTATCAACAAGCGGTCTGGTTTTCCCTGGCGCAGCAAAGTATTCAACCCTACCTGCATGGGTAAACCATTAACGCAGCACATGCAGCCGCCGGGGATCTCTTTCAGCAATGCGCCGCTATCGGCGAGCAAAGCGCCATCAATTCCGACTTCCCCAAATTCATTAACCAGTACCGCCCATTTTTCGTTTGGATCTTTATGGGCTAGCAGATGAAGAATCGACGTGGTTTTCCCGCTGCCGAGAAAACCGGTGATGAGGTTGGTCCTGGTCACAGCGGCTCCGCAATACTCTGATAAGTTAACTGTGCGTTAATCCTGGCTAAAAAAGGCAGAAAAGAGAAGGGGAGAGCGGACGAAGGCGGGCTTCATCCGCTTTAACCGCAGAAATCGTTAAATTTTGAGGGTATTTAATAGTGCCTGATGCGCTCCAAACTGCGCGATTTGTTGCCAGGCTTGTTCGATAGCCTGCACAAAATGCGGGTTATTTGGCAGGTCATCACCGAAAACTTCACGCAGAGAAAGCAGGGCGATTACGCGTTGTTCACTGCTGCTGTTCGCAACCAGGTCGCGAATTTTATCGCTAAGTGGATCGCGAACATCAATAGCATTTCCGGCATCATCAACACCGCTCACATACCGCATCCAGCCTGCAACGCCTAATGCCAACAATGACCAGTCTGTTCCGCGCGCCAGATGTATGCGAATGCCTGCCAGCATACGCTGCGGTAATTTCTGGCTACCATCCATCGCGATTTGCCAGGTCTTATGTTTCAGCGACGGGTTAGCAAAACGTGCAATTAACTTATCCGCATATTGTGTTAAATCGACATCTTTGATCCGCAGCGTTGGCGCCTGCTCACCCAGCATTAACGTTCTGGCGGCACGGCGAAATGCGCGATCCTGCATACAATCACTGATGTGGGCGAATCCTGCGAGATAACCCAGATAAGCGAGAAAAGAGTGACTACCATTAAGCATACGCAGTTTCATCTCCTCCCACGGCAGGACATCAGTCACCATTTGTACACCTGCGACTTCCCAGGCAGGGCGACCCGTGACGAAGTTATCTTCCACCACCCATTGGATAAACGGCTCACAGCTAATCGCACAGGGATCATTCACGCCCAGATGTTGGCTAATTTCCTCCAGTGATTCGTCGGTTGCTGCCGGGACAATGCGGTCTACCATGGTTCCCGGAAAGCTGACGTGATCTTTTATCCATTCCGCAAGTTCTGGCGAACGTTTTTCCGCCATCCCCAGCACCGCGTTTTTCACCACATGGCCATTATCGGGAATGTTGTCGCAGGAGAGCACGGTAAACGGTGCAAGGCCGCGTTCACGGCGACGTTTCAGTGCTTCGACGAGAATGCCTGGCGCGGAGTGAGGTTCTTCAGGGTTTTGTAGATCGTGAATAATCCGCGAATTGCTGGTGTCGAGTGCACCAGTCGCCGGGTCAATGCAATAGCCTTTTTCGGTAATCGTCAGGGAAACAATTGCCACCTGCGGCTCGCAAAACTTCTCAATAATTGCCGCTAATGAATCCAGTTTTGCATTCAGGCACTCGCGAACGGCTCCAATAATAATCGCCTGGTTACCGTCTGCGCCTTTCTCTAACACGGTGTATAAATGATCCTGCGCGCGAAGCTGGCTCATCAGCTGATCACCGCTGAATAAGCTGATTTCACAAATTCCCCAGTCACCACCCAACGCACCCAGCACACGATCGGTTAATAGCGCCTGATGCGCACGGTGGAAGGCTCCAAAGCCGAAATGAACGATACGGGATTTCAATTGTTGTCGATCGTAGCGGGGCGAGAGTACATGCTGCGGGAGCGTAACGGAGGCGATTGTATTCATAGGGGTCACGTCTTAGTAACGATTAATTAACAACAACAGTGTAAAGTTATATGACAGCAATTGAAATTGGTCTGGATTGTTAATGCAATGAAGTGTGAGGGCGATCAATGAACTGGTGAATATTGCGGGAGAACGATGTTCAGGAAGCGCAAAATAGAAGATTGGTATAATAAATTAAAAAAGGGACAGCCTGAGCTATCCCTTTTCTGAATGTGGCTGAAATTAGTCAGCACGTCCCATATAACGGCGTTCTTCGATATGGATACGAATTTTTTCGCCCGGGCTTAAATATTCTGGTACTTGAATGACCAGACCGGTGCTCAATGTCGCCGGTTTGTTACGGGCGCTGGCAGACGCGCCTTTGATGCCCGGTGCGGTTTCAACGATTTCCAGATCAACGGTTTGCGGCAGTTCAAGCGCCAGCAGTTGACCGTCCCAGGTCAGAACCTGCATATCCGGCATACCGCCTTCTGGCATAAACAGTAGTTCTTCTTCGATCTGATCTTTAGTGAAGGTATACGGGGTATAGTCTTCTTTATCCATAAAGACATATTCGTTGCCATCGACGTAGGAGAAGTCAACGTAACGACGGGTCAGCGTTACGGTGTCAACGATATCATCGCCTTTGAAGCGTTCTTCCACTTTCAGCCCGGTACGGACATCAGAAAAACGCATTTTATACAGCGTAGCGGCACCACGGGCGGTTGGCGACTGAATATCAATATCCTTAACCAGCAGCAATTTGCCGTTGTAATTCAGTACCATACCTTTTTTAATTTCGTTCGCTCTTGGCATCGAAAAATTCCTGTTATCGAAAATGTCAAAAATATCGCGTCAAACTACTCGCGACGAGCCTTTCAGGCAAGTGGTATTCGCACTTTTGCTGGTGCAAAAAAGGTGGTACTGTGCGCGCTCATCAATCCGGTGGTTAACCTTAAGAGAACAACGTATGGAATGCCGTCCGGATTGCGGGGCGTGTTGCACTGCCCCTTCAATTTCCAGCCCTATACCCGGTATGCCAGATGGCAAGCCCGCCAATACGCCCTGCATTCAGCTTGATGAACAGCAACGTTGTAAAATTTTTACATCGCCGCTACGTCCGAAAGTTTGCGCAGGTTTACAAGCCAGTGCTGAAATGTGCGGCAATACGCGTCAGCAGGCGATGACCTGGCTTATCGATCTGGAAATACTGACCGCGCCTTAAACATCTTTAATCCGCAGTAAGCAGAACAGAGTGGCGATAATCATCACCATCGCAAACCAGAACACGGCGTGATAATTCCAGATTTCGGCGACTATGCCCGCCACTGACCCCGCGATGATCCAGCCCACACGAGACGTATTGGTATAGAGCGTGGTTGCTGAACCCGCCTGACCAGGCATCAGATCCTGAAAATAGAGCATCCCGATGCCACCCAGAATGCCAATAAAAATAGCATTCAGTAGCTGCAAACCCAACAGAATGACAGGTGAATGCGCCATCAACATACCTGCGTAAAAACAGACGCCACCCACGGCAGCAACGCGCATTAAGAAACGCTTACCCAGATGTTTGGCAAAATAACCCGCAATCAACATGGTCGGGATTTCCAGGCCTGCGGCGGTTCCCATCATCACGCCCGCCAGTTTCTCGGGAAGATGCAATTCGTTGATAATAAACAGTGGCATGTTGATGATGTACAGGCTATTTGACCCCCACATCAACGTACAAATGACAAACAGCAGTAGCGTATCGCGACGATTACGGCGCGGCGCTTCAACCGTGCCGGTTGCCAGCGGAACCTCTTTTTGCATCGATGGCAAAAATAGCCACACCATCACGCCGCAGACAATAAATGCCACTGCTGCGCTGAGATACATCACCGTAAAGCTGAACCCCATCGCCAGGGCATAAGCCAACGGCGGACCAATGACCCATGCCAACGAAACCTGAGCACGTAAAAAAGAGCTGAACATCACCGCTTCACGCCCGGTTTTGTCAGCGTGCTCACGGGCAAGAGCAAACATTTGCGGGTTGGCGGTAGAGCCAAAGCTACTAAGAAAGACACCAACGAACAGCAAAACAAAGTAGTTGCGGTTCCAGGCAAAAAGGGTGCAGGCCAGCACGCCTAACAGGCAGCAAAAGACAATCAGTGATTTACGATCGCCGCGCTTATCAGAGCGTCCGGCGAGAAACTGACTCACCAGAATCCCGATGACAGCACTGCCGGTAAAGAAGAATCCCACCATCGCCGGACGGGCGTGCACTTCATCGGTAAGGAATATACTGAGCGTCGGGGTTTGCAGAGCGCCCGCAATACCGGTGAGAAAGGCAACGATTAAAAACGCCGTCGATGTCAGGTCAAACGATTTCGCGCTGGAGACTGCGGGGGAGTTATGCATGCTGGTCGATCACTGAAAGATGGAGACGCGGAGTTTACGCTGCTTGTCAGAAAATAAACAGTCAGTGAAATCAAACTCGCCACGAATAATCAAAATGCCATTTCACTCTTGTTGATTGTCTGCTGACGCTGCTGAAATGAAATTGCTGACAACGGATTTTCCCGTCAGCAATTAGGAAAAATGACAAAAAATTGTGCAGCACATCAAACTTTTGGTCATAAGTTTACAGCTTCCCTTGCGTGCTGAAACAGAAGTATTATGCTTTCTTGAAACGTTTCAGCGCGATCTTGTCTTTAACCCTAAGTCAGGTTGGCGCTTTTTTTCTCATAGAAGCTGAATCGTTTCAATTCAGCAAGAGAGGAGAACTATGTTCCAGTTATCCGTACAGGACATCCATCCGGGCGAAAAGGCCGGAGACAAAGAAGAGGCGATTCGCCAGGTCGCTGCGGCGCTGGTGCAGGCCGGTAATGTAGCTGAAGGCTACGTCAATGGCATGCTGGCGCGCGAGCAGCAAACCTCAACGTTCCTCGGCAATGGTATTGCCATTCCTCACGGCACCACCGATACCCGCGATCAGGTGCTGAAAACCGGCGTTCAGGTGTTTCAGTTCCCGGAAGGCGTCACCTGGGGTGACGGTCAGGTGGCGTACGTGGCGATCGGTATTGCCGCCAGCTCGGACGAACATCTGGGTCTGCTGCGCCAGTTGACCCACGTACTGAGCGATGATTCCGTTGCTGAACAATTGAAGTCAGCAACGACAGCAGAAGAACTTCGCGCATTGCTGATGGGCGAAAAGCAGAGTGAGCAGCTGAAACTCGACAACGAAATGCTGACGCTGGATATCGTTGCCAGCGATCTGCTGACTCTTCAGGCGCTGAACGCTGCGCGTCTGAAAGAAGCGGGGGCCGTTGACGCCACCTTCGTCACCAAAGCCATCAATGAACAGCCGCTGAATCTCGGACAGGGCATCTGGCTGAGCGATAGCGCCGAAGGCAACCTGCGTAGCGCGATTGCGGTAAGCCGTGCGGCAAATGCTTTTGATGTGGACGGCGAAACGGCAGCCATGCTGGTGAGTGTGGCAATGAATGACGATCAGCCCGTCGCGGTTCTTAAGCGTCTCGCCGATCTGTTACTCGACAATAAAGCTGACCGTTTGCTGAAAGCAGATGCGGCAACATTGCTGGCACTGCTGACCAGCGATGATGCGCCGACTGACGACGTGTTAAGCGCGGAGTTTGTGGTGCGCAACGAACACGGCCTGCATGCTCGTCCAGGCACCATGCTGGTCAATACCATTAAACAATTTAACAGTGATATTACCGTGACAAACCTTGATGGCACCGGCAAACCGGCAAACGGACGTAGTCTGATGAAAGTTGTGGCACTTGGCGTTAAGAAAGGTCATCGCCTGCGCTTTACCGCCCAGGGGGCGGATGCTGAACAGGCACTGAAGGCAATTGGCGACGCCATCGCCGCAGGTCTTGGGGAGGGCGCGTAATGAGCAGACGTGTTGCTACGATCACTCTCAATCCGGCGTATGACCTTGTTGGTTTCTGCCCGGAAATTGAACGCGGCGAAGTGAACCTGGTGAAAACCACCGGTCTTCATGCGGCGGGTAAAGGTATCAACGTTGCCAAAGTTCTGAAAGATCTGGGTATTGATGTCACCGTTGGCGGCTTCCTGGGTAAAGACAATCAGGACGGATTTCAGCAACTGTTCAGCGAGCTGGGCATTGCCAACCGTTTCCAGGTTGTACAGGGGCGTACCCGCATTAACGTTAAGTTGACGGAAAAAGACGGCGAAGTTACTGACCTCAATTTCTCTGGTTTCGAAGTCACTCCTGCCGACTGGGAACGCTTCGTGACTGATTCTCTGAGCTGGCTTGGTCAGTTCGATATGGTCTGTGTCAGCGGCAGTTTACCATCAGGCGTCAGCCCGGAAGCATTCACCGACTGGATGACTCGCCTGCGTAGTCAGTGTCCTTGCATTATCTTTGATAGTAGCCGCGAAGCATTAGTGGCAGGTTTGAAAGCGGCACCGTGGCTGGTGAAACCTAACCGTCGCGAGCTGGAAATCTGGGCAGGCCGTAAACTGCCTGAAATGAAAGATGTCATTGAAGCTGCACATGCGTTACGTGAACAAGGTATCGCGCATGTCGTAATTTCACTGGGTGCCGAAGGCGCGCTTTGGGTTAATGCCTCCGGCGAATGGATCGCCAAACCACCGTCAGTCGATGTCGTAAGCACTGTTGGCGCAGGGGATTCCATGGTTGGCGGCCTCATTTATGGCTTGCTGATGCGTGAATCCAGTGAACACACACTGCGTCTGGCAACGGCTGTTGCAGCCCTGGCGGTAAGTCAAAGCAATGTGGGTATTACCGATCGTCCGCAGTTGGCCGCAATGATGGCGCGCGTCGACTTACAACCTTTTAACTGACAGCAGGAGAGGCATAATGAAAACGCTGCTGATTATTGACGCTAATCTCGGTCAGGCACGCGCCTATATGGCGAAGACCCTGCTGGGCGCGGCGGCGCGAAAAGCAAAACTGGAAATCATCGACAATCCGAACGACGCTGAAATGGCGATTGTTCTGGGTGATTCCATCCCGAACGACAGCGCGCTGAACGGTAAAAATGTCTGGCTGGGCGATATTTCCCGCGCAGTCGCGCACCCTGAGCTGTTCCTGAGTGAAGCCAAAGGCCATGCGAAGCCTTACACTGCGCCGGCCGCTGCGACAGCACCGGTTGCCGCCAGCGGTCCGAAACGCGTGGTTGCGGTGACTGCTTGCCCAACTGGCGTAGCACATACCTTTATGGCTGCTGAAGCCATTGAAACCGAAGCGAAAAAACGTGGCTGGTGGGTGAAAGTTGAAACCCGTGGCTCCGTTGGTGCGGGTAACGCGATCACGCCTGAAGAAGTGGCAGCAGCGGATCTGGTGATTGTGGCAGCAGATATCGAAGTGGATCTGGCAAAATTTGCCGGTAAACCGATGTATCGCACTTCTACCGGTCTGGCGCTGAAGAAAACGGCGCAGGAGCTGGATAAAGCGGTTGCTGAAGCGACGCCTTACGAACCGGCGGGCAAAGCTCAAACGGCAACTACTGAAGGTAAGAAAGAGAGTGCAGGCGCGTACCGTCACTTGCTGACAGGCGTTTCCTACATGCTGCCAATGGTGGTTGCGGGTGGTCTGTGTATCGCGCTTTCCTTTGCTTTTGGTATCGAAGCGTTTAAAGAGCAAGGGACGCTGGCGGCGGCGCTGATGCAGATTGGCGGTGGTTCAGCCTTTGCGCTGATGGTGCCGGTACTGGCGGGGTACATTGCCTTCTCCATTGCCGATCGTCCGGGTCTCACGCCGGGTCTGATTGGCGGTATGCTGGCGGTCAGCACAGGTTCTGGCTTCATTGGCGGGATTATTGCGGGCTTCCTGGCGGGTTACATCGCGAAGTTAATCAGTACGCAACTGAAACTGCCACAGAGTATGGAGGCGCTGAAACCGATTCTGATCATTCCGCTGATTTCCAGTCTGGTGGTCGGTCTGGCAATGATCTACCTGATCGGTAAACCGGTTGCTGGCATCCTCGAAAGTCTGACTCACTGGCTGCAAACCATGGGTACTGCGAATGCGGTTCTGCTGGGCGCGATCCTCGGTGGCATGATGTGTACTGACATGGGTGGTCCGGTAAACAAAGCGGCTTACGCGTTTGGTGTTGGTCTGCTGAGTACCCAAACCTATGGCCCGATGGCGGCGATTATGGCGGCAGGTATGGTGCCACCGCTGGCAATGGGTCTGGCAACAATGGTGGCGCGTCGCAAATTCGATAAAGCGCAGCAGGAAGGCGGTAAAGCGGCTCTGGTACTTGGCCTGTGCTTTATTTCGGAAGGTGCAATTCCGTTTGCTGCCCGTGATCCGATGCGAGTGCTGCCGTGCTGTATCGTTGGTGGGGCGCTGACTGGCGCAATCTCAATGGCGATTGGTGCGAAACTAATGGCACCGCACGGTGGTCTGTTTGTTCTGCTGATCCCTGGCGCCATTACGCCGGTACTGGGTTACCTGGTGGCAATTATTGCTGGTACGCTGGTGGCGGGTCTGGCCTATGCCTTCCTGAAACGTCCGGAAGCGGACGTTGTGGCGAAAGCAGCATAATAAAACGTGAACTACAGGGCAGAAATTTTCTGCCCTGTATCATTTGATGAGTGCAAGGTGAGTGATAAATTGTTGACGGCAATTCTATGATTTTGAATGGTTTTGTTTTCCAATAGAAAGCTGACACTCTCATCAAACAGTAACGTCATTTCCTCAAGGGCAGATTAATTTCTGCCCTTTTTTATTGTTTCCGTTCTGTGCATCACTTCACAATTTCTTCGCTTTTTCTAAAACCGCCAATAATAGCGTTTTGTGAGCCTGTTCAAATCTGCTCATTTTGCCCCTCCGGCGGTAATTTACTTTAAGTAAAACATGCATACTATGAGCACATGTTTAAATATGAACACATGTTTAAACCGTCTTTGCAGTACCTATATTCTTGTGGATTGACAGAGTTGGTAATTTTTTACCAGGGGACGTGCTATGCGCGAAAAGGATTATGTCGTAATTATAGGTTCGGCGAATATTGATGTCGCCGGATATTCACATGAATCATTAAACTATGCGGATTCAAATCCAGGGAAAATAAAATTTACTCCCGGTGGAGTAGGGCGCAATATCGCACAAAACCTGGCGTTGCTGGGGAATAAAGCCTGGCTACTGAGCGCCGTAGGCAGTGATTTTTATGGTCAATCGCTGCTAACGCAAACCAATCAATCCGGCGTTTATGTCGATAAATGTCTGATTGTGCCAGGGGAAAATACGTCGAGCTATTTATCATTACTCGATAATACCGGTGAAATGCTGGTTGCTATAAATGACATGAATATTAGCAACTGTATTTCAGCGGAATATCTCGCACAGCACCGTGAATTTATTCAGGGGGCTAAGGTCATTGTCGCAGACTGTAATATCAGTGAAGAGGCATTGGTCTGGATTCTGGATAATGCCGCCGACGTACCGGTATTTGTCGATCCGGTTTCGGCCTGGAAATGCGTCAAAGTACGTGAGCGATTAAGTCAAATTCACACCCTGAAGCCAAACCGTCTGGAAGCGGAAACCTTGAGCGGGATTGCGCTTTCCGGAAGTGAAGATGTGGCAAAGGTTGCCGCCTGGTTCCATCAACATGGCCTGAACCGACTGGTTCTGAGCATGGGTGGCGATGGTGTTTATTACAGTGATATCAGCGGCGAAAACGGCTGGTCTGCACCGATTAAAACCAATGTCATTAATGTTACCGGAGCGGGCGATGCCATGATGGCGGGACTTGCTTCGTGTTGGGTAGACGGGATGCCGTTTGCCGAATCTGTTCGTTTTGCACAGGGATGTTCGTCAATGGCGCTCTCCTGTGAATACACCAATAACCCCGATTTATCGATTGCCAACGTTATATCGTTAGTGGAGAACGCAGAATGTCTGAATTAAAAATTTCCCCTGAATTATTACAAATTTCCCCGGAAGTGCAGGACGCTTTAAAAAACAAAAAACCGGTTGTGGCGCTGGAATCGACCATTATCTCTCACGGGATGCCGTTCCCGCAAAACGCCCAGACCGCAATTGAAGTAGAAGAAACTATTCGTCAACAGGGCGCTGTACCAGCCACTATCGCTATTATTGGCGGTGTGATGAAAGTGGGCTTAAGCAAAGAAGAAATTGAATTGCTGGGTCGTGAAGGACATAACGTAACGAAAGTTAGCCGTCGCGATTTACCTTTTGTTGTTGCTGCCGGAAAAAATGGTGCAACCACCGTTGCTTCCACCATGATTATTGCGGCGCTTGCCGGAATTAAAGTATTTGCCACCGGCGGTATTGGTGGTGTTCATCGCGGGGCGGAAAATACTTTCGATATTTCCGCCGATTTACAGGAACTGGCGCACACTAATGTCACCGTAGTTTGTGCCGGAGCAAAATCTATTCTCGATTTAGGCTTAACCACCGAATATTTAGAAACTTTCGGTGTGCCGTTGATTGGTTATCAGACCAAAGCATTGCCAGCGTTTTTCTGCCGCACCAGTCCGTTTGAGGTCAGTATCCGCCTCGACAGCGCCAGCGAAATTGCCCGTGCGATGGCGGTGAAATGGCAAAGCGGTCTGAACGGTGGCCTGGTAGTGGCAAACCCAATTCCGGAACAGTTTGCGATGCCGGAAGAAAGTATTAACGCTGCAATTGATCAGGCAGTTGCCGAAGCTGAAGAGCAAGGTGTAATCGGTAAAGAAAGTACGCCGTTCCTGCTGGCACGCGTTGCGGAACTGACCGGTGGCGATAGCCTGAAATCCAACATCCAGTTGGTGTTTAACAACGCCATTCTGGCGAGCGAAATTGCCAAAGAATATCAGCGTCTCGCGGGTTAATTTCTGACGGGCAGAAAGCCGTCGCCCGTACTCATCATACATACCGAAACCTGGCGCTGGCGCCGGGTTTACGGGCATGAAGGGAAATCATTATGGATATAATGAGAAGTGTTGTGGGGATGGTGGTGTTACTGGCAATAGCGTTTGTGTTGTCAGTGAATAAAAAGAGCATCAGTTTGCGTACGGTTGGAGCCGCGCTGCTGCTGCAAATCGCCATTGGCGGCATTATGCTCTACTTCCCACCGGGAAAATGGGCGGTAGAACAGGCAGCATTGGGCGTCCATAAAGTCATGTCCTACAGCGATGCGGGTAGCGCCTTTATTTTTGGTTCGCTGGTGGGGCCGAAAATGGATGTCCTGTTTGATGGCGCGGGCTTTATCTTCGCCTTTCGCGTACTTCCGGCGATTATTTTCGTTACTGCGCTCATCAGTCTGCTGTACTACATTGGCGTGATGGGACTGCTGATCCGCATTCTTGGCAGTATTTTCCAGAAAGCCCTCAACATCAGCAAAATAGAATCTTTTGTCGCGGTCACCACTATTTTCCTTGGGCAAAACGAGATCCCGGCGATCGTTAAACCGTTTATTGATCGCATGAATCGCAACGAGTTGTTTACCGCAATTTGTAGCGGCATGGCATCTATTGCCGGTTCGATGATGATTGGTTATGCCGGAATGGGGGTGCCGATTGACTATCTGTTAGCGGCATCGCTGATGGCGATCCCTGGCGGTATTTTGTTTGCGCGTATTCTTAGCCCGGCGACCGAGCCTTCGCAGGTGACATTTGAAAACCTGTCGTTCAGCGAAACGCCGCCAAAAAGCTTTATCGAAGCAGCGGCGAGCGGTGCGATGACCGGACTGAAAATTGCCGCAGGTGTGGCGACGGTGGTGATGGCGTTTGTGGCGATTATTGCGCTGATCAACGGCATTATCGGCGGAATTGGTGGCTGGTTTGGTTTTGCCAATGCCTCGCTGGAAAGTATTTTTGGCTATGTGCTGGCACCGCTGGCGTGGATCATGGGCGTGGACTGGAGTGATGCCAATCTTGCGGGTAGCCTGATTGGTCAGAAACTGGCGATTAACGAATTTGTCGCTTACCTGAGTTTCTCGCCATATCTGCAAACGGGCGGCACGCTGGAAGTGAAAACCGTGGCGATTATCTCCTTTGCGCTTTGTGGTTTTGCTAACTTTGGTTCTATCGGTGTTGTCGTTGGGGCGTTCTCGGCTATTTCGCCAAAACGCGCGCCGGAAATCGCCCAGCTTGGATTACGTGCACTGGCAGCGGCTACACTTTCCAACCTGATGAGTGCGACCATTGCCGGGTTCTTTATTGGGCTGGCGTAATGCTCGATTTGTAAGCCGGATAAGACGCGTCAAGCGTCGCATCCGGCTATCGCGCTATTGCAAATAATTTTTACTGCATCATCCCGGAGAATTTATTCTCCGGGTCCATCTCCAGCGCCAGTCCCAACAACTGCTTTCGGTTTTTAATCAGATACCCTTTCTTGTTTTTAATTAATAAACCGTCGTGAATGAATTGTGCGAGAACATATAAAAGGTGTCGGTAAGAAACGCCTAAATACTCTGCCGCTTGCGTATGCTTTTCGTGATAAAGATCACCTTCTTGCGAGAGTAATATAAATGCTGCCAGGCGATTCACTAACGGAAATGATTGATTCTGAGTTAAAGAAATAATATTGCGATAATTTTTATGACTTAAGGTGACGCAGAGTTTTCGTAAAAATAGCGTGTCGTTTAATAATAGCGGGCGGTAGTGTTTCATGGGGAGCGCAATACACCAACACTCTTCAATAGCCTGCACCGCACGCGGTTCATGGTCTTTATCGATTAACTCAATCTCGCCAATAAAACAGGGCGCGGCAAAGAAATCAATCAGCGACACGCGCCCATTGGCAAGCGTGGCGTAAAGCCTGGCGCGGCCTCGCGTCAGGTAAAACAGCCAGGACGGCTGTTGCCCTTCCTGCACAATGTAGTCACGCGCTAAAAAATGAAACAGTCGCGTATCGGCTGAAACATCCGTTGAAAAGCACTCATTAAATGCGGACTCACCAATCAGTTGCTGTTTAAGTTCATTATTGTGGATTTCTTTCACGATGTTTATCCGCTATGAGATTTCTCATATTTAGCATACGTACGCTGTTGTTAAGATTCAATCATCGGCCGGTCGAATTTTCTTTGCTGTAGAAAAAATAACGCAACTTGAAACAGGGGAAATAAACAATGGAAAAGAGAAAAATTATTCTGGATTGTGATCCGGGTCATGATGATGCTATTGCCATAATGATGGCCGCGAAACATCCGGCGATTGATTTATTAGGTATCACCATTGTGGCGGGTAATCAGACGCTTGATAAAACATTAATTAATGGCCTGAATGTTTGTCAGAAACTGGAGATTAATGTTCCGGTTTATGCAGGGATGCCGCAGCCCATTATGCGTAAACAAATTGTTGCTGATAATATTCACGGCGAAACCGGTCTGGATGGCCCCGTGTTCGAACCGCTGACTCGCCAGGCAGAAAGCACCCATGCGGTGAAATACATCATTGATACCCTGATGGCAAGTGAAGGCGATATCACTCTGGTGCCGGTGGGGCCGCTTTCAAACATCGCCGTGGCGATGCGTATGCAACCGGCGATCCTGCCAAAAATCCGTGAAATTGTGCTGATGGGGGGCGCTTACGGAACAGGTAACTTCACGCCGTCTGCCGAGTTCAACATCTTTGCCGACCCGGAAGCCGCACGCGTGGTGTTCACCTCCGGCGTTCCGTTGGTGATGATGGGTCTCGATCTCACTAACCAGACCGTGTGTACCCCGGATGTGATTGCGCGGATGGAAAGGGCAGGCGGCCCTGCTGGCGAGCTGTTCAGCGACATCATGAACTTCACTCTCAAAACGCAGTTCGAAAACTATGGCCTGGCTGGCGGTCCGGTGCATGACGCCACCTGCATCGGTTATCTGATCAACCCTGATGGTATTAAAACCCAGGAAATGTACGTCGAAGTGGACGTCAACAGCGGCCCTTGCTACGGGCGTACTGTCTGCGACGAGCTGGGCGTTCTCGGCAAGCCCGCTAATACCAAAGTCGGCATCACCATCGATACCGACTGGTTCTGGGGATTAGTCGAAGAGTGCGTGCGCGGCTACATCAAAACCCACTAAGTGTTGATAACAAGGCCGGATGATACGCGTCAAGCGTCGCATCCGGCAGCATTGTTACACCATCGGCACTAATGAAAGCGCGTTATCGGCAGACAGGGTAGGGTTATTTATGCTGCCGCTGGCGCGCGAAATTGCCGCGCAGGCCATCGCAAAACGGGCGCTGTCACGGAAACTGTTTCCTTCCAGAAAGCTATACACCAGGCCTGCCATAAAACCATCGTCGGCACCAAAACTGTCCACCGTCGTATGCGTTGGCGCAGTCAGCAAAAATTGCTCGCCATCCTTTTCGCTGCAATAAACGGATTCATCGGGCAAATAAACAAACAGTTGCTGAACACCTTGCTGATGCAACGCATTCACTGCGGCATTACGGTCAGCATCGCTGGTGATCACCTTTCCCCATAAAATTTCCAGTTCCTGCAAAGTGGGTTTCAGGGTGTGAATATGCGCCAGCCAGTGTTTGATTTTGCCCGCTTTGAATTCTGAAACGGTATCGACAAATACCGGGATTTCATCGGCGAGGGTAAAGACCCACTCCAGCGCCTCGGCAGTCAGGTTGCAATCTGCCAGTACCACGCCCGCATGACGAAGTAAATCACGTGATCCGTTCAATAATTGCGGCGTTAACTGTTCCAGCAGATGGGTATCATTAATCGCCAATACGGTTTGTTCGTCTTGATTGGCAATTGCCAGATACGTCGATGTGCTTTGGCCATGTAAACGAACGCAGCCAGAGACATTCACCCCGGCACGGCGCGTCTCTTCTAAGAGCATCTCGCCATAAAAATCATCGCCAATCACCGAGAGTAAATGGACGTCGCGGCCTAACAGCGCCAGATTGTGGGCGATATTGCGCCCAACGCCGCCTGCCGAACAATGAATCGTACCGGGATGAGAAGCCGCTTGCGGGTAACGGATATCCGCCATCCCGCGAATATCCATATTGATTGTCCCCACCACTACGCAGTATTCCTGCTCAGTGAGAATGTAACCTTTGCCTTTAATCCGCCCTTTGCGCATTAAATCCATAATATGCGCCGCAACGCGCGAACGACTGATTTGCAGCATGTCCGCAATTTCGTTCTGCTGAATCAGCGGGTTACGCCGTAAAATTGCAAGGATCTCCTTTTCCCGGTTATTCATCTTCAGGCTACCGCTTTTTCAGTTTGTTGCGCTTTCAGCCAGGCGATCTCTTCTGCCCAGATATCCGGGTTGATGGTTTCAAGGATCAGCGGAATGCCGTCGAAACGGTCGTCTTGCATGATCCAGCGGAACGCATCATGACCGATATTGCCTTCACCGAGGCTATGATGGCGGTCAACGCGGCTGCCAAAGGTGCTTTTCGCATCGTTAAGGTGCATCCCACGCAGATACTTAAAGCCAACAATACGGGCAAAATCAGCGAACGTTTTCTCGCATTCGGCTGGAGTACGCAAATCATACCCGGCAGCGAAAGCATGGCAGGTATCAATGCAGACGCCGACGCGGGATTTATCTTCCACGCCATCAATAATCGCCGCGAGATGTTCGAATTTAAACCCTAAATTGCTGCCCTGACCGGCGGTGTTTTCAATCACCGCTGTTACACCTTGAGTTTTATCCAGCGCAATGTTGATGGATTCGGCAATGCGCGCCAGGCAATCCTCTTCTGAAATTTGCATCAGATGGCTGCCAGGATGGAAGTTGAGCAAAGAAAGCCCCAGTTGTTCGCAACGCTGCATTTCGTCTATAAACGCATCGCGTGATTTTTCCAGGGCTTCAGCGACCGGATGTCCGAGGTTAATCAGATAACTGTCATGGGGAAGAATTTGCGCCGACGTGTAGTGATATTTTTCACAGGCGGCTTTGAATTCGTCGATGGTCTGTGTCGTGAGGGGGGCGGCACGCCACTGACGTTGATTTTTGGTGAACAAGGCAAACGCGGTTGCGTCAATTTCGGCGGCGCGAATTGCGGCATTTGCCAGACCGCCAGCAGCACTAACGTGCGCTCCAATGTATTTCATATGTGGACTCCTGTTAAACCCGCTGGAGGAAAACGGTAATGATAGCGGGTTAACAGGAGCAAGATGTAGTGGTTTATGCGATGACGCTTTGAATTACATAGTTAATCGCAGCACCACCAACAATCAGCCAGGCAAACAGTACCAGTGCCATCAGCAGAGGTTTCGCCCCGGCTTTTTTCAGCGCGCTGACGTGGGTAGTCAGACCCAGCGCCGCCATCGCCATTGCCAGCAGGAAGGTATCCAGCGTTACCAGCATGTTCACCACGCTCTGCGGTAACAGGTGGAACGAGTTAAAGATGGCAACCACGATGAACAGGATGGCAAACCACGGAATGGTGATTTTGCTTTTCTCGCCGCCATTAGCCCCAGACAGCTGTTTAACACGTGCCGCCAGCAGGATGAGGAACGGAGCCAGCATCATCACGCGCAGCATTTTGGAAATAACTGCTGCGTTTTCTGCATCCGGGCTGATGGCATGACCTGCCGCCACCACCTGCGCCACTTCGTGCACAGTAGAACCAATGTAGATACCGAAAGTTTCCGGACTAAACCATTGAGACATCAGCGGATATATCGCCGGGTAGAGGAAAATCGCGACGGTTCCGAAGATAACGACGGTTGCAACAGCCACGGTCACTTTACTGGCTTCCGCTTTCACTACCGGCTCAGTCGCCAGTACCGCTGCAGCACCACAAATACTGCTACCGGCACCGATCAACCAGCTGGTGTGCTTATCCAGGCCAAACACTTTCTGCCCCAGGAAGCAGGCCAGCAGGAAGGTGCTGGACAGTGTCAACACGTCAATGATGATCCCACTGATACCGACATCGGCAATTTGTGAAAACGTCAAACGGAAACCGTAAAGAATAATACCCAGACGTAGTAAATGTTGCTTGGCAAACAGCACACCGCCGTCACAGCTTTTCCAGATATGCGGATATACTGTGTTACCTAAAACCATCCCCAACAAGATTGCGAGGGTGAGGGCACTAAACCCGGCACCCGCAACCGCGGGAATGGAACCACCCCACAGGGCGACCCCGGTGATAACTGCACTCAGGGCTAACCCCGGAATAAAATGCCACAGTGTACGATGTTGTTTCTGTAAGGTGATATTCGTCATAACCCTCTCCTTTAACCGGGCATAAGGTTACGACTAACTGGTTTAAAAATAAAATTGATTATATATTTATAATTAATCTTTATAAGTGGTAAGCGACTATGCACATCACCCTCCGGCAGTTGGAAGTTTTTGCAGAAGTATTGAAAAGTGGATCAACCACCCAGGCGTCGGTGATGCTGGCGTTGTCGCAATCAGCAGTGAGCGCAGCCTTGACCGACCTGGAAGGGCAGCTTGGCGTGCAACTGTTTGATCGCGTGGGGAAAAGACTGGTTGTTAATGAACACGGGCGGCTGCTCTATCCGCGTGCGTTGGCACTGCTTGAACAGGCGGTTGAAATCGAACAACTGTTTCGCGAAGACAACGGCGCGATTCGTATCTATGCCAGTAGTACCATCGGTAACTACATTCTGCCTGCAGTTATCGCCCGTTATCGCCATGATTATCCGCAGTTGCCGATTGAACTTAGCGTTGGGAACAGCCAGGACGTGATGCAAGCGGTGCTGGATTTCCGCGTTGATATTGGCTTTATTGAAGGACCGTGCCACAGCACTGAAATCATTTCTGAACCGTGGCTGGAAGACGAGCTGGTGGTTTTCGCCGCGCCGACTTCGCCATTGGCTCGTGGTCCGGTCACCTTAGAACAGCTGGCCGCTGCGCCCTGGATCCTGCGTGAACGCGGTTCCGGCACGCGGGAGATTGTCGATTATCTGTTGCTGTCACATTTACCGAAGTTTGAGATGGCGATGGAATTAGGTAACTCCGAGGCAATCAAACATGCGGTGCGTCATGGGTTGGGTATTAGTTGCCTGTCGCGACGGGTGATTGAAGATCAATTGCAGGCAGGCACATTAAGTGAAGTTGCGGTCCCTCTGCCGCGCCTGATGCGTACGTTGTGGCGTATACATCATCGGCAAAAACACCTTTCCAACGCGCTACGGCGCTTTCTGGACTATTGCGATCCCGCGAATGTACCGCGTTAAGGTGCTGTACAAGAACATGCTGGTGCTGTGTCGATTTCGTGACGCAGCACCAGCGTCATGTATTCGCCAGAAAAGAGATTGGCTGCTTTACTTATAATTCCTGGGCGATCATGAAGGTCTCTTATAAAAGCGCATTTCTACCGGAAGGATTGCAAATCGTCTGCTACAATCGCGCCTCATTTTTAAGATGGATAGCATTTTTGTATGGTTTCCGAAACTAAAACAACAGAAGCGCCGGGCTTACGCCGTGAATTAAAGGCGCGTCACCTGACGATGATTGCCATTGGCGGCTCCATCGGTACGGGTCTTTTTGTTGCCTCTGGCGCAACGATTTCTCAGGCAGGTCCGGGCGGGGCGCTGCTCTCGTATATTTTGATTGGCCTGATGGTCTACTTCCTGATGACCAGTCTTGGCGAACTGGCGGCGTATATGCCGGTTTCAGGTTCGTTTGCGACTTACGGTCAGAACTATGTGGAAGAGGGCTTTGGCTTCGCGCTGGGCTGGAACTACTGGTACAACTGGGCGGTGACTATCGCCGTTGACCTGGTGGCTGCGCAGCTGGTCATGAGCTGGTGGTTCCCGGATGTTCCTGGTTGGATCTGGAGTGCGCTGTTCCTTGGCGTCATCTTCCTGCTGAACTACATTTCGGTCAGAGGCTTTGGTGAAGCGGAGTACTGGTTCTCACTGATCAAAGTCACAACAGTGATTATCTTTATCGTCGTCGGCGTGATGATGATTATCGGTATCTTCAAAGGCGCGCAGCCTGTGGGCTGGAGCAACTGGACGATAGGTGAAGCACCGTTTGCCGGTGGTTTTGCGGCGATGATTGGCGTGGCAATGATTGTCGGCTTCTCTTTCCAGGGAACCGAACTGATTGGTATTGCTGCGGGCGAATCTGAAGATCCTGGGAAAAATATTCCGCGTGCGGTGCGTCAGGTATTCTGGCGAATCCTGCTGTTCTATGTGTTTGCGATTCTGATCATCAGCCTGATCATTCCGTACACCGATCCAAGCCTGCTGCGTAACGATGTGAAAGACATCAGCGTCAGCCCGTTCACGCTGGTGTTCCAGCACGCGGGGCTGCTTTCTGCGGCGGCGGTGATGAACGCGGTCATTCTGACAGCAGTACTGTCGGCGGGTAACTCCGGTATGTACGCGTCTACCCGTATGCTGTACACCCTGGCGTGTGACGGAAAAGCGCCGCGTATTTTCGCCAAACTGTCACGTGGCGGTGTACCGCGTAACGCGCTGTATGCCACGACGGTGATTGCCGGTCTGTGTTTCCTGACCTCCATGTTTGGTAACCAGACGGTGTATTTGTGGCTGCTGAACACCTCCGGGATGACAGGCTTTATCGCCTGGCTGGGGATTGCTATCAGCCACTATCGTTTCCGTCGCGGCTATGTATTGCAGGGACACGACATTAACGACCTGCCGTACCGTTCGGGCTTCTTCCCGTTGGGACCGATCTTCGCTTTCATTCTGTGTCTGATTATTACCCTGGGCCAGAACTACGAGGCGTTCCTGAAAGATACCATCGACTGGGGCGGCGTAGCGGCAACGTATATTGGTATCCCGCTGTTCCTGGCCATCTGGTTTGGTTACAAGTTGATTAAAGGAACCCACTTCGTGCGTTACAGCGAAATGAAGTTCCCGCAGAACGATAAGAAATAAGTTTCCTCCCTTCCTTGTTAAGCCCTCTCAGCCGAGAGGGCTTTTTCTTTTCCTTGATATTCATGCGGATATAAAATTTAACAATTGAATTGATAATTGTTATCGTTTGCATTATTGTTACGCGGAAATCAAAAAAGGCTGACAAATCAGGGGCTGTTCAGGCTTTCTGGAGTGATCTCCTGCCTATAAAAAGTCCACCGCGATGCTGCCGTACGCAAGGGGACGTGAAGAAGATGTGAGCGATAACCCATTTATTTTCGTAGTTACCTCATGGAGATATGGAATGTTTAGGTTGAACCCTTTCGTACGGGTCGGGCTGTGTTTGTCCGCAATTTCTTGTGCATGGCCTGTGTTGGCGGTTGATGATGATGGCGAGACGATGGTTGTCACCGCATCTTCCGTTGAACAAAACCTTAAAGACGCACCTGCCAGTATCAGCGTCATTACCCAGGAAGACCTGCAGCGTAAACCAGTACAGAACCTGAAAGATGTCCTCAAAGAAGTGCCGGGCGTACAACTGACTAACGAAGGGGATAACCGCAAGGGCGTCAGTATTCGTGGCCTGGACAGCAGCTACACGCTGATTCTTGTCGATGGTAAACGCGTTAACTCCCGCAATGCTGTCTTTCGCCACAATGACTTTGATCTGAACTGGATCCCGGTTGATTCCATCGAACGTATTGAAGTGGTACGTGGCCCGATGTCCTCGTTGTACGGTTCTGATGCGCTCGGCGGCGTGGTCAATATCATCACCAAAAAAATCGGTCAAAAATGGACGGGCACTGTTACGGTCGATACCACCATTCAGGAACATCGCGATCGTGGTGACACGTACAACGGTCAGTTCTTCACCAGCGGGCCATTAATTGACGGTGTGCTGGGAATGAAGGCCTACGGCAGCTTGGCGAAACGTGAAAAGGATGACCCGCAAAACTCAACCACCACCGATACCGGAGAAACACCGCGTATTGAAGGATTCTCCAGCCGCGACGGCAATGTCGAATTTGCCTGGACGCCGAATCAAAATCACGATTTTACCGCCGGTTACGGTTTCGACCGTCAGGATCGTGATTCCGACTCGCTGGACAAAAACCGCCTGGAACGCCAGAACTACTCTGTCAGCCATAATGGTCGCTGGGATTACGGCACCAGCGAACTGAAATATTACGGCGAGAAAGTCGAAAACAAAAACCCTGGCAACAGCAGCCCAATTACATCTGAAAGCAATACCGTTGATGGCAAATACACGCTGCCGCTGACGGCGATTAATCAGTTTGTCACGGTTGGCGGTGAATGGCGTCACGATAAACTTAGTGATGCAGTAAACCTGACCGGTGGTACCAGCACCAAAACATCTGCCAGCCAGTACGCGCTGTTTGTGGAAGATGAATGGCGGATCTTTGAGCCGCTGGCGCTGACGACCGGCGTGCGTATGGACGATCACGAAACCTACGGCGATCACTGGAGCCCGCGTGCCTATCTGGTCTATAACGCTACCGACACTGTTACCGTGAAAGGTGGCTGGGCGACGGCTTTTAAAGCGCCTTCTTTGTTGCAGCTTAGCCCTGACTGGACGACAAATTCCTGCCGTGGTGCATGTAAAATTGTCGGCAGCCCGGATCTGAAACCAGAGACCAGCGAAAGTTGGGAACTGGGGCTTTACTACATGGGTGAAGATGGCTGGCTGGAAGGGGTTGAATCCAGCGTGACTGTTTTCCGCAACGATGTGAAAGATCGTATTAGCATCAGCCGCACGTCTGACGTTAACGCTGCACCGGGTTACCAGAACTTTGTCGGTTTTGAAACGGGCGCTAACGGACGACGGATACCGGTATTCAGCTACTACAACGTTAACAAAGCGCGGATTCAGGGCGTGGAGACTGAGTTGAAAATTCCGTTCAACGATGAATGGAAACTGTCACTCAACTACACCTACAACGATGGTCGTGATGTCAGCAATGGCGAAAACAAACCGCTTTCCGACCTGCCGTTCCATACCGCTAACGGTACGCTGGACTGGAAACCGCTGGCGCTGGAAGACTGGTCATTCTATGTTTCTGGTCACTATACCGGGCGGAAACGTGCCGACAGTGATACGGCCAAAACGCCTGGCGGCTATACGATCTGGAATACCGGCGCGGCCTGGCAGGTTACCAAAGACGTCAAACTGCGTGCGGGCGTGCTGAACCTGACTGATAAAGATCTCAGTCGTGACGACTACAGCTATAACGAAGACGGACGTCGTTACTTTATGGCGGTGGATTATCGCTTCTGATGAGAAGATGCCCGGCGAACCGGGCTAAGTTTTACTTCAGTAAATGCTGCGCATGGAAGCGCAGATGATCCTCTATAAAAGAGGCGATGAAGTAGTAACTGTGGTCATAACCCGGCTGAATACGTAACGTCATTGGCCACGCTTTCTGACGAGCGGCCTCTGCCAGCACCGCAGGCTGGAGCTGGTCGGCAAGAAACTGATCGCTATCGCCCTGATCAATAAGCGTCGGGATCGCATCTTGCGCATTACTGGCGTACATCAACGCGCAACTGTCCCATTCCTCCCAGTCATTTTTATCCTCGCCCAGATAGGCGCTAAATGCTTTGATTCCCCACGGGACGCTGCACGGATTCACAATTGGCGCAAAGGCGGAAACGCTGGTGTATTTGCCAGGATTTTTCAGCGCCATAATCAATGCGCCGTGACCTCCCATCGAATGACCGCTAATGGCGCAGCGATCGCTGACGTTAAATTGCGACTGAATCAGCGCCGGTAATTCATCGCGCAGATAATCATACATCCGGTAATGCGCCGACCACGGCGATTGCGTAGCGTTAAGATAAAACCCTGCGCCCTGGCCTAAATCATAGCCGTCATCATTGGCAACCTGTTCGCCGCGCGGGCTGGTGTCTGGTATTACCAGTACAATCCCCAGTTCCGCAGCCACGCGCTGGGCACCCGCTTTGGTGGTGAAATTTTCGTCATTACAGGTTAATCCCGAAAGCCAGTACAGCACTGGCGGCGGGGCGTTATCGCGGGGAGGCGGGAGAAAGATGCTGAACGTCATCGGACAGTTTAAGGTACTGGAGTCGTGCCGCCAGCGTTGCTGCCAGCCTTCAAAACAGCGATGCTCTTCGAGCATTTCCATGCGTGGCTCCTTGTTATGTTGTTTGCAATTTTTTCATCATACCGTTTATTCAGTGTGTTGTGAGTAACTTTCACTTCCGCATATGCATAACGATGTTTTAACATCTACGGCTGAAAGGCAGCGGCAATTACAATAATTATCGCTGTGAATACTGGATTATGTGCGTCACCTCACGCACAATAATCAGGCTGCTAATCAGCTTAATAACTTTGCCCCCACGCAGGGCGGAGGCGTCACACCTGCAGGAGAAAATATAAATGCCATCACTCAGTAAAGAAGCGGCCCTGGTTCATGAAGCGTTGGTTGCGCGAGGACTGGAAACACCGCTACGCCCGCCCGTGCATGAAATGGATAACGAAACGCGCAAAAGTCTTATTGCCGGTCATATGACCGAAATCATGCAGCTGCTGAATCTCGACCTGGCTGATGACAGTTTGATGGAAACGCCGCATCGCATCGCCAAAATGTATGTCGATGAAATTTTCTCCGGTCTGGATTACGCCAACTTCCCGAAAATCACCCTCATTGAAAATAAAATGAAGGTCGATGAAATGGTCACCGTGCGCGATATCACCCTGACCAGCACCTGTGAACACCATTTTGTCACTATTGATGGCAAAGCGACGGTGGCCTATATCCCGAAAGATTCGGTGATCGGGCTGTCAAAAATTAACCGCATTGTGCAGTTTTTTGCCCAGCGTCCGCAGGTGCAGGAACGTCTGACCCAGCAAATTCTCATTGCGCTACAAACGCTGCTGGGCACCAATAATGTGGCGGTCTCCATCGATGCGGTGCATTACTGCGTGAAAGCGCGTGGCATCCGCGATGCAACCAGCGCCACGACAACGACCTCCCTCGGTGGTTTGTTCAAATCCAGTCAGAATACGCGCCACGAGTTTCTGCGCGCCGTGCGTCATCACAACTGATTAAAAGGCAGGAACCATGGAGCGCAACGTCACGCTCGATTTTGTTCGCGGCGTCGCCATTCTGGGGATCCTGCTATTAAACATCAGCGCCTTTGGACTCCCAAAGGCGGCTTATCTCAATCCCGCCTGGTACGGCGCTATTACGTCGCAAGATGCCTGGACATGGGCATTTCTCGATCTCATCGGCCAGGTGAAATTCCTCACGCTTTTTGCGTTGCTGTTTGGTGCGGGTATGCAGATGTTGCTGCCCCGTGGCAGACGCTGGATCCAGTCGCGGCTCACCCTGTTAGTTTTGTTGGGCTTTATTCACGGATTGTTATTCTGGGACGGCGATATTCTGCTGGCTTACGGGCTGGTGGGCTTAATCAGCTGGCGACTGGTGCGCGATGCGCCATCGGTAAAAAGCCTGTTTAATACCGGCGTCATGTTGTATCTGGTAGGGCTTGGCGTTTTGCTGCTGCTGGGGTTGATTTCCGACAGCCAGACCAGTCGCGCCTGGACGCCGGATGCGTCCGCCATTTTGTATGAAAAATACTGGAAACTTCACGGCGGCGTGGAAGCCATCAGTAACCGTGCCGATGGAGTAGGGAACAGTTTACTGGCACTGGGTGCGCAGTATGGCTGGCAACTGGCGGGGATGATGCTAATTGGCGCGGCATTGATGCGTAGCGGTTGGCTGAAAGGGCAGTACAGCTTGCGCCACTATCGCCGTACCGGTTTTGTGCTGGTGGCGATTGGGCTGATGATTAACCTTCCTGCTATCGCACTACAATGGCGGCTGGACTGGGCGTATCGCTGGTGCGCCTTCTTACTTCAGATGCCGCGTGAACTGAGTGCGCCATTTCAGGCGATGGGTTATGCGTCGTTGCTGTTCGGCTACTGGCCACAATTAAGCCGTTTTAAGCTGGTGCTGGCGATCGCCTGCGTTGGACGGATGGCGCTGACCAACTACCTGTTACAAACGCTGATTTGTACCACGCTGTTTTATCATCTCGGTTTGTTTATGCAGTTTGACCGTCTGGAATTGCTGGCGTTTGTTATGCCGGTATGGCTGGCGAATATCCTCTTCTCTGTTATCTGGCTGCGTTATTTCCGCCAGGGGCCGGTAGAATGGCTCTGGCGTCAGCTAACCCTCCGTGCTGCCGGACCGGCATTATCTAAAACATCAAGATAACGATCTCGATCACATTCATTAACAAAACGGCTGTAACCGTTTCCATTGCTGTGACTCGATTCACGAAGTCCTGTATTCAGTGCTGACAAAATAGCCGCCAGCAAGCAGTAACCTACTGCAATCTCACAACAGGTAGTGAATATGATCACCATTCGTGATGTAGCGCGTCAGGCTGGCGTCTCTGTGGCAACGGTTTCCCGGGTGCTCAATAACAGTACTCTGGTGAGTGCGGACACGCGTGAAGCGGTAATGAAAGCGGTGAGTGAACTGGATTACCGACCAAACGCCAATGCCCAGGCGCTGGCAACCCAGGTGAGCGATACCGTTGGCGTGGTGGTGATGGACGTTTCTGATGCGTTTTTCGGCGCACTGGTGAAAGCCGTCGATCTCGTCGCCCAACAGCATCAGAAATATGTATTGATTGGCAACAGCTATCATGAAGCGGAAAAAGAGCGTCACGCCATTGAGGTGTTAATTCGCCAGCGTTGTAATGCGTTGATTGTTCATTCAAAAGCGTTAAGCGACGACGAACTGGCGCAGTTTATGGACAACATTCCTGGTATGGTGCTGATCAATCGCGTTGTACCGGGTTACGCTCATCGTTGCGTTTGCCTGGATAATCTCAGCGGTGCCCGAATGGCGACGCGCATGTTGCTGAATAACGGTCATCAACGCATCGGTTATCTTTCTTCCAGCCACGGCATTGAAGATGACGCAATGCGCAAAGCAGGCTGGATGAGTGCGCTGAAAGAGCAGGATATTGTTCCGCCGGAAAGCTGGATTGGCACCGGCACGCCGGACATGCCCGGCGGTGAGACGGCAATGGTCGAGCTGCTGGGACGCAATCTGCAACTTACTGCTGTGTTTGCTTATAACGACAATATGGCCGCTGGCGCACTGACGGCATTAAAAGATAATGGCATTGCGATTCCGTTACATCTCTCCATCATCGGTTTCGATGATATCCCCATCGCCCGTTACACCGACCCGCAATTAACGACCGTGCGTTATCCCATTGCTTCGATGGCTAAATTAGCTACTGAACTGGCCTTGCAGGGCGCAGCAGGCAATATTGATCCGCGAGCCAGCCACTGTTTTATGCCGACGTTAGTGCGTCGGCATTCTGTCGCAACACGCCAGAATGCGGCGGCGATCACTAACTCAACAAATCAGGCGATGTAACCGCTTTCAATCTGTGAGTGATTTCACAGTATCTTAACAATGCGATAGCTATGATTGCACCGTTTTAACGTTGTAACCTATATGTAACAGTGAATAATCACTTTTATCGAGGCTATAGCGTCATAACAACAATTAAAGCCGTTTTCTGGAGCGTTACCGGGCATGGAAGAACGAATTTTAAAACGTGAGCTTCGGCGTTCAGTAACACTTCATTAACTATACTGCCCCGCCGAGCATTTATCTCAAGCACTACCCTGCATAAGAAAAACCGGAGATACCATGAATAAGAAGGTGTTAACCCTGTCTGCTGTGATGGCCAGCATGTTATTCGGTGCCGCTGCACACGCTGCTGATACCCGTATTGGTGTGACGATTTATAAATATGACGATAACTTTATGTCCGTGGTGCGTAAGGCTATCGAACAAGATGCGAAAGCCGCGCCAGACGTCCAGTTGCTGATGAATGATTCGCAGAATGACCAGTCCAAGCAGAACGATCAGATTGACGTACTGTTGGCGAAAGGGGTGAAGGCGCTGGCAATCAACCTGGTTGACCCGGCGGCTGCAGGTACAGTGATTGAGAAAGCGCGCGGGCAAAACGTGCCAGTGGTTTTCTTCAACAAAGAACCCTCCCGTAAGGCGCTGGATAGCTACGACAAAGCCTACTACGTTGGCACTGACTCGAAAGAGTCCGGCATTATTCAGGGCGATTTGATTGCTAAACACTGGGCGGCGAATCAGGGTTGGGATCTCAACAAAGACGGTCAGATTCAGTTCGTACTGCTGAAAGGTGAACCGGGCCATCCGGATGCAGAAGCACGTACCACTTACGTGATTAAAGAACTGAACGACAAAGGCATCAAAACGGAACAGTTACAGTTAGATACTGCTATGTGGGACACCGCTCAGGCGAAAGATAAGATGGACGCCTGGCTGTCTGGCCCGAACGCCAACAAAATCGAAGTGGTTATTGCCAACAACGATGCGATGGCAATGGGCGCGGTAGAAGCACTGAAAGCGCACAACAAGTCCAGCATTCCGGTGTTTGGCGTCGATGCGCTGCCAGAAGCTCTGGCACTGGTGAAATCCGGTGCACTGGCGGGCACTGTGCTGAACGATGCTAACAACCAGGCGAAAGCGACCTTTGATCTGGCGAAAAACCTGGCCGATGGCAAAGGTGCGGCTGATGGCACCAACTGGAAAATCGACAATAAAGTTGTCCGCGTTCCTTATGTTGGCGTAGATAAAGACAATCTGGCTGAATTCAGCAAGAAATAAGACTGATTGGGCGCAGTCGTTTACTGCGCCCTTATTGTATGGCCAACAAGGTAAAATTATATGGTCAGCTCAACGGCTTCGTCTTCCGGGGAATACTTGTTGGAAATGAGCGGTATCAACAAGTCCTTTCCCGGTGTTAAGGCACTTGATAACGTTAATTTAAAAGTCCGGCCACATTCTATCCATGCATTAATGGGAGAAAACGGCGCAGGAAAATCGACATTATTAAAATGCCTGTTTGGTATTTATCAAAAAGACTCCGGCACCATTTTATTCCAGGGTAAAGAGATCGATTTTCATTCTGCCAAAGAAGCACTGGAAAATGGTATTTCGATGGTACACCAGGAGTTAAACCTGGTATTACAACGGTCGGTGATGGACAACATGTGGCTGGGGCGATATCCCACCAAAGGCATGTTTGTCGATCAGGACAAAATGTACCGTGAAACCAAAGCGATTTTTGATGAACTGGATATTGATATCGATCCGCGTGCGCGGGTCGGGACATTATCTGTTTCGCAAATGCAAATGATCGAAATCGCCAAAGCGTTTTCCTATAACGCGAAAATCGTGATTATGGATGAGCCGACTTCTTCGTTAACCGAAAAAGAGGTCAATCATCTGTTCACTATTATTCGTAAATTAAAAGAGCGCGGCTGCGGTATTGTTTATATCTCGCATAAAATGGAAGAAATTTTCCAGTTATGTGATGAAGTCACCGTATTGCGCGACGGTCAGTGGATCGCCACCGAACCGCTGGCAGGACTGACGATGGACAAGATCATCGCCATGATGGTTGGGCGTTCTCTTAACCAGCGTTTCCCGGACAAACAAAACACGCCAGGCGAAGTGATTCTGGAAGTGCGTAACCTGACGTCGCTGCGCCAGCCTTCCATCCGCGATGTCTCGTTTGATCTGCACAAAGGGGAGATCCTCGGTATTGCCGGTCTGGTGGGAGCGAAACGTACTGATATTGTTGAGACGTTATTTGGTATCCGTGAGAAATCTTCCGGCACCATTACGCTGCACGGGAAAAAGATCAATAACCATAATGCCAACGAAGCTATTAACCACGGATTCGCGCTGGTCACTGAAGAGCGCCGCTCGACGGGAATTTATGCCTATCTGGATATTGGTTTTAACTCGTTAATTTCCAATATTCGCAACTACAAAAATAAAGTTGGGTTACTGGATAACTCGCGGATGAAAAGCGATACCCAGTGGGTTATTGATTCGATGCGGGTAAAAACGCCGGGGCATCGAACACAAATTGGTTCGCTCTCCGGCGGTAATCAGCAAAAGGTGATTATTGGTCGCTGGCTGCTAACGCAACCGGAAATATTAATGCTTGATGAACCGACGCGCGGTATTGATGTTGGGGCGAAGTTTGAAATTTATCAGTTAATTGCCGAACTGGCGAAGAAAGGCAAGGGGATTATTATTATCTCCTCAGAAATGCCAGAGTTGTTAGGGATAACAGACCGTATTCTGGTGATGAGCAATGGTCTCGTTTCTGGAATTGTCGATACAAAAACAACAACGCAAAACGAAATTCTGCGTCTTGCGTCTTTGCACCTTTAAGATTAGGGGCTTCCCATGAGTGCGT
Source organism: Escherichia sp. 93.0816 (assembly GCF_013368855.2). NCBI lineage: Bacteria > Pseudomonadati > Pseudomonadota > Gammaproteobacteria > Enterobacterales > Enterobacteriaceae > Escherichia > Escherichia sp. 93.0816. The sequence continues at coordinate 52,744 of NZ_JABWNC020000004.1, read as the reverse complement.
TAAATAAGAAAAGTTTTCTTACTTACCTGAAAGAGGGCGGTATTTACGTCGTTCTTTTAGTTTTGCTGGCGATTATAATTTTCCAGGATCCTACTTTTTTAAGTCTGTTGAACTTAAGTAATATTCTCACCCAGTCATCGGTACGTATTATTATCGCGCTTGGCGTGGCAGGATTAATTGTCACCCAGGGAACTGACCTTTCTGCCGGGCGCCAGGTAGGGCTGGCAGCGGTGGTGGCAGCGACGTTATTGCAGTCGATGGAAAACGCCAACAAAGTGTTCCCGGAAATGGCGACGATGCCGATCGCGCTGGTTATTCTGATTGTCTGTGCCATTGGTGCGGTTATCGGTTTAATCAACGGCCTGATCATTGCTTATCTCAACGTGACGCCGTTTATTACCACGCTTGGTACGATGATTATCGTCTACGGCATCAACTCGCTCTATTACGATTTTGTTGGTGCGTCACCGATTTCCGGTTTTGATAGCGGCTTCTCCACCTTTGCCCAGGGCTTTATTGCATTGGGGAGTTTCCGGCTCTCTTACATCACCTTCTACGCGCTGATTGCCGTGGCGTTCGTTTGGGTACTGTGGAACAAAACCCGCTTCGGTAAGAACATTTTTGCTATCGGCGGTAACCCGGAAGCGGCGAAGGTTTCTGGTGTCAACGTCGGCCTGAATCTGCTGATGATTTATGCGCTGTCTGGTGTGTTCTATGCCTTCGGCGGAATGTTAGAAGCCGGACGTATCGGCTCTGCGACTAACAACCTCGGCTTTATGTATGAGCTGGATGCTATCGCGGCGTGCGTGGTGGGCGGCGTATCGTTCAGCGGCGGTGTGGGGACGGTGATTGGCGTGGTGACCGGGGTAATTATCTTTACGGTCATCAACTATGGCCTGACGTACATCGGCGTAAACCCGTACTGGCAGTACATCATTAAAGGGGCGATTATTATCTTCGCCGTGGCGTTGGATTCACTGAAATACGCGCGTAAGAAGTGATATGAATGTGGCTCGCATTCGGTCATAAATGCACATAACATCATGATCTGTGTGGTTTTGTAGGCCGGATAAGGCGTTCACGCCGCATCCGGCGACAGGAGCCAAATGCCGGATGCGATGCTGGTTCTACAACGTTACCGGGTGTTCTTTCTCTCCTTTTTTAAACTTCACTTCCCCGAGATCAATACACCCCACCGGACAAACATGACCGCAAAGCAGACAACCGACGCACTTCTCGGTATTACAGTGCGGCGTGCGCGATTTCTCATCCCATTCCATCGCCTGATGCCCACCGTCGTAGCAGGAAATATAACAGCGCCCACAGCTGACACATTTATCAAGATTAATATGGGGATAGACGATATAACTGCGGTCTAAATCTTCCGCCGGGACAATATTATGATTCGCCAGGCCAACCATCTCCTGCAACGAATCAAATCCCTGATCGGCAAGATAATGTGACAACCCGCTCGCCATATCTTCCACAATGCGATAACCGTACTGCATGATGCCAGTGGTCACCTGTAACGTTGCCGCACCGAGTAATAAAAACTCCGCTGCATCTTCCCAGGTCTCAATACCACCGATACCGCTAATCGGGAAATCACGCAGTTCCGGATGGGTGCGCATTTGCTGAATAAAGCGCAGGGCGATCGGTTTCACCGCTTTACCGGAATAACCGGAAATACTCGATTTACCGTTGACGATCGGCATACCAATTTTCTGATTCAGATCGATATTGGTGATGGATTTGACGGTGTTAATCGCCGCAATGCCATCTGCGCCGCCGCGTTTCGCCGCCAGCGCCACTTCGCACATATCACCGATATTCGGCGTCATCTTCGCCAGCATCGGCAAAGTGGAACCGCGTTTCACCGCACGACAATATTTTTCTACCAGTTCCGGACTTTGCCCGACATCGCTCCCCATCGCATGAGAAGTCATCTGCGGGCAGGAGAAATTACATTCGATCATATCGGCGCCTGCTTTTTGCACCAGACGCGCCAGATCCTCCCATTGTTGCTCATTTTCCCCCATGATCGAGGCGATCAGCACCTTGTCAGGGTAATCTTCTTTCAACCGACGCAAAGCGGCCAGATTCTCCTCCAGGGGATGTTCGGCAATCTGCTCCATGTTTTTGAAGCCAATAAAACCGGTATCTTCTTTCACCAGATGATCAAAACGTGGCGAAACTTCGTTAGCGATAAAAAAGCCGATCGTTTTGAACACCACGCCGCCCCAGCCGGTGTCGTAGGCTTTGGCGCACATCTCGTAGCAGTTGCCGACCGGCGAAGAAGAGAGGCAGAACGGATTGGGAAACTTCACGCCGCAAAAGGTAATAGAAAGATCTTTCGTTAACATGAGCAAGCTCCCTCTAAATAGTGATGAATCGCCCCGGCGGCTTCTTTCCCGGTCTTCACGGCATAAACCACGGTTTTGTCACCCTCAACAATATCGCCAGCGGCAAACAGTTGTGGGTCGCGAGTCTGGTAATTTTTCGTTTCGATAATATTGCGCTGCGGCTCCAGCGCCGCAAAAGCGGTAAGTTCGGCATGTTGACCGACGGCGAGAATAATTTTGTCCGCTGCCATTGTCAGTTCGCCTGGCAAACGAACATGTTTAAAGGTAACTTTATTGCCATCTACCGCCACTGGCGTAAAGCCATCAATAATCGATACCCCCAATTTCTGGGCGCTGGTGAACTCTTTCTTGCTTGCCGGAAATTCATCTAACTCTTCGCGCGCTACACAGGTCACCGCCTGGCAGCCGAGAACTTTCAGCGTGCTGGCAACGTCCATCGCGACATCGCCGCCGCCAATAATTAATGCGCTTTGCGGGATGCTGATATCGCCTTGTGCCTGGCGCGCGCGTTGCAGGAAATCGACGGCGATCTCAACGTCGCTATGCTCAAACAGCGGCAGCCGAGAACCGCTCGATAACCCCACGGTGACCAGCACTGCGCGGTTTTCTGCTTTCAGTTGTTCCAGCGAAAGCGTTTTGCCAATTTCACAGTTGCACTTAATGGCTACACCCATTTTTTCGATGCGAGTGATTTCCGCTTCCAGCACTGATTGCGGCAAACGAAATTGCGGAATACCGTTACACAACCAGCCACCGGGCTGCGCTTCTTTTTCATAAATTGTGACGTCGTAGCCCAGATTGGTCAGCGTCACGCTGGCTTGTAATCCGGCAGGACCAGCACCAATAATCGCGACTTTACCGCGCGTCTTGCTGCCTGGTTGATAAATTTCCATTCCAGTTTGTTGTTCAAAATCAGTAACAAAACGTTGTAAGCGACCAATATCAATGGGGTCATCGACACCCGCACGGGTACAACCGCTCTGGCATAATTTTTCCGTAGGGCACACTCTGGCGCAAACGGCACCAAGGGCATTATTTTCGCGAATTGTCTCGGCAGCACCTTTAAAATTACGAAAATAGATTGAGCGAATAAATTTCCCCGGATCGGTTTGCGCCGGGCAAGCCTGGCTGCAGGGCGCGTCGTGACATAATAAACAGCGGGAGGCTTCTTTAATCGCCAGTAAAGGCGTAAAAGCCGGAGTGAGTTCATCCAGATAATTTTGTTGCGGCATGTGATCTTCCTTAATGCTATGGGTAATTAAGGCGAACGCCTGTTTTACCCGCAATACTTCAAGTGGCATGTGCTGCGACATCGCACCTTTCTGCAACTCAAATTATTTTGGGTAAATATAACGTACTAATATTAAGGCTAAGCGTGTGGGGGAATTTAAACTGTGAAAAGATTCACAAATAGCTGCGGTTCAGAATGTTATATCCGCAGCCTGGTGGGTGAACTAATAATTATTCTCAATAATTAGCAAGAGGAAGAAATAATATTATCTGTAAAAAATAAGATAAATAATCATGCCGATGGATAAAAGTCCGAAGCCGCTATATGCCACTATATAAGCGAAGAAGAGTCCGGGATTTTTGTCACGCCAGACATACACCGGTTCCAGGGAATTTTTAACCCGTTTATCAATTGCGCCAGCACGCCAGCCTTTCCAGGCTTCGCGAAAACAAAATACAGGGATCAGGAAAAAAACGGCAATGACAAAAAACTGCTGAACATCCATAACTACTTTCCTTGTTTCTTTTCTAATTCAAGTAATTGTTCGGGGGTAACGGCCGGATACCCCTGCGCATCTTCCGGCACCTGGTGCATTGCCGGAATTGGAACCAGCGGACCTAAAAAGCGTGGCTCACGTTTAAAGATATAAAGATCAGCCAGAGCGCCGAAACGAGCGGCAAATTCACGAATACGTACCGACCACATATCTTTGGGTGATGGTACGGCATAACACTGTGCCTGAATACCCATATGCAGAGCGATAAATAATGCCCGTTCACAGTGGAAACGCTGAGTGATAATAATGAAGTCGTTAGTATCGAACACTTTGCGCGTGCGTACGATAGAGTCGAGGGTTCGAAAACCTGCGTAGTCGAGAACAATATCAGCCGGATCGACACCAGCGGCAATTAAATCTTTGCGCATGGTCATCGGTTCGTTATAACTCTGCAACGCGTTATCGCCGCTAAGTAATAGATAATTCACCTTACCGCTGTTATAGGCATTTATTGCGCCCTGAATACGGTAGCGGTAATACTGATTAATTACCCCGGTGCGATAATACTTCGCGGTGCCAAGTACCACGCCGACCTGGCGGTAGGGGAGATCCTGTAACTCGTCGTAGATATAAGGCGCAGTTTTCCAGCTCATCCAGCGATCGAGGCCGAGCACAGTCAACAGCAGCAAGCCGATCAGGACTAACAGGCTGTAAAACACGCGCTTTAACATGCAGAAAACTCGATCTTGGGGAATTTCAATCAGGCTACTTTACCTGCGGGCTTTGCGCAAGAAACGGCAAACTGTTTGCCGGGATTTTCGACACCAGGATAAGTTGGCAAGCCTGATGCGACGCTTATCAGTGTGCCAGACCTGTAGGCCGGACAAGGCGTTCACGCCGCATCCGGCACCAGGCTTAAGCGAGAAGAACGCGGTCGATATTGTTGCAGCCGAGCGCTTTAAGCGTTGCGGAGGTTGCATCCCACTGAATCAACGGCGCATCGGCTTTTTCTGCCAGAATCGCGCGCTGAATATCCGGGTAGTCATAACCCTTGAGATTCAACAGAATTAACGCTCCTTGTAATGGCGGCAGAGTCGGGTTAAACGCCGCGTTTTCAGCGTAGCTACCGCTGAAAATACGACCGTCTTTACATTCCAGCGCCACGCCGCTTGGGGAGTTGCTGTAAGGCATGTGTGAACGGTTTGCCGCTGCGATCGCCGCCTGAGAAAGCGCATCGCCGGTCAGTGCAAAGCCGTGATCCTGCTCATCCATCAGCAGCGTTTTAATCTCCAGATCTTTCGGCCCAAAAGCATCCGGCAGATAGTCACGCAGCGCGTGCGCTTCGCGACCCGGTAGATGAATACGCAGATCCAGACCGCTATTCAGTTCATTCATAAACTGGCGGCAGTGACCGCAAGGCGTGTAGTTAACGGTGATGGCGGCGAGTGCTTTCTCACCGCTCAACCAGGCGTGGCTGATAGCACTTTGTTCGGCATGAACGGTTTGCTGCATTGTCGCGCCAATAAATTCCATATTGGCACCAAAATACCAGGTTCCACTCACGCCGCGCGCAATAGCGCCAACATTAAAATTCGACAATGGCGTGCGGGCACAGGCCGCCGCCAGCGGCAGCAGTGCGAAAGCCAGCGCGTCTTCGTCCAGCCCCGTTGCGCTCTTCAGCGAAGAGACCTGCTCTTTGGTCAACAACGCGGGAAAATACTTGTCTGCCAGAATGGGTTCCAGTGCAGATTGCAAGTTATCCGCAAGTTGGGCAAAAGCAGTTTGAAAACGTGGATGCATGGCGTTGCCTCATAATCATGTAATGGGATAACAGTTTACGAACCCGTTATGCCTTTATATGTGATCTGAATCTCATTAATTATGCAACGCGTGAAACTTACATCAAAAATGCGCGACGCATCGCAAAATTTTAGCCCATTACAGCCAGAATTATCGGGAAAAGGAACGGTGCGATCAGCGAGGTAATAATCCCGCACAGCACCAGCGCCAGCGAACTAAATGCGCCTTCCTGATAATCCAGCTCGGCACAGCGTGCCGTACCGAGGGCGTGTGAGGCCGTCCCCATCGCCAGACCGCGCGCCGCTTTGGTGCGAATACGCATCGCATTAAGCAATGTATGACCAAACACCGCGCCCAGAATACCGACGAAAATGACGCAAACTGCGCTAATTGCAGGGATACCGCCAATACTGCCGCCAACCGCCATCGCAATTGGCGTAGTCACCGATTTCGGCAGAATTGACGCGGCGATTTCCGGTGAAGCGCCCATCAGCAATGCCACGGACGTGCCTGTCACCATCGCGACCACGCTGCCGATAAAGCAAATGGTGATGATCGACTTCCAGCGCGCGCGGATCTGATGCAGCTGTTCATATAAAGGATAGGCCAGCGCCACCACCGCCGGTTGCAGCAGATCGTTTAAAACCTCACTACCTTTAAAATAGCTGTCGTAAGAGATACCGGTCAGCATTAAAAAAGGAATGATCACCACCATTGCCACCAGCAACGGATTGAGCAATGGAAATTTATACCGCGCTGCCAGTTTGCGGGCGGCAAAAAAGACAATCAATGTCAGCGGTAATGACCACCAGATATTCGCCATCATTTCTCTGATCCTTTCTGACCTATGACTTTACGTTCACCGTGTACCAGGTGCGAACTCCAGCTCACCACCAGAAAAACCACCAGCGTACTAATGGCACAGGAAACCACTACCGGGCCAAACTGTGCGCGTAGCAAATCAAAATATTGCATAACGCCTACGCCAATTGGCACAAACAATAGCGCCATATAGCGAATCAGTACGTAGCACCCCGGATTGACCCACTTCGCCGGAAGAATTTGCAAGGCCAGCAGGACAAACAGGATCAGCATCCCGATGATGCTGCCCGGAATGGTTACCGGTAGCAGGGAAGCAATGAAAATGCCTGCATACAGGCAGGCATAAATAAGGACAAAAGCGCGTAAATATTGCCAGATAATGTTCAGTGTCTTACTCATGATCAACACCCCAGATGAGATGGATTCATCATACAATTAATCTGTAAAACGTGCTACCGATCACATCATGAAATCTGAGCATAGTTGAATTACAGGAGATGGAGATCGGGCAAGCGCCCAATTCAGTGGTCTAATTCTGGTTCAAAAAGTGCAGAAACCGACTTAGCGCACGGGAGGGCGTTTCGTTATTACGCCAGAACACGCCGACGCTGCCTTTCTGTTCTATCTTCGGCAGATTCAGGATCACCAGTTGCCCCTGACTGGCATAGCGTTGCGCCAGACGTAAAGAGAGTATAGAAATCATGTCGCTGCTTTGGAGCAGGTTGGTGCTGACGTTCATTGACGCCGATTCAATGGTGTTTTCTGGCAGCATCACGCCATGTTCTACCAGCGCATTATCAATACTGAGACGAATAGGTGTTCCGGTCGGCCAGACTATCCAGCGCCAGTTAGCCAGATCATTCCAGCCAAGAGCGGCATATTTCGCCAGTGGATGGTTCGGGCGAGCGACAAAGCACACAGGCTCGGTGTAGAGCACCTGATAATTCAGCGGCAGTTGCAGCGCACGACCACCAATACGACCAACCACTACATCCACAGAACCTGCCAGCAGGTCTTGCAGTAATGGCGTCATCACCTTCTCTTCGATATTCAGGTGTAGCGTCGGCATCTCTTTTAGCAAATGCAAAATCGCCTGGGATACGCAGTCAGTGGCGACAGGAGAACAACCTATTTTCAGACTGCCGACCAGTCCGCCTTGTTTAAAGCGCGCCAGTTCATGTTGCGATCGCTCCATGTCATTGATTAACCGTTGAGCATGTTGCAGTAACAATTTGCCGCCTTCGGTCGGACGTAGCCCTTTGCTGTGCCGCTCAAAGAGTGTGAGGCCGATCTCATCTTCGAGTTGTGACAGCCATTTCGACAGCGCAGGCTGGGTGATATTCATCATCCGCGCTACATGGGTCAGATTGCCTTGTTCGCCCAGCGCCACCAGCATTTGTAGGTGATGAAGTTTTAATTTCTGCGCCCAGTTTGCCATTTGCCATAACCTCCAGGTTATCTCTCTGCCGAAAATGCCATTGTACATTTCATCTCTTTAATCACAATATCGCAACATATACAAAACAATAGAAACATCTACCTTACCTGCACTGAGGCATTCACTATGACTCAACGACGTGATTTACAAGCACTGATTGATGCCGCTCCAGTCGGCAAGATGCAGTGGCGCGTTATCATCTGCTGTTTTCTGGTGGTAATGCTCGATGGTTTTGACACGGCGGCTATCGGCTTTATCGCTCCCGATATTCGTACTCACTGGCAACTCTCCGCAGGCGATCTCGCGCCGCTGTTTGGCGCGGGTCTGTTGGGATTAACCGCAGGCGCACTGCTTTGCGGCCCGTTGTCCGATCGCTTTGGGCGCAAACGGGTCATTGAGTTGTGCGTCTTTTTATTTGGTGCGCTAAGTCTTGCCTCTGCTTTTTCACCAGATCTGCAAACACTGGTAATCCTGCGCTTTCTCACCGGGTTAGGGCTTGGCGGCGCAATGCCGAATACCATCACCATGACGTCGGAATATCTGCCAGCTCGTCGTCGCGGCGCGCTGGTAACGCTGATGTTTTGCGGTTTCACGCTGGGGTCAGCCTTTGGCGGGATTGTCAGCGCACAACTGGTGCCGGTGATTGGCTGGCACGGCATTCTGGTGCTGGGAGGCGTATTACCGCTGATTTTATTTGTCGCGCTGCTGGTGGTTTTGCCGGAATCGCCTCGCTGGCAGGTGCGCCGCCAGTTACCGCAGGCGGTAATTGCAAAAACCGTGAGCGCCATTACCCGCGAGCGTTATGTCGATACCCACTTTTATCTCAATGAATCAGCCGCTATTGCCAAAGGCAGCATTCGCCAGTTGTTTGCCGGGCGTCAGTTAACCATCACGTTGATGCTGTGGGTCGTTTTCTTTATGAGCCTGCTGATCATTTATCTGCTCTCAAGCTGGATGCCGACGCTGCTTAACCATCGTGGTATCGACCTGCAACATGCGTCCTGGGTCACCGCCGCATTCCAGATTGGCGGCACGTTGGGCGCGCTGGCGCTGGGCGTACTGATGGATAAATTCAATCCTTTCCGCGTGTTGGCTGTGAGCTATGCCATAGGCGTTGTATGCATCGTGATGATTGGCTTAAGTCAGGACGGATTATGGCTGATGGCACTGGCTGTCTTTGGCACCGGCATTGGTATCAGCGGATCGCAAGTGGGGCTGAACGCGCTGACCGCCACGCTCTACCCAACGCAAAGCCGCGCCACGGGCGTGAGCTGGTCAAACGCCGTCGGCCGCTGCGGTGCGATTGTCGGTTCGCTTTCTGGCGGCGTGATGATGGCGATGAATTTCTCTTTCGACACTCTGTTTTTCATTATCGCTGTGCCTGCGGCGATCAGTGCGGTGATGTTAACGCTGCTGATTACCGTCGTTCGCCAGTCGACCTCTGTCCCTGACTCACTGCCTCGCGCAGGCGTTGTGAACGAATAAGGAGCATCTCAATGACTGATAACAATCAAAATAGCCGCGAGCAATTTTATCAGCATATTTCCGGGCAAAACCTGACCCCGCTGTGGGAGTCGTTGCACCATCTGGTGCCGAAAACACCCAACGCTAATTGCGCGCCAGCGTACTGGAATTATCAGGAGATCCGCCCATTGTTGCTGGAAAGTGGCAGCCTGATTGGCGCGAAAGAGGCGGTGCGTCGCGTACTGGTGCTGGAAAACCCGGCGCTGCGCGGTCAGTCCTCCATTACCGCCACCTTGTATGCCGGTTTGCAACTGATCATGCCAGGCGAAGTGGCACCAAGCCATCGTCATAACCAGTCGGCGCTGCGTTTTATTGTTGAAGGTAAAGGCGCATTTACCGCCGTTGATGGCGAACGCACGCCAATGAATGAGGGCGATTTTATCCTGACCCCGCAGTGGCGCTGGCACGATCACGGTAACCCTGGTGACGAACCGGTTATCTGGCTCGATGGACTGGATCTGCCATTAGTGAACACTCTGGGCTGCGGTTTTGCCGAAGATTACCCAGAAGAGCAACAACCGGTAACGCGCAAAGAGGGTGATTACCTGCCGCGTTATGCCGCCAATATGTTGCCGCTGCGCCATCAGACGGGGAACTCTTCGCCGATCTTTAACTATCGTTATGACCGAAGCCGCGAAGTGCTGCACGATTTAACCCGCCTGGGCGATGCCGATGAGTGGGATGGCTACAAAATGCGCTACGTCAACCCGGTCACCGGCGGCTATCCGATGCCGTCGATGGGCGCTTTCCTGCAACTGTTGCCGAAAGGGTTCGCCTCCCGCGTGGCGCGTACTACTGACAGCACCATCTACCACGTGGTGGAAGGCGGCGGGCAGGTCACTATCGGCAATGAAACCTTCACCTTTACCACAAAAGATATCTTCGTGGTGCCGACCTGGCACGGCGTGTCATTCCAGACCACGCAAGATACCGTTTTATTTAGTTTTTCGGACAGACCGGTACAAGAAGCCCTGGGGCTGTTCCGCGAAGCGCGTTATTAATTTGGGAGAGAAAAAATGACTCAATACGTATTCGAACCGCAAGCGCCCGTTACCGTACCGGTTGTTGGCAGTGATGAACAATTCCCCGTGCGCCGCGTTTACTGCGTCGGACGTAACTATGCTGCCCACGCCCGCGAAATGGGCTTCGATCCGGATCGTGAACCGCCATTCTTCTTCTGCAAACCGGCGGATGCCGTTGTTCCGGTTGCCGCTGGCGAAACGCTGGCGCTGCCGTATCCGGCGCAGACCGATAACTACCACTATGAAATTGAGCTGGTAGTGGCAATTGGTAAAAAGGGCAGCGATATCCCGCTGGAAAACGCCCATGAATATGTCTGGGGTTATGCCACGGGGCTTGATATGACCCGTCGCGATCGTCAGATGGAGATGCGCCAGATGGGACGCCCGTGGGAAATCGGCAAAGCGTTTGATCTCTCTGCGCCCATCGCGCCGCTGCACAAAGCCAGCGAAACCGGCGGTATTGATAACGCGCCAATCTGGTTACAGGTTAACGGCGAAGATCATCAGCGCAGCGATATTCGTCATCTTATCTGGTCAGTGAATGAAACCATCAGCTACCTGTCCGGCTTCTTTGAACTGCAACCGGGCGATCTGATCTTCACCGGCACGCCGGAAGGTGTTGGCCCGGTGGTGAAAGGTGATGTGATCACGGGCAACGTTGAGGGTTTAACCCCTATCGCGGTGAAGATTGTCTGAGGTGCAAGATGAAGCTGTACAGTTTTTTTAATAGTTCAGCGTCGTACCGGGTGCGCATTGCGCTGGCGCTAAAGGGCATTGATTACCAGACCGAAGGGGTGAATATCCGTATTGGTCAGCAAAACGAACTGGCCTACCGGCGGATGAATCCGGTCGGGCTGGTGCCGACGCTGCTGACCGATGATGGCGAGTCACTCGGTCAATCGCTGGCGATAATTGACTGGCTGGATCGTCATTACCCGCAAGTTCCGCTGTTACCGCAGGAAGAACCGGCTCGCAATAAAGTCCTGGAAATTGTTTATGCCATCGCTTGCGACATTCATCCTCTGAATAACCTGCGCGTGCTGCGCTACCTGACCGAAGAACTGAACGTCAGTGAAGAAGAGAAAAAACGCTGGTATGCGCACTGGATCCAGCAAGGGTTAAGCGCGGTGGAACAACTGCTGCGCCAGAGCCAGTCGGGACAATTTTGCGTGGGCGAGACGCCGACGCTGGCAGACTGCTGCCTTGTCCCACAATGGGCAAATGCGTTACGCATGAACTGCGACCTGAGTGCATATCCGCGCTGTAAAGCAGTGTACGACGCCTGCACGCAGCTGCCAGCGTTCATCGCTGCCGCACCAGAAAATCAACAAGATAAAATTTCAGCCTGACCAGGAGAACCATAATGACGAAAGTGACACGCGCAGTAATTGTGGGAGGCGGGATCGGCGGTGCGGCAACTGCGCTGTCACTGGCCCGCCAGGGGATCAAAGTGGTGTTGCTGGAGAAGGCGCATGAGATTGGTGAGATTGGCGCGGGCATCCAGTTGGGGCCAAACGCGTTTTCGGCGCTGGACAGCCTTGGCGTCGGCGAAATTGCCCGCCAGCGCGCGGTGTTTACCGATCACATCACTATGATGGACGCGGTAAACGCCGAAGAAGTGGTGCGCATTGAAACCGGTCAGGCTTTTCGTGACCATTTCGGCGGCCCTTATGCGGTGATCCACCGCGTTGATATTCATGCCTCGGTGTGGGAAGCGGTACTGACCCACCCGGACGTCGAATATCACACCTCTACGAACGTCGTGGATATTCGCGAGACGCCGGACGATGTTACCGTTTTCGACGATCGCGGCAATAGCTGGAGCGGCGATATTCTGATTGGCTGTGATGGCGTGAAGTCAGTGGTGCGTCAGAGCTTATTAGGCGATGTGCCGCGCGTTACCGGGCATGTGGTCTACCGTGCGGTTATCGATTGTGCCGATATGCCGGAAGATTTGCGTATTAACGCGCCGGTACTGTGGGCGGGGCCGCACTGTCACCTGGTGCATTACCCTTTGCGCGGCGGCAAGCAGTATAATCTGGTGGTAACATTCCACAGTCGCCAGCAGGAAGAGTGGGGCGTGAAGGATGGCAGTAAAGAGGAAGTGCTCTCCTATTTTGAAGGCATTCATCCACGCCCGCGCCAGATGCTGGATAAACCGACCTCATGGCGACGCTGGTCAACTGCCGATCGCGAACCGGTGGCGAAGTGGGGAACGAAGCGCATAACGCTGGTGGGCGATGCGGCGCATCCGGTGGCGCAATATATGGCGCAGGGTGCCTGTATGGCACTGGAAGACGCGGTGACGCTCGGTAAGGCGCTGGCAGAATGTGACGGCGATGCGGCACAAGCCTTTGCGCTGTATGAGTCGGTACGTATTCCACGCACCGCGCGCATCGTCTGGTCGACACGTGAAATGGGGCGGGTATACCACGCTGCGGGAGTAGAACGCCAGGTGCGTAATCTGCTGTGGAAAGGGAAATCGCAGGCAGAGTTTTATCGTGGTATGGAGTGGTTATACGGCTGGAAAGAAGATAACTGTCTGCAACCACGCTGAGCACTTTAATCCGCTGACCGGAGGCGCTACCATAGCGCCTCATTTTTTTGCGGGTGATGATATGCGTGTACTACTGGCGCCGATGGAGGGTGTGCTTGACTCTCTGGTGCGTGAATTGCTGACCGAAGTTAACGACTACGATCTGTGCATCACCGAATTTGTCCGCGTGGTCGATCAACTGCTGCCGGTAAAAGTCTTTCATCGCATTTGCCCTGAACTACAAAATGCCAGTCGAACGCCATCCGGTACGCTGGTGCGGGTACAACTGCTGGGACAGTTCCCACAATGGCTGGCGGAAAATGCTGCTCGTGCGGTGGAATTAGGTTCCTGGGGCGTGGATCTCAATTGCGGCTGCCCATCGAAAACGGTTAACGGCAGCGGCGGCGGAGCAACGTTACTCAAAGATCCTGAACTCATCTACCAGGGGGCAAAAGCGATGCGCGAAGCTGTACCGGCGCATTTACCCGTCAGCGTGAAAGTGCGGCTTGGCTGGGACAGCGGCGAGAAGAAGTTTGAAATTGCCGATGCTGTCCAGCAGGCCGGAGCCACGGAACTGGTGGTGCATGGTCGGACAAAAGAGCAGGGTTACCGTGCGGAGCATATTGACTGGCAGGCGATTGGCGAGATTCGCCAGCGGCTGAATATTCCGGTGATTGCCAACGGAGAAATCTGGGACTGGCAGAGCGCGCAACAATGTATGGCGATCAGCGGCTGCGACGCGGTGATGATTGGGCGCGGGGCGCTGAATATTCCCAACCTGAGCCGGGTGGTTAAATATAACGAACCGCGAATGCCGTGGCCGGAGGTTGTTGCTTTGCTGCAAAAATATACCCGTCTGGAAAAGCAGGGCGATACCGGGCTATATCACGTCGCGCGGATTAAACAGTGGTTGAGTTATTTGCGTAAAGAATACGATGAAGCAACGGAATTATTTCAGCATGTTCGGGTGTTGAATAATTCCCATGATATTGCAAGGGCTATTCAGGCAATTGATATCGAGAAACTCTAAAAACCATAGTGATGTTTTTTGACAATGTGTTAGCTCTTTATCAATAGGCCGCACGGTTGTTTGGTGGCGCCAAAATCGCCGAGGCGTTCCCTGGAGGCCGGGGCAGCCCACATGGATGTGGGCTGAGGGCGCGTTTTACAGGGATGTTACCTCGCGCCCGACCCGGTAGCCGCAAGGGATAAGCCGAGGGCACCGCGCAGCGGCGATTTTGTTCGCCAGAGCCCGGGGGTGCAGGGGGCGGCGGCGATTGGCCGCCCCCTGCGCGCTCCTTGCGCCAGTGATTATATGAAGCAATGCACATGACAGGAGCGCAACAGGATGAGAGACTGAAATACTCTTGTTATTTTCGGATCTGATGACATTAATTAATTTTAAAATATCATCTTAAATACGCCAGTCACCACCAGTAGCCCAATCAGGAAAATAATCAATACAGCCCAGAGTATAATTTTCATTGGCGTTCCTTTATTTGTGAGTGCTGAATAAGTATAGGAAAAAATAAAACCCTTTGCCGTTGTTCATAAACGATTAAGATAAATCGGAAGATATCATTCACTTACTGTATATTTTTCTGAATGTGTCGTTTTATTGCTGCTGATGTATTGCCACGCGAAACTAAAAAATACATTGCAACACACGGTAATCTCCGCGCACCTTTTCTTACCTGATTATTCCCCCATGAATCGTGATTCCTTTTATCCAGCTATCGCCTGTTTTCCGCTGTTCCTCATTCTGGCTGGGTGTGCGCCTGTGCACGAAACCCGCCAGGCGTTAAGCCAGCAAACGCCCGCTGCGCAAGTTGACAGCGCATTACCCACGGCGCTGAAAAATGGTTGGCCAGACAGTCAGTGGTGGCTGGAATATCACGATAATCAACTCACTTCCTTAATTAATAACGCATTACAGAACGCACCGGATATGCAGGTGGCTGAACAGCGCATTCAACTGGCTGAAGCGCAGGCGAAAGCTGTAGCCACTCAGGATGGTCCGCAGATCGATTTTTCTGCGGATATGGAGCGACAAAAAATGTCGGCGGAAGGGTTAATGGGGCCGTTTGCCCTGACCGATCCGGCGGCAGGTACTACCGGGCCGTGGTATACCAACGGTACTTTTGGTCTAACGGCGGGCTGGCATCTCGATATCTGGGGAAAGAATCGGGCTGAAGTCACAGCGCGCCTCGGTACGGTTAAAGCACGGGCGGCGGAACGCGAGCAAACCCGCCAATTGCTGGCTGGCAGTGTGGCTCGCCTGTACTGGGAGTGGCAGACCCAGGCGGCGTTAAACACTGTCTTACAGCAAATCGAAAAAGAACAGAACACCATTATCGCGACCGATCGCCAGTTGTATCAGAACGGAATTACCTCTTCGGTTGAAGGTGTGGAAACCGATATCAACGCCAGTAAAACCCGGCAACAGCGCAATGATGTGGCAGGAAAAATGAAAATTATTGAGGCGCGGTTAAATGCGCTGACTAACAGCCAGACGAGCGGTTTAAAGCTGCATCCGGTTGTGCTGCCTGAAGTGACAAGCCATCTTCCTGATGAACTGGGTTATTCCTTGCTGGCGCGCCGTGCCGATTTGCAGGCGGCGCACTGGTACGTTGAATCATCCTTAAGCAGCATCGACGCGGCAAAAGCGGCCTTTTACCCCGACATAAACCTGATGGCCTTCCTGCAACAAGATGCATTGCACTTAAGCGATCTGTTCCGTCATTCCGCGCAGCAAATGGGCGTTACGGCAGGCCTGACGCTACCCATTTTCGATAGCGGTCGTCTTAACGCCAATCTCGATATTGCGAAAGCCGAAAGCAACTTGTCTATCGCCAGCTACAACAAAGCGGTGGTTGAGGCGGTGAATGACGTGGCGCGGGCAGCCAGTCAGGTTCAGACGTTGGCGGAGAAAAACCAGCATCAGGCGCAAATTGAGCGCGATGCCCTGCGTGTGGTAGGTCTGGCGCAGGCACGCTTTAACGCGGGCATCATTGCTGGTTCCCGCGTCAGCGAAGCCAGAATCCCGGCGCTGCGTGAACGGGCGAACGGTCTGCTCTTGCAGGGGCAGTGGCTGGATGCCTCCGTTCAACTCACCGGCGCGCTGGGCGGGGGCTATAAACGCTGATGATATGCGGCTTCTATACTTAACGTTTATTCAGCGTTAAGTGGAGAACTCCATGGCACAGGTCGCGATTATTACTGCCTCCGATTCAGGGATCGGTAAAGAGTGCGCGTTATTACTGGCGCAGCAAGGGTTTGATATTGGCATTACCTGGCACTCAGATGAAGAAGGGGCAAAAGATACCGCGCGTGAGGTAGTTAGTCACGGCGTCCGTGCGGAGATGGTGCAACTGGATCTCGGCAATCTACCAGAAGGTGCGCAGGCGCTGGAGAGCCTTATTCAACGACTGGGGCGTATTGATGTGCTGGTGAATAACGCGGGAGCGATGACCAAAGCGCCGTTTCTTGATATGGCTTTTGATGAGTGGCGCAAGATTTTTACCGTTGATGTCGATGGTGCATTTTTATGCTCGCAAATTGCTGCCCGCCAGATGGTGAAACAGGGGCAGGGTGGTCGCATCATCAACATTACATCGGTACATGAACATACGCCGCTGCCGGATGCCAGCGCCTACACCGCCGCTAAACATGCACTCGGCGGGTTAACCAAAGCGATGGCGCTGGAACTGGTCAGGCATAAGATTCTGGTGAATGCGGTCGCGCCAGGTGCAATTGCCACGCCAATGAACGGCATGGATGACGGCGACGTGAAGCCCGACGCAGAACCATCAATTCCCCTGCGGCGTTTCGGCGCAACGCATGAGATTGCCAGCCTGGTGGCCTGGCTATGTTCCGAAGGCGCAAATTACACCACCGGGCAGTCGTTAATTGTCGATGGTGGTTTTATGCTGGCGAATCCGCAGTTTAAGCCGGAGTAGTGCAATGGGATATGTGGATATTTCAATGGGTATGTTGTAGGCATGATAAGACGCGCCAGCGTCGCATCAGGCATGGAACACCTGATGTCGGATGCGGCGTGAATGCCTTATCTGTGGCAACTGCTTTACGCCTGATTATCCGGCTTTTTCTTCCCGCGCCGTTTCAGCCACCAGCGCACGCCAACCACCAGAACCACGACCAGAATCAACCAGACCCAGTGTTTCAGATGCTGATCAAGACTGTGCAACCACGGCGCAATCACCTGACCACCGGCGTAACCGATAGTGGTAAAAATCAGCGCCCAGGCAAATGCGCCGAGAATATTCAGCGGCAGAAAGATTTTCGGCGGCAACTGACTGGCACCAATCAGCGTCGGGCCAATTACCCGAAAGCCATACATAAAACGCGTACCAATAACAAACAGATACGGATGGCGCTGGATCAGTTTCTGCGCCCGCTCAATTTTATCCTGATGTTTTGAGATACGACGCAACAGCTTGCCGCCAAACCGCCGTCCGCACAGATAAAGTACCTGGTCGCCAATCATGCCGCCAAGCGCCACAGAAAGAACCACGAGCGGGAATTTTAATAATCCCTGATGTGCCGCAACGCCTCCCAGCAAAGTCACGGTTTCACCCTCTGCCAGACTGCCGAGCACCAGCGCGGCATAACCATATTGTGAGATGAGTGTATTGAGATCCATAGGCCAGTCAGTCTCCCTTTGGTTGCCTGTAAGCATACACCCTGTGAATTGTTTGCGCAGAAAAAGGCGTTTCATCACGCGACGCAAATTTCACAACAGGGCAAAAAATAACCACAAGCTGACTTATACTTGAACTGTCAGGTTCAGCAACTCACAAAAAGGGGGCGGTATGAGCCATGTCTGGGGACTGTTTTCCCATCCCGATCGTGAAATGCAGGTGATTAATCGTGAAAACGAAACGATTTCTCATCACTACACCCACCACGTTTTGCTGATGGCGGCGATTCCGGTGATCTGTGCCTTCATTGGCACCACGCAAATTGGCTGGAATTTTGGCGATGGCACTATCCTGAAGTTATCCTGGTTTACCGGACTGGCGCTGGCTGTCTTGTTTTATGGCGTTATGCTGGCTGGGGTCGCGGTGATGGGGCGAGTCATCTGGTGG
The DNA here is from genome assembly GCF_013368855.2 of Escherichia sp. 93.0816. Taxonomy (NCBI): domain Bacteria; kingdom Pseudomonadati; phylum Pseudomonadota; class Gammaproteobacteria; order Enterobacterales; family Enterobacteriaceae; genus Escherichia; species Escherichia sp. 93.0816. Next base: position 34,404 of record NZ_JABWNC020000004.1, on the reverse strand, counting down.
ATGGCGCGCAAATATCCGCAACGTCCATCGCTTGCGCACTGTATGGTCTTTGCCGGATATGTCGCGACGCCGCTGTTTTTAAGCGGCCTGGTGGCGCTTTATCCGCTGGTCTGGCTGTGCGCGCTGGTGGGTTCGGTGGCGCTGTTTTACACCGGCTATCTGCTTTATCTCGGTATTCCGAGCTTCCTGAATATCAACAAAGAGGAAGGTCTTAGTTTCTCCAGTTCGACGCTGGCGATTGGCGTACTGGTGCTGGAAGTGTTGCTCGCTATTACCGTTATTCTGTGGGGGTACGGTTATCGGCTGTTCTAGAAAGTTCTTTTGCGTTGCATTGCTGGCGTAAATGTCAGCAATGCAGCATTTCCTCACGATTCTCCTTTGACGATCGCACTTTTTGCTCGTTATGATGGCGTCGCTAGCCTCAGTAAATCCTTACTCCGGCGGTGCGCAACCCGTGCGCGTGAACCACTATCTGAATGCTCATCATGCCGAAATTTCGAGTTTCTTTATTTAGCCTGGCTCTAATGCTGGCTGTGCCTTTTGCACCGCAGGCCGTTGCGAAAACGACTGCCGCTACCACCGCTTCGCAGCCGGAAATCGCTTCCGGTAGTGCGATGATTGTTGATCTGAATACCAACAAAGTGATCTATTCGAACCACCCGGATCTGGTGCGTCCGATTGCGTCAATCACCAAATTAATGACCGCAATGGTGGTGCTTGACGCACGACTGCCGTTGGATGAAAAACTGAAAGTGGATATCAGCCAGACGCCAGAGATGAAGGGGGTCTATTCGCGCGTGCGACTGAACAGCGAAATCAGCCGTAAAGATATGCTGTTGCTGGCGCTGATGTCTTCAGAAAACCGCGCGGCGGCAAGCCTGGCGCACCATTATCCTGGTGGTTATAACGCTTTTATTAAAGCGATGAATGCGAAAGCGAAATCACTCGGAATGAACAACACGCGCTTTGTTGAACCGACCGGATTGTCGGTGCATAACGTTTCGACAGCCCGTGACCTGACCAAATTGCTGATTGCCAGCAAACAATATCCGTTGATCGGTCAGTTGAGTACCACCCGTGAAGATATGGCGACCTTCTCTAATCCGACGTACACCCTGCCGTTCCGCAATACTAACCATCTGGTGTATCGCGATAACTGGAATATTCAGTTAACCAAAACCGGTTTTACCAATGCCGCAGGGCATTGCCTGGTGATGCGCACGGTTATCAATAATAAACCGGTGGCGCTGGTGGTGATGGATGCATTTGGCAAATATACCCATTTTGCCGATGCCAGCCGCCTGCGTACCTGGATTGAGACTGGTAAAGTGATGCCTGTTCCGGCTGCGGCGTTGAGCTATAAAAAACAAAAAGCTGCCCAGATGGCGGCAGCGGGGCAGACGGCACAGAACGATTAAGTTTGCTTGCCTGTAGGCCGGATCAGGCGTTTACGCCGCATCCGGCATTAGGTGCCAGTGCCTGATGCGATGCTTACGCATCTTATCAGGCCTCTATCTGCATCAGGCATCCAGCCGTATTTACTCTGCTTCCTGCCAGTTTTTCCGCTTACTGGTCTTACCGATCCCAGGGTTCATACTGTTGGTCGGATCGTTCTCGCGATAAAACTTCTGCAGCGTCTCCGGCGCTTTATATAAATGACCGACGTTATGCTCGGCAGGGTATTGCGCGCCGCGCTGGCGTAACAGCTCCAGCATCTGTTCCTTCAACGCATGTACATCCACACCTTTTTTGACGATGTAATCCTGGTGGAAGACATAGCACATAAAATGACCGTAATAGAGCTTGTGTACCAACTGGCTGTCGATCTCCGGCGGCAAATGCTCATACCACTCGGTATCGTTACGACGCAGAGCAATATCCAGAGCCAGAATGTCTTCGACTTCATCGGAATGCACCGCCTGATAACGGATCGCTGCGCCCGCAGCCGCAAAACGATGCAAAAATGCTTTGCTGCCTTCCTCCGGCGTACAGACAAAGAAATCGCCTTCAGCCTGTTTGAAATAATCCACCAGCCACGATTTAGCTTCGCCAATGCCATCGCCCGCCATTTTTAACAGCAGATGATGTTCATATTTATCGCGCCAGCTGTTCATGCGTGGGGGTAAATGGCTGGGGAACAGATGACCGAATTTTTGCATCGCACGGTCGGTAAAATGCGGACGGAAGAATTTCACTTTCTCCAGCATCGCATCGGTACGCCCTTTGATATTAAAGAAGAGAGGCATCTTGTCGGTGCCAAGTTTATCGATCATCAGGAAGGTGTCTTTGCCATATTTTTCCGCGATATCGTAGATATCCCGGTGCATATATTCCCCTGCAACCGGCAGATTTTCGAAATTAGCCAGAATATGGCGGCGGATTTCAGTCAGCACTTCCGGCTGATTGGTGCCGATATAAAACACCTGCTGATTTTTTTCTGCTTCGAAGGTATCAAGACGTACCGCGAATACCGCCAGTTTTCCGGCGCAACCGGAGGATTCAAACAGGCGATCCGGGTCGGCGTTATAACGTGCGGGCGTGTCGGCTTCAATATCCCGAACGCGGTGAACATAGTCATAATCGTGGGCGTGACGACCATCGTGGCGAACATCATCTTCTTTGATACGATCGTCATCCAGCTTGCTGAGGATCTGCTCCGGTGTTTCGCCCAGATCAATCCCCAGATGGTTCACCAGCGTCAGTTTGCCGTCTTCATTTATGCGCGCGAATAACGACATTTCGGTATACGCCGGGCCACGCTGCACCAGCGAGCCGCCGGAGTTATTACAGATACCGCCGATGACCGATGCACCTATACACGACGAACCAATCACCGAGTGCGGTTCGCGCCCCAGCGGTTTGAGAGCTTTTTCCAGCGAATAGAGCGTGGTGCCAGGATATGCCAGCACCTGTTCGCCCTTGCCGAGAACGTGCAGTTTGTCGAGACGCAGGGTGCTGATGATAACGATATCGCGATCATAGTCGTTACCGTTTGGCGTCGAGCCTTCGGTCAGGCCGGTATTGGCGGCCTGCATCAGAATAATTTTGTCAGCGGTTACACAGGCTTTCAGCACCCGCCACAATTCCAGTAGCGAACCAGGGAAAACGACAGCCAGCGCGTCGCCCTGACCAGAACGGAAGCCCTTGCGATAGCGGGCCGTTTTTGCGGGATCGGTGAGCAGGTGTGAATGACCGACCAGACGGGCAAGTTCATTCAAAAAGGCTTTATTATCAGTTGTTGTCATGGAAGACATTTTCCACTCCTTGTGGTGGCGAAAAAATATCACAAACTAGAATAGCGCCTTGTATGACAATTCAGCGAGTGAATATTTTGAAAATTCAGACAATAAACTGAGCATTCTTTTTCTCTCTCCATCATGCTTATGGCAAACTACGGTTTTTGCACCATTTTCGCTGCCACATCGGGCAACAAAGGAAGAAAAATCCACATGAAATGGCTATGTTCAGTAGGTATCGCGGTAAGTCTGGCCTTACAGCCAGCACTGGCGGATGATTTGTTTGGTAACCATCCATTAACGCCCGAAGCGCGTGATGCGTTCGTCACCGAGCTGCTCAAAAAAATGACGGTTGATGAGAAGATTGGTCAACTGCGCTTAATCAGCGTCGGCCCGGATAACCCGAAAGAGGCGATCCGCGAGATGATTAAAGACGGGCAGGTTGGGGCGATTTTCAACACCGTAACCCGTCAGGATATCCGCGCCATGCAGGATCAGGTGATGGAATTAAGCCGCCTGAAAATTCCTCTTTTCTTTGCTTACGACGTGCTGCACGGTCAGCGCACTGTCTTCCCTATAAGCCTTGGTCTGGCCTCTTCTTTTAACCTCGATGCGGTGAAAACAGTAGGGCGCGTCTCTGCTTATGAAGCGGCAGATGATGGTTTGAATATGACCTGGGCGCCAATGGTCGATGTCTCGCGCGATCCGCGCTGGGGACGTGCTTCTGAAGGTTTTGGCGAAGATACGTATCTCACCTCAATAATGGGTAAAACCATGGTGGAAGCGATGCAGGGTAAAAGCCCGGCAGATCGCTACTCGGTGATGACCAGCGTCAAACACTTTGCTGCATACGGTGCGGTAGAAGGCGGCAAAGAGTACAACACCGTCGATATGAGCCCGCAGCGCCTGTTTAATGACTATATGCCGCCGTACAAAGCGGGGCTGGATGCAGGCAGCGGCGCGGTGATGGTGGCGCTGAACTCGCTGAACGGCACGCCAGCCACCTCCGATTCCTGGCTGCTGAAAGATGTTCTGCGCGATCAGTGGGGCTTTAAAGGCATCACCGTTTCCGATCATGGCGCAATCAAAGAACTGATTAAACACGGCACGGCGGCAGATCCGGAAGATGCGGTGCGCGTGGCGCTGAAATCCGGGATCAACATGAGCATGAGCGACGAGTACTACTCGAAGTATCTGCCTGGTTTGATCAAATCCGGCAAAGTGACTATGGCAGAGCTGGACGATGCCGCGCGTCACGTACTGAACGTCAAATATGACATGGGACTGTTTAACGATCCGTACAGCCACCTTGGGCCGAAAGAGTCTGACCCGGTGGATACCAATGCCGAAAGTCGCCTGCATCGCAAAGAAGCGCGTGAAGTGGCGCGAGAAAGCCTGGTGCTGCTGAAAAACCGTCTCGAAACGTTACCGCTGAAAAAATCGGCCACCATTGCGGTGGTTGGGCCACTGGCGGACAGTAAACGTGACGTGATGGGCAGCTGGTCCGCAGCCGGTGTTGCCGATCAATCCGTGACCGTACTGACCGGGATTAAAAATGCCGTCGGTGAAAACGGTAAAGTGCTGTATGCCAAAGGGGCGAACGTTACCAGTGACAAAGGCATTATCGACTTCCTGAATCAGTATGAAGAAGCGGTCAAAGTCGATCCTCGTTCTGCTCAAGAGATGATTGATGAAGCAGTGCAGACCGCGAAACAATCTGATGTGGTGGTGGCGGTAGTCGGTGAAGCTCAGGGGATGGCGCACGAAGCCTCCAGCCGTACCGATATCACTATTCCGCAAAGCCAACGTGACTTGATTGCGGCGCTGAAAGCCACCGGTAAACCGCTGGTGCTGGTGCTGATGAACGGGCGTCCGCTGGCGCTGGTGAAAGAAGATCAGCAGGCTGACGCGATTCTGGAAACCTGGTTTGCGGGTACGGAAGGGGGGAATGCGATTGCCGATGTATTGTTTGGCGATTACAACCCGTCCGGCAAGCTGCCGATGTCCTTCCCGCGTTCTGTCGGGCAGATCCCGGTTTACTACAGCCATCTGAATACGGGTCGCCCGTATAACGCTGACAAGCCGAACAAATACACTTCACGCTATTTCGATGAAGCTAACGGTGCGCTTTACCCGTTCGGTTATGGTCTGAGCTACACCACTTTCACTGTCTCTGATGTGAAACTCTCTGCCCCGACCATGAAGCGTGACGGCAAAGTGACTGCCAGCGTGCAGGTGACGAACACCGGCAAACGCGAAGGGGCGACGGTGGTTCAGATGTATTTGCAGGATGTGACCGCTTCTATGAGCCGTCCGGTGAAGCAGCTGAAAGGCTTTGAGAAAATCACCCTGAAACCGGGCGAAACTCAGACTGTCAGCTTCCCGATCGACATTGATGCGCTGAAGTTCTGGAATCAGCAGATGAAATATGACGCCGAGCCAGGCAAGTTCAACGTCTTTATCGGCACCGATTCCGCACGCGTTAAGAAAGGCGAGTTTGAGTTGCTGTAATGCTTTAGTAAGGGCGCGACGTTTGCGCCCTTTAAGTATTTATCTGATTCTGCAACTGAATCCGTCCGCTCAGGCTAACTCCGCCATTATCAACTATGCTTTTCTCTTAATTCGCTGAAAACAACAGTAAAAGAATGAGGAAAGCATCATGCCACTCTCAAAGGTCTGGGCAGGTTCACTGGTTTTGTTGGCAGCCGTGAGCCTGCCGCTGCACGCGGCTTCCCCCGTTAAAGTCGGTTCAAAAATCGATACCGAAGGCGCGCTACTCGGCAACATCATCTTGCAGGTACTCGAAAGCCACGGCGTACCGACGGTCAATAAAGTGCAACTCGGAACGACTCCTGTGGTGCGCGGGGCGATTACTTCCGGTGAACTGGATATCTATCCGGAATATACCGGCAATGGCGCTTTCTTCTTTAAAGATGAAAACGATGCAGCGTGGAAAAATGCCGGACAGGGCTACGAGAAAGTCAAAAAACTCGATGCAGAGCAAAACAAGTTAATCTGGCTGACGCCCGCACCTGCGAATAACACCTGGACCATCGCCGTGCGTCAGGATGTGGCAGAGAAAAACAAACTCACTTCGCTTGCCGACCTGAGTCGTTATCTGAAAGAGGGCGGCACCTTCAAACTGGCAGCCTCGGCAGAGTTTATCGAACGCGCAGATGCCTTACCCGCTTTTGAAAAAGCCTATGACTTTAAGCTCGGTCAGGATCAGTTGCTGTCACTGGCCGGTGGCGACACGGCGGTAACGATTAAAGCCGCTGCCCAACAAACATCCGGCGTTAATGCGGCGATGGCTTACGGCACCGACGGCCCGGTAGCGGCGCTGGGGCTGCAAACTTTAAGCGATCCACAAGGTGTTCAACCTATCTACGCGCCTGCGCCAGTGGTGCGTGAGTCGGTGTTGAAGGAGTATCCGCAAATGGCACAGTGGCTACAGCCAGTTTTCGCCAGCCTCGATGAAAAGACGTTACAGCAACTGAATGCCAGCATTGCCGTTGAAGGACTGGATGCCAAAAAAGTGGCTGCCGACTACCTGAAACAAAAAGGGTGGACGAAGTAATTTCTCGTGACTTATCTACGTATTAATCCTGTTCTGGTGCTGCTGCTGTTGCTGACGGCAATCGCAGCGGCGCTACCGTTTATCAGTTACGCGCCTAACCGTTTAGTTTCTGGTGAGGGGCGTCATCTCTGGCAACTGTGGCCGCAAACGATCTGGATGCTGGTGGGTGTTGGTTGCGCCTGGCTGACAGCCTGTTTTGTTCCCGGTAGAAAAGGCAGCATTTTTGCTCTCATCCTTGCGCAATTCGTCTTCATCTTGCTGGTATGGGGCGCAGGAAAGGCCGCGACGCAACTGGCGCAAAGTGGCAGTTCGCTGGCGCGTGCCAGCCTCGGCAGTGGTTTCTGGCTGGCTGCGGCGCTGGCATTGCTGGCCTGTAGTGATGCAATCCGCCGGATCACCATGCATCCGTTGTGGCGCTGGTTGTTGCATATACAGATTGTCATCATTCCGCTGTGGCTGCTGTACTCAGGCACGCTTAACGATCTCTCGCTAATGAAAGAGTACGCCAACCGTCAGGATGTGTTCGATGACGCGCTGGCGCAGCATCTGACGTTGTTGTTTGGTTCGGTGCTTCCTGCGCTGGCTATCGGTGTGCCACTGGGCATCTGGTGTTACTTTTCCACTGCGCGGCAGGGGACGATTTTTTCTCTGCTCAATGTCATTCAGACTGTGCCTTCGGTGGCGCTCTTTGGCCTGTTGATTGCGCCGCTTGCCGGGCTGGTCAGCGCATTTCCGTGGCTCGGAACGCTTGGTGTTGCAGGAACCGGAATGACACCCGCACTGATTGCGCTGGTGCTTTACGCCTTACTGCCGTTGGTGCGCGGCGTGGTAGTTGGGTTGAATCAGATCCCGCGCGACGTGCTGGAGAGCGCCACAGCGATGGGCATGAGCGGGACGCAGCGATTCCTGCATGTGCAGTTACCGCTGGCGTTACCGGTATTTCTGCGCAGCCTGCGGGTGGTGATGGTGCAGACTGTCGGTATGGCGGTGATTGCGGCGTTAATCGGCGCTGGCGGTTTTGGCGCACTGGTTTTCCAGGGGCTGCTAAGCAGTGCCATTGATTTAGTGTTGCTGGGAGTGGTCCCGGTGATTGTACTGGCGGTGCTAACCGACGCGTTGTTCGATTTGCTTATCGCACTGCTGAAGGTAACAAACCATGATTGAATTTAGCCATGTCAGCAAACTGTTCGGCACACAAAAAGCCGTTAACGACCTCAATCTCAATTTTCAGGAGGGGAGTTTCTCGGTGCTGATTGGCACATCAGGCTCCGGCAAATCCACTACCCTGAAGATGATTAACCGCCTGGTGGAGCATGACAGTGGCGTGATCCGCTTTGCCGGAGAAGAAATTCGCTCGCTGCCAGTGCTGGAGCTGCGCCGCCGGATGGGATACGCCATCCAGTCGATAGGTTTATTTCCCCACTGGAGCGTGGCGCAAAACATCGCCACCGTGCCGCAATTACAAAAATGGTCGCGGGCGCGGATTGACGATCGCATCGATGAATTAATGGCGCTGCTGGGGCTGGAGGCGAATTTACGCGAGCGTTATCCGCATCAGCTTTCCGGTGGTCAGCAGCAACGTGTGGGAGTGGCGCGCGCACTGGCTGCCGATCCGCAAGTCTTATTGATGGATGAACCCTTTGGCGCGTTGGATCCGGTGACGCGCGGCGCGTTGCAACAAGAGATGACGCGCATTCACCGTTTGCTGGGGCGCACTATTGTGCTGGTCACTCATGATATTGATGAGGCGCTACGGCTGGCAGAACATCTGGTGTTAATGGATCATGGTGAAGTGGTGCAGCAGGGCAATCCGCTGGCGATGCTTACTCGCCCGGCGAATGATTTTGTGCGCCAGTTTTTTGGTCGCAGCGAGCTGGGCGTGCGCCTGTTATCGTTACGTAGTGTGACCGATTATGTGCGCCGCAACGAACATGCTGAAGGTGAGGCACTGGCAGAAGAGATGACGCTACGCGATGCGCTCTCATTGTTTGTCGCTCGTGGTTGTGAAGTGTTGCCGGTGGTTGACGCTCAGGGTAAACCTTGCGGCACATTGCATTTTCAGGATCTGCTGGTGGAGGCGTAAGCGTATGAAGATGTTGCGCGATCCGCTGTTCTGGCTCATTGCTCTGTTTGTGGGGCTGATTTTCTGGCTACCCTATAGCCAGCCACTGTTTGATGCTTTGTTCCCACAACTGCCGAGACCTGTTTATCAGCAGGAAAGCTTTGCTGCCCTGGCGCTGGCTCATTTCTGGTTGGTGGGGATCTCAAGTTTGTTTGCCGTGATCATTGGTACTGGTGCCGGAATTGCTGTCACTCGCCCGTGGGGCGCGGAGTTTCGCCCGATGGTGGAAACCATTGCCGCCGTTGGGCAGACTTTTCCGCCCGTAGCTGTGCTGGCGATTGCTGTTCCGGTGATGGGGTTTGGTCAGCAACCGGCGATTATTGCTTTGATCCTTTACGGCGTGCTACCGATCTTACAGGCAACACTTGCCGGACTGGGAGCGATTGATGCCAGCGTGACAGACGTTGCCAAAGGGATGGGAATGAGCCGGGGTCAGCGATTACGTAAAGTGGAGTTACCGTTGGCAGCGCCAGTGATTCTGGCCGGCGTGCGGACTTCAGTGATTATCAACATTGGTACGGCGACCATTGCCTCAACGGTAGGAGCCAGCACGCTGGGGACGCCCATCATCATCGGACTTAGCGGATTTAACACTGCTTATGTGATTCAGGGGGCGTTGCTGGTGGCACTGGCGGCGATCATCGTAGACCGCCTGTTTGAACGACTGGTGCAGCGACTCAGCCAGCACGCAGAATAAAGGTATAACCTGCGAGCATGACGCCACCGATACCGCCTAACGCCATCAACAGGAACAGGGTGATAACCCCAATTTTCGCTATGCGCATAATGCACTCCTTATGTTAACGAAAGGATTGTACAGTAAAGCGCATTTGTTAACGAATCATTAAATGCCGAGTGGGAAAATATCATGGCCTTGTTCCTGCCAGCTGGTGAGTTGCTGCTGCTGGGCGGGAGACTGGTTTTCACCGCACCACACTAATAGTGTGCGGCCTTCAAACAGTTCCGGGCGTAGTTGATTGAGCGAGTGGGCGAGGACATCAATGCGCCATCCCTGCTGGCTGGCAATCCAGCCTTCCAGCCACAGACGCGTGGTATCCTGAATATTCCAGCCAACCACCAGCGCATCTTTGCCCTGTTTTTTACGTGCTGAGGCCAGACAAATGGCGATGTAGTTGATCAGTACACCGTCAAGGATCGCCAGTAACGCCTGGAGAGTTGGTTGCTGACACTGAAGACGTCGGCGCAGAGGAATGAACAGATGTGTGGTGAGCGTCTGGGCGGGGTAATCCTGACCACGCTCTTTGATCCACATTCGCAGACTTTGTAGATTGCCACTTTGCAGGTAATTAAGCAGAGTTTCTTGCTGATCGCGCCAGCCGTTTTGCACATCAACATTCTCATTACTGAGTAGCATTTTAACTTTGCTGACCTGCACGCCGTTATCGATCCAGCGTTTGATCTCGCGGATCCGGTCAATATCGGCATCGTTGAACAGGCGATGTCCGCCGTCTGTGCGCTGCGGTTTCAATAATCCGTAACGCCTCTGCCACGCGCGTAACGTGACAGGATTGATATCACAAAGCAACGCCACTTCACCAATTGTGTAAAGCGCCATCCTACCACCCATGCTCGCGAGGTCCCGGTTTAACTTTAGACGCAGATTTGCGAACCAGGTAGTTTTGTCCGTTTTTAGTTCATCGTTAGGGTGATTTTATTTTTGCCAGGCGATTTTGAGTGATCGTACTCACGAATTCTCATTTTTCTGCAAGAGTTCAAAGAAAGTTAAACGCAGGCAATGTATGTTACGCGTTTTAAAGGGAAGTGTGGTTTGCGGGTATGTACGATTTTAATCTGGTGTTGCTGCTGCTTCAGCAGATGTGCGTTTTTTTAGTCATTGCGTGGTTAATGAGTAAAACGCCATTATTCATACCGTTAATGCAGGTCACGGTTCGTCTGCCGCATAAATTTCTCTGCTACATCGTCTTTTCCATCTTCTGCATCATGGGCACCTGGTTCGGGTTGCATATCGACGATTCGATTGCTAATACGCGGGCGATTGGCGCGGTGATGGGAGGCTTACTCGGCGGCCCGGTGGTGGGCGGTCTGGTTGGTCTGACCGGCGGGTTACATCGATACTCAATGGGGGGGATGACCGCGCTAAGTTGCATGATCTCGACTATCGTCGAAGGATTGCTCGGCGGCCTGGTACACAGCATCCTGATCCGTCGTGGACGCACTGATAAAGTCTTTAACCCCATTACCGCAGGTGCCGTCACGTTCGTTGCTGAAATGGTGCAAATGTTGATCATCCTGGCGATCGCCCGACCTTATGAAGATGCGGTGCGTCTGGTGAGTAATATTGCTGCGCCAATGATGGTCACCAATACCGTCGGCGCGGCGCTGTTTATGCGTATATTGCTTGATAAACGCGCGATGTTTGAAAAATACACTTCGGCTTTTTCCGCCACCGCGTTGAAAGTCGCAGCCTCGACGGAAGGCATTTTGCGCCAGGGCTTTAACGAAGTGAACAGCATGAAAGTGGCACAGGTGCTGTATCAGGAACTGGATATTGGTGCTGTAGCCATTACCGATCGCGAGAAATTGCTGGCCTTTACCGGAATCGGTGACGACCATCATTTGCCAGGCAAACCGATTTCCTCGACCTACACCTTAAAAGCGATTGAAACCGGCGAAGTGGTCTACGCCGATGGCAACGAAGTGCCTTACCGTTGCTCTTTGCATCCGCAATGCAAACTGGGTTCGACGCTGGTGATTCCATTGCGTGGAGAAAATCAGCGGGTGATGGGCACCATCAAATTGTATGAAGCGAAAAACCGTTTGTTCAGCTCAATCAACCGCACGCTGGGGGAGGGGATTGCGCAATTGCTTTCGGCGCAGATCCTCGCCGGGCAATATGAGCGGCAAAAAGCCATGCTCACCCAGTCAGAAATTAAACTGCTTCACGCCCAGGTGAATCCCCATTTCCTGTTCAATGCGCTTAACACCATTAAAGCTGTTATCCGCCGCGACAGCGAACAGGCCAGCCAGTTGGTGCAGTATCTTTCCACTTTTTTCCGCAAAAACTTAAAGCGGCCTTCGGAGTTTGTTACTCTCGCCGACGAGATTGAACATGTGAATGCTTATCTGCAAATTGAAAAGGCGCGCTTCCAGTCGCGATTGCAGGTCAACATTTCTATTCCAGAGGAGTTATCCCGGCAGCAGTTGCCCGCGTTTACCCTGCAACCAATAGTGGAAAACGCTATTAAACATGGAACATCACAACTCCTGGATACAGGGCGAGTGGCAATTAGCGCAAGACGTGAAGGGCAACATTTAATGCTGGAGATCGAAGACAATGCCGGTTTGTATCAACCGGCAACTAATGCCAGCGGGCTGGGGATGAATCTGGTGGATAAGCGTTTACGTGAGCGTTTTGGCGATGACTATGGGATAAGCGTCGCCTGTGAGCCTGATAGTTACACCCGAATAACGTTACGACTGCCATGGAGGGACGAGGCATGATTAAAGTCTTAATTGTCGATGATGAACCGTTAGCACGGGAGAACCTGCGCGTATTTTTGCAAGAACAGAGCGATATTGAAATTGTCGGCGAGTGCTCAAACGCCGTGGAAGGGATCGGCGCGGTGCATAAACTGCGCCCGGACGTGCTGTTTCTCGACATCCAGATGCCGCGCATCAGCGGTCTGGAAATGGTGGGGATGCTCGACCCGGAACATCGTCCGTATATCGTTTTTCTCACCGCGTTTGACGAATACGCCATTAAAGCCTTTGAAGAACATGCCTTTGATTATCTCCTGAAGCCAATTGATGAAGCGCGACTGGCGAAAACGCTGGCGCGTTTGCGTCAGGAGCGGAGCAAGCAGGATGTTTCGCTGTTACCGGAAAATCAGCAGGCGCTGAAATTTATTCCTTGTACGGGGCATAGTCGGATTTATTTGCTGCAAATGAAAGATGTGGCGTTTGTCAGCAGTCGGATGAGCGGTGTTTATGTCACCAGTCACGAAGGGAAAGAAGGTTTTACCGAACTGACTTTGCGCACCCTGGAGAGTCGTACACCGCTACTGCGTTGTCATCGTCAGTATCTGGTTAACCTCGCGCATTTGCAGGAGATTCGCCTGGAAGATAATGGCCAGGCCGAGTTAATTTTACGTAATGGCTTAACCGTGCCGGTCAGCCGCCGTTATCTGAAAAGCTTAAAAGAGGCGATTGGCCTTTAAAAGACTGCTAAAATGGCTTTTTGCCTCATCAACACCTGAAGGCCTCATGCTAAGTAACGATATTCTGCGCAGCGTGCGCTACATTTTAAAAGCCAATAATAACGACCTGGTGCGCATTCTGGCGCTGGGCAATGTCGAAGCCACTGCCGAACAGATTGCCATCTGGTTGCGTAAAGAAGACGAAGAAGGTTTTCAACGTTGTCCGGACATTATTTTGTCCTCATTCCTGAATGGCCTGATTTACGAAAAACGCGGCAGGGATGAGTCTGCACCGGCACTGGAACCGGAACGTCGTATTAATAACAACATCGTGCTGAAAAAATTGCGCATCGCGTTTTCACTGAAAACCGATGACATTCTGGCGATCCTCACCGAACAGCAGTTTCGCGTTTCTATGCCTGAAATTACTGCGATGATGCGTGCACCGGAGCATAAAAACTTCCGCGAATGCGGCGATCAATTCTTGCGTTATTTTCTGCGTGGACTGGCTGCGCGCCAGCATGTGAAGAAAAACTAAGACAGGTCTGGAGGCCATGCAGAGAGCATGGCCTCCGGCAGATTATTTCACTTCTTTAAAGCCAGCGGCTTTCATCACCAGTTCCATTTGCGCCATAGTGATGCCTTTTTTGGCATCGTCAGCAGAAATGTTAATGCCGGAAATACCCTGCAGGGCTTTAAAATCAACTTTTTCCATATCGATAGTTACGTTTTCCTGCGCGTAAGTATCAGTAAAGGTTAATTTTTCTTCAACGCCAGTAATGTTTTTATATTTTGCACTTAACGGCTCAAGCTTTTTAGCCGCCTCTTCTTTGTTAGCTGCACCGATGGTTGCAAACTGAATTTTGGTTTCTGAAGATTGCTTAAGCACCTTGTCGCCTTTGTAGACATAGGTAATGGCAATTTCAGTACCGTTCAGATTGGCACTAAATTTCTTTGATTCTTCTTTATCACCACAGCCAGCGAGAGAGAAAACCAGAACAGATGCAACAACGAGGGAAAACAGTTTGTTGAAAGCCTTCATGTAAAACTCCATTTTATCAAGATCAGAAAACTGGTGACTCTCACCAGGGCGCTATAGAATATTCTTTATACCTCGTCTTGAGCAGTCCGGAAATGGAGTAGATCTCTTAATAAAAAGCATTTTTTCCTCCTTGTTGCTCAAGCATCAGTAACAACTGTTCGCAGAGTAAAACACAGTTATTCAATACTTCTGCCAGTGTCTCGCCTTCCGCATTGCGTAATTGCTTCAATACATGCGCCAGCCGATAAAAACCTACTACGGTGAGTTCGTTCGCCAGAAAATCAGCCTGACTAATGGCGCTCTGTTGCTGATAGCGCCAGCCGTTATGGAGCAGTTGAATAAGCAACGCCTGGCAGCGCATCAGCAATTGATGAGCGGTGGACGGCACAGGAAGAACGTGGGCGGAAGGTAGCGGTGCCACAGGCGCAGTTTCTGCATCCAGCGCCCAGGCGCGAGTTTGCGTCATCATCACCCGTGGCTCCAGCGTCAATTGCCCCTCAACAAAACTGACAAAACCAGAAACCAGACACACAGGATCATCCTGCTGTTGTAAAAGGGACGCCATACGTTCAACTGCAAAGGGCGCACTGGTTGAAGCTGGCAGTGATAACGTCAGCACGTTATCTTCGCCTTCGCCACTGATTACCTGCGCATCCAGCGTCTGGCGGCTGCTATCCCAGCCAAGGGAAAGACATTCCGCCACTGGCAGAATAAATAAATTATCCACCTGGTTAAGAGGTCGTATGCAGGCTGGTGGACGCTGGCATAGGTATTCCCGCAGAGCCACAATGCCTGGCTGACGTAACGGTGACCCCAGCATTTGCCAGGCATCAGGTGACAGTGGCACAACGCTACTTAAGCGGTTGCGCGTACCTAATAACAGTTCGCCTTCGGCGCTCCGACGTGCAGCTTGTGAAACAATTTGCCCACCCGCCAGCGCGGCAGCCTGAAAGGTAAACAGCCGACGCGTAGCTGCTGGCGCCTTTTCTTGTTCACTTCTTGACCAACTGCGTGACAGATGCAAAATACTGCCAGTGTCGGGGTCGCTAAACCAGATCCGTAAACCATACTGTTGGAAGTCCTGCCAGCAACGCATACCTAACGATACCAGCCGCAGATGATCAAGCTTTGCTTCTCCGGCAATACCTGCACCGACGACCGTGCGCCAGGGCATGGGCGGGACTTCACTAACACCATCGCGTCGCGCCATCTCTTGTGCACAGTTCAATCGACTGTTTAATGCCGCAAGCTGATGTAAGCATTCTCCGGCATGATAGTGACTGGCGCGGGCGTGGGAGGCATCAATACTGGCGCGCAGTTGCCGTAGCGATTCACTCACCCATCGCCAGTTGCAGCGTTCCGCCGCTTGCTGTGCGCGGCTGAATGCTGCCTCGTAGTGGAGTAACGGCTGGCTGATGCCGCCCAGCCATAATGCCTGGCTTAATTGTTGGACATATTGACGACATGCTTTGCCTTCGTCGCTGGCAAATGGATCGTCGTTCGAGGCGATGTGTTCGCTGCGCATCTGCCAGATTAAATGGGTAAATTCTGCCTGCTGCGTTTTGGCCTGGGCAAATGCCTGCACTGCCAGTACTACGTGTTCGCATAGCGTTCCTTCAATGCAATCACAACGGGCGAAACGAATGCTGCTGCGGGAATAAAAACGCACATCGCTCATCGGTAAGCGGGCAGAGGGAATTTCGCCTGGCGCACAGAACAGTTCAATGGTGATACCTTTGGCGACCAGGGATTGCGCGCGTTTGTGCGTGGCAGTGGGCAGGGTAGTCAGTTCTTCCGGCCAGATTGCCGGGTTCCATTCCTCTTCTTTTTCCGTGGGCTGAGAGGTAGCACAAAGTCGCTGATAACTTAACACCAGCATCACGCGATGGCGGCACATACCGATAGCTCCGCAGCTACACTGAGCCTCCTTCAGCGCCTGACCGCTTGCCAGTTGGCTGCATGTACCGTCACTAAATGTGGCGATCAGCGTGCCGTTTTCATGGCTGATTTGCGGGATATTGCCATTTTCCAGTTCCTTAAGACTGCGCTTAACAAAACCAGCATTGCTTAACGCCGTCAGGGCTTGTGGCGTCAGTTCTAATAATTCCGGGTGTAGTGCATTCATGACTGAAGTTTCTCCGCCAGCCATGACGCCAGTTCGCCCGGCGTCATGGCAGCAATTTGTGCACCGACATTAACCAGCGCCTGGGCCATATCACGGTCATAACAGGGCGTTGCTGTGCTATCGAGCGCCGCCAGTCCCAGCACTTTGATGCCGCTTTGAACACATTGTTTCACCTGGTGGATGAGTGATGATGATGCTCCTCCCTCATAAAAATCGCTCACCAGAATAATTACACTTTTACCCGGCTGTTCAATAAGTTGACGGGCATACTCCATCGCACTGGCGATGTGCGTTCCGCCGCCTAACTGTACTTTCATTAATAACTCCACCGGATCGGCAACGTCTGCCGTGAGATCGACCACGCTGGTGTCAAAAGCGACCAGATGTGTGCGGATACCGGGTAGTTGCCATAGACAGGCCGCCATCACTGCCGAGTGGATCACCGAATCCACCATTGATCCACTTTGATCAACCAGTAAAACCAGTTGCCATTGTTCGCTATGGCGCTTAATTCGGCTGTTAAAGCGGGGCGATTCGATATACAACTTGCCGTGTTGCGGATGCCAGTGTTGCAGGTTGGCGCGCAGAGTACTTTTGAAATCGAAATTACGCGCCAAGGGAATATGCGAGCGGCGTCGACGGTCACGTACACCAGAAAAAGCCTGACGAACTTCCTTCGCCAGTCGTGCCATAATTTCTTCCACCACCTGGCGCACTATCCGGCGAGCGGCAGCCAGCACGTCCGGATTCATCAAATGTTTAGTGTGCAAAACGGCGCGTAACAGGCTTTCAGAGGGCTGCATACGTTCCAGCACCTCAAGATTTGTCACCACATCTTCAATGCCGTAGCGCAGCACCGCGTCACTTTCCAGCCGCTCAATGACCTGCTGCGGAAAGAGCGTATGAATACTATTGATCCATTCTGGCGTGGTGAGATTTGAGCTACCTAATCCACCGGATCGTTCACCACGCTGGATACGTTCGGGATCGCGCCCATACAGCCACTCCAGCGCATGGTCTATCTGCCGGGCATTGCCATCCAGAGCACCAAGGGTCGTTTCTGCCGCTTCGCCAAGAATCAATCGCCAGCGTTGTAGCTCACGGGTAGTCAGAAGATCGTTCAGTTCAGACATGGAATACTCCCCAGTGTTGCAGCGACGCCAGTGCCTGCTGTTCGAGTTGTTGATGATGTGCAATGGCTTGCGGTGGGCAATGCAACGGCATTTGCAGCGCCGAAACGGGAAGTTGCGCCAGTTGATAATGCTCAAGCACCTGATGCGCCAGCGTCCCGCGTTCTCGTGGTGGTAGCCAGGCCATCGCTGCACGTAAATCGGGCAGAGCGGTAATAAAATCGGCGTCACTGAGTTGATTTAAATGACGGCTGAAACCAGCGATAAATGCAGGCTGGCAAGCCAGTTGATGACGGGCCAGCGCCAGCAAACCGTGCAGAGCTTCGCCTGACTGTGCCGGAGACAATTGGGTTAGCATCGTCAGCGCCGCTTCGGCACTGGCGTTGGGATGTTCCAGACGCATCAGTGCGCCAAGAGCCGCGCCGCGATCCAGCGCCGTTGCATGAGTGCTCTGGCTGCGGCGTTCCAGTAATGCCAGAGCGGCGGAAAGCGAGACGCCCGGCAGTTGAATGCCGCTATGAAGGTCGCGCAGGATATGACACAACGCTCGCCAGCTATGCAAATGGGTGTGAAATTCTTTTTCGTCCGGTCTGCCGTTGGATTCACATAGCCATAGCGTGCGGTCGATGGCCGCACATAACGTTGTTTGTAATATCTGTGAGCCTTGCATACCGCTGATTTCATCCAGCCGCCACAAGGCGTAAAGCACTTCCAGCGCCTGGCCCATCTCAGCAAACTGATTTTCCTGGGCGATGAGCAACGCGAGTTGTTCCAGTAACTGCTCACTAAAGTTCGCCAGACCGGCTAATGCTGCCTGGCTCAGACACGCAGTGATGCTGCTAATTCCTCCTGCATCCAGCATGTCTGCTTCTAATTTGTTACGTGCAGCTTCCTGAAGTGTGGCACCAAAGCAGGCTGCTTCAATCAATGCGGCATGTTGGCTAAGTGGTTGAGTTAATTTCCACTGTTCTTCGCCGTTACCCGCAAGCGTCAGTGTACTTCCGTGTTGACGAGTGATGCCGGGGAGTTCGAGGATTGCCAGCCGATGCAGCACCTGACTTTGTGCCAGGCCGCCGGGGGTAAAGCGGTTCAACGCCAGGTCGGATGGTAGGGTGATTTCGGTACGTTCCAGTTCGGATGTTACATCTTTTGGTAGAGGAGGCAGAGGCGTGGAAGGTGCAAGTTTGCCAAATCCATCTCCTGCCAGGACATCAATCAGCGTCAGCAAAATGGGATCGGTATCCGGGTGAATGACTCCGCGATAGCTCCACGGTAGCGGCGCGTTTAATGCTTCTTTGATAAGCGAGCCCGCTAATGCATCCAGCCAGTCAGTACGTAGCGGCAGAGTATGACCGCGCAGTTGTGCCAGAGCCATCGAATGCAGATGGGCGGCAGCCATATCGGCGGTGGAGGCAGGTAAGTGGTGCTGACGTAAACGGGTTAGAATCGTTTTAAGTAACAGCTCTCCGGCGCGTTGCAAACCAAATTTCCAGCACCAGTTTTGCCAGACCGGAGCTGGCATTCCTGAAAGGTATCCCGCCAGCACATCAAGGCGTTTTTCACTGTATGGTGTGAGATAACAACCAGTAACAGCTTCTGGCAGTGATGGTAATTCTGGTTTTTGACTTTCCTGCAAGCATTCGCGCCATCTTTTTGCCAGCGCCGGGGCGTGCCAGCCGCCGCAGACGACTAACACATTGCCATTGTTTTGCCGCATAGCCCATGCAATCCAGCGAGCCATAAAGGTTTCACGCTGGCAGTTGAGAGCATCAGCAGGGGTTTCTCCCCGTAGTTGTTCAAAATAGTGAGCCAGTGATGATGGCAGCACAGCTTGCTGGCTTTCATCTTCGAACAGGTGATCCCACAGCGTGTCGCTGTTATCCATGCGGGTAGCGCGTAGCAGTAAGGCCTGACCGCCATCAGCCGCAGCCGATTCATCGTCATCCTCTTCACTCTGCGCCCAGCAAGGTAAATCGATAAAGTACGTTTGCGCCTGAATGCGACGCGCGGCGTGCAATGCCTGCCACTCCGGGGAGAATTCGGCAAACGGGGTCCAGGCACCGCGCCCCGTGACCTTACTGTCCTGATATTGAGAATAACTGTATATGGCAACAGGAAGCTGGTGGGCTAAAAACAATTCATCTACCCGGTCATTAAAATCGGCTGGACCTTCAATCAACACGTATCGTGGTTGCTTACTTTCGATTAGCGATTTTACCAGCCGGGCACAGGCCGGGCTATGATGCCGGATGCCGACAATTAACGGCTCGCTCATACAACTTTCCTCACGGCAGACGGTGGCGAGCTTGATAATAAGCCTGCCAGTGAGCTTCTTTATACGTGGCAACACGCTGTTCAAAGTAACGGCGCAGCCGAGCGCGATCTTCTTCGTTATCTTTGACGATGGTGCCTGCAATACAGTCCACCAGATCGGCAGGCTCTCCCGGGCGATTCGCTAAAAACCAGGCGCGGACCCCCACGGCGTGTGCCACGTTAACGGCTTCAGCGGTAGACATAATGGCCGTCAGGGTATCCATTGACGTTTTCTTTTCGCCGTTGGCACGCAGATCGCGGAAGGTACGCACCAGTAGTTCCAGTACCGCGTCAGGCACTTTGTGCGGAATGCCACTATGAGCCAGCAAACGCGCCGAAGCACTGGCGACCAGTTCCAGTTCCTGGGCGAAATCCATAATCGGAAAGACGGTTTCAAAATCGAAGCGACGTTTTAGCGCCGCGCTCATTTCATTGACGCCGCGATCGCGGGTATTGGCGGTGGCAATAATGTTAAAGCCTGCACGGGCGTAGAGTTGACTTGCTTCACCGGTAAGTTCCGGAACCGTCATAACCCTGTCAGAAAGCATACCTAACAGACAGTCTTGTACTTCCAGCGGTGTACGCGTTATCTCTTCAAAACGGACGATTTTGCCATCACGCATCCCCTGGTAGAGCGGAGCCGGGACAAGAGCTTCTGTTGACGGACCGTGGTTGATTAGCAGAGCGTAGTTCCAGCCGTATTTGATTTGGTCTTCGGTGGTTGATGCGCCGCCCTGAATGGTTAAACCGGCATCGCCGCTAATGGCTGTTGCGAGCAATTCAGAAAGGAGAGATTTTGCCGTACCCGGCTCCCCAACCAGCATTAAACCGCGCCCGGTGGCAAGAGTCACTAACATGCGTTCGATAGCAGAAGGGCTGATTACGACTTTACGGCTGATGTTTTGCGCCTCATCGCCAAGAATAAAAGCACGGGCTGCTGGCAAACTTAACTGCCAGCCGGGAGGGCAGGGCACGCGATCATTTTGTTTTAATTTTGCCAGTTCATCGGCATATAACACAGCGGCAGGCGGACGCTGCAGATGATTATTCTGTGGTGACATATATTCATCCCTGAAATGTATTAGTGAAATAAACGATATTCTACGCGCAATAATTGTTTGGCGCATTAATTGTTTGAGTGGAAAATATCTGGAAAGTAGATCACGGGAAATAAAAAAACCTGCTGGTGAGGCAGGTTTTTTTATTTACGACTTTGATGCTAAATTACTGATTGTGCAACATTTCGTACCAACGAATGAATTATAACCATACCTACGCTCCATTGCAATTCAGCAAGTGAGATTTATAATCCTGTCCGTTGGGAGGTTGTTCTGGATCGGGCCAATTTCAAGTCCTGGCTGCCGGACGGGTGGTGCCGCAGGCGGTGCCCTGATCCGGAGAGCAACGTTTCGTACCAACATACGTAAACCGGCATCGACAGGCAGCGTAAGGGTAAGGTGCTGGTGTTGCGCTCCTTAATAAGGAGAGCGAATGGACACGCTGACACGAAAGTTAACCGTGCTCATTGCTGTACTGGAGCTGTTAGTGGCTCTGTTACGGTTGATTGATTTGTTGAAGTAATTAGCAAATTGAAACGCATCTAAGGGGGAATACCTCTTCCCCCTTTAATAAATTATAATTCTATTTGTTGACTGAATATATTATGTAGTTCACGATTAAAAATTGCTATTACAGTTTCTGGTGATTCACCTCGTAATATTCTCTCATCAATAAATTCATCTCTTATATAAATCAAAGCATCATTTATTAGCGGGTCGCTATCATCTCGATCAAATTGATTAAATGTTGGATGCAACCGGAAGCGTTCCAGTCGATAGACCGTTCCAGTAAATAATTGGGCATATTTATGTATTTCAAGTCGGAAGGAAAAGGGTTCTTCAGGATCAATGACCTGATAGTCGTAAATAGCGACCAGTTCACTTTGCACGATCATGGATTTTCTCAGTTGTCAGACAGCGGGCAGTTTTGTTACTACCCGCAGTGCGTTAGTGAAAAATGATGTCCGGCGTACTTAAGGCTTCACTCAAATCAAATACATCGAGTTCGGCAAAAGTGACAGATTGATTGTCACGATACACTTTAAGAGAACTGAAACTCATCAACGCCTTGCTATCAACATTGTAGTGGTGAAAACCGGGTGAAAACTTAAGCACCAGACGATACTCACCTAAGCCATAGACAAATTCGTCTTCATACCCTGATGCCCAGCCCTTGTAACGCATCCCCATCAGTTGCCCAACGGTGGCTGACTTCCCCTGCCAGCGGTTCAGGCTATTGTTTGCTGCTTCATCTGGCGTGAGAAGTACCGTGCGTCGTGCCAGTTGACGAAATGGCGGAATAATCTCGTAATCGGCAAAAAGTTGTTCAAATTCACCACGTATTTCTGTTGGCATTTCTAACGGGTGCGCAATGCCAATCAGGCAATCTGGAGGTAGATCAATAACATCGTCCTGGGCATTACAGAATTCCCCTTCTGCCGCTACGCGAAATGCATTAAGTAAACGACGTGGTTCATTTGCCGGATAAATGCCCCATATCAGTCGCTGGGCAACCAGTCGGGTAAAAGGATGTTTAACAAACAGAGAGTAAAAATCTGCCAGCGACCAGCGTCGGGCGGTGCGCAGTGCCGATTCCAGACGCGGCAGTAGATCTTTGCTGATCTGAGTAGCGTCTTTTCTCAATCCTTTCAGGAGAGCCAGTGCTTCAGGCGCTTTAAGTTGATCGTCATCGGCTCGCAACCGGGGAACACTTTTCTGGCGCACGTTTTGCTGATCGTAGATAACCGGGGTGAGGTTTTCATCGAAACGAACGCTAAACTGTCGTGAACCAAAATCGAAGATAAGCGCCTGTGGATCATCAAGGCCCAGTGTTGGGACTAATCTGTCCGCTAACTCTTCCTGGCTTAGTCCGCGATTTTCTGCGACCACCTGAAGAAATTCCGCCGCGTTATCACGTAAGGGGCGCGATTTCGCTCGTTGCGAGATATGGTGCAGTTGTATTAGCGCCATATCATTATTCATCAGGGTAAGTATATTCAGGCCACTGACAGCCCGGGCAGATTTGCCTTCCTGCGGCCAGGCGAGGATCTGCGTCGTCAGATCCCGTGCCGTGCTTTCGTCGCCAAAAAGACTTAACGCCAGAAATGCCCAGTTGTCTTTTGCGGGGGCGCCAGCTTGTTGCCAGGCGGTGAAAAGATCCCAGGCAAACGCGGCCAGCGTCTGCGCCTGGCAGATGGTTTTCAGTTGTTCCAGTCCGCTATAAAAACGTCCGCCCTGGGTAAAGCGCAGCATTTCGCCAATAATTTCCAGAGCATCATCGGTAACAGGCAGATTATTATTGATAAGCCGTGGCCTGTGCCACATTGTCGGATGCCAGAAATCAGGGGCTTTCGGAATGCGCGGCGGGTAAATTTCCAGTGGGTTCTGTATAAGCAATGTTTCCAGGGCAAGCCACACATCAGCGCGCTGCCAGCGGTTTGCCACGGTTTGCAGTAATTCGCTATGTCCCTGTTCATACAGTAAACGCAGGGCAAGTAATGCAGCTTCGCGGTTGTCGCTGGGCTTAGTAAAGACGAGAGGGATAAGTGCGGTAGCCGTATGTTCCGGCCATTGTAAAATCCACTGACGTGCCAGATCACGCTGAGTGGCAAAACGGTGCCAGACGCGAGCAACGGGCAGCGCCAGTTCGGTAGCGCCGAAATTTAAAATTAACGGAAATGTTTCTTTTGGACGATGCGAAAAAGCCAACAACAGGCCGGGTAGTGCATCCAAACCGAGGATGCTGAGAAAATAGTTTTCACCCACGAACAGATGTTTTTTCTCATTGATACGCAGCCAGAAAGTCACTGCCATCTCACGCGGAAGCTGTGCCAATAAATACAGAT
Source organism: Escherichia sp. 93.0816 (assembly GCF_013368855.2). Classification (NCBI taxonomy): domain Bacteria; kingdom Pseudomonadati; phylum Pseudomonadota; class Gammaproteobacteria; order Enterobacterales; family Enterobacteriaceae; genus Escherichia; species Escherichia sp. 93.0816. The sequence goes on along the minus strand of NZ_JABWNC020000004.1, from coordinate 10,777 downwards.
TCCAGACACTCTTTTCCTGATGATAAGGCGAATGATTGTCCTTTTCCCAGATGTCAATTAACGTTTCAACGTCGCCGCTGCGAAGCGCCTGTTCTGCTGATTTTGCTTGCGGAGAATGCCAGCCATTGTTGATTTCCTCGACTCTGTCCTGGTGGTAATGCCACTGAACCACTAATGATTCGCGCGCCGCATCCAGTTTACCGGGCAGTATATAATTCAGGAACAGCCATACATCATTCCCAAAACCTAGCTCCTGTAGTACAACCCGACCACTTTTTCGTTCCATGCGTTCCGCAAGTGATTCCGTGCTGAAATAACGGGCAGGCTCTGTGGTGGCAAGCCTCTCTCGTTCGCCTGGTTGCCAGCGGGCTTTGGGCGCTAATTTGAGAGGCGCTAAATCAAGGCGCAGCAATGCCGTTTTTTTCTTACCTCGCCACGGTGGAGAAACAAGTATTTCTGGCAGGTCGTTGCTATGAGTACTCTCGAAAGCAGGTTTCGGCGGTGCCGATAAATAACTATTCAGCACGGCCTGGGCTTGAGCACTTAACCATGGACTTACGTCTTCTGCCAGTTGTGGCTGCGATGCCATCAACGTTTGTAACAGCGTGCGCCAGTATTCATCACGTGCTTTTTGCTGTGCAGGCAGTTTTTTGTCTTCAATGACTGGATAACCAGGACGAGCAGGTGGTTCTTTTAACGCCAGCAGTTCAGCCAGTGCGGTGAGTGTCGAATGGGGGAAATTTTTACTGTATTTAGCAACACGTTGCAGGCTGGGTTTGTTTTTATCAGCCACCAGTAACAAGATGCGGATGACCAGCGGGTGGTTTATTTGTACCAGCAGACTGCCGCAGTCGTCTTTATGAGCATACATTGCCAGACGTGGCACGGCAGCTAACCCTTGTTCGCGTAAAAGGGCGGCACAGGCAGCGTAACCGAAGTGGTTTTCATGCGACATGTAGCTGGCTTCGCGATCGCTAAATACGTCCAGGCTCCAGTATCGTTCGAGTTTTTTTACCGCCGTATTATCAGTAGCAACGACCTTTAACCACTCCTTTGAGTGAAAACTTGTTGATGGGCTTTCAAGGCTGGCAAGCTCATTCGCTATATTTGGTTTTTCTGGAAGCATCAGCGCAATAAAAGGGCGGCGAACAGTGGGGATCTCTGGCAGTGCAGCAATGAGTTTGTCGGCGCAACGCTGCCAGCAGTATTCCTCCGCCAGTGAAAGATGTTTACGCAGACGAAAATCGAAATTGCTATAAGTCTCTGAGCGATAGCCATAGCCTGTATCTTCGTTAGGTGTCATTAAACACACTGTTGATGGATCAGCATGATAACTCTGTGTAATGAACTGACGCGCTATCACCACATCCGTTGCATATTCCAGCCCATATTTTTGCACGATTTCATCAAGCAACTGTTGGCTATCATTTTTCTCGATACAGATCAGAGCCGCCATGGTAAGGGCTGGGATTGACGGTTTATGCTCGCCAGTCAAATTGATTGCCTGCTGGATGGCGGACTGCCACTCCAGTGAACATTCATCATAATTCCAGGTGATATTTTTCTTCTGGCCTGCTTGTTGTAGTAATTCATCTCCCAATGTCTGGATGAGACTTTCAGTGATAACGGGCACTGGTTCGCCCGGCCAGCGGCGATGACTGAGCGGCGTTTTGCCTTTTTTAAATTTCAGTTCCAGTTGCGCGTCGTCCGCCAGCCACGGTAATTCCTTGCTCATGTTCTTTCCTTATTCAAATAGAGCTTCAATGTCATTAATTAACTCGCTGGTGGTGATGTCATCGAGCACGGAGAACTGGGCTTCCTGTGTTGCGTTATTCCTCCAGCCATAGCTTTCTGCTTTGCCATCCCATAGCCACAGTTTGCTTAAGAGTTGCTCGGCGCTAAGTTCGGCTGGTGACATGCCTACCGCAAAACCTTCATCTATTTCCATGATTAACGACCAGCGACCAAGAGGTTTGATCATCCAGCCGATCCAGCCTCCATCCTGCGGTTCGCCACGCAACCAGCCTTTATTTGCCAGCCCCATGACCCGACCGCTCGGGCATTTTCTGCCTGTCCAGCGGGTCAGTTCGCTGGCATTGCGTTCGGCTTCTGTCAGGGGGTAACTGTTGCGGTCAAGCTGGCGGAACGGCGGTAACAGTTCGTAGTCGGCAAAAAGCTGACCAAAAGCGGCGGCATCAGTTGGCGATATTTCCAGTACGTGAGGGATACCAACAGAAATGGTGCCTTCTGGCAGAGTGAAGAGATCATCGTTAGCGGTGCTGTAGCTGTTGTCTTCCGCTACACGAAAGCAAGCCAGTAGCTGGTTGTCGGCGCTATAAACGCCCCAAATCAGGCGGCGGGTTAAGTGGCGTACCAGTGGGTGTTCAACCAGAAAGAGTCGAAAGTTTTCCTCTGACCAGCGGCGGCGCAGGCACATGGCGGATTCCAGCCTTGCTACCTGCTGGGCGGCAACGGTACGGGCATCTTTTTTCAGCAGTTTGTAGCGGTTAACCGCGTCGTTCGCCCGCGATTCATCATCGCTTTTATTGGGTTTAGGTAAGTCTTTCAGGCGGCTGCCGGAAACATCACGTACAAACGGTTTTAAGGTTTCATCAAAGCTGACGGTGAACTGACGTGGGCCGAAATCCAGCAGCAGCGAACCGTTATCATCCAGACCGAGATCCGGTGCTAACCGGTCTTCAAGCTCCGCGACCGTGAGTTCGCGGCTCTCGGCAATGTCGGCAATCTTTTCTTTTGCCCGCTCCTGCAATGCTTTGAATTTCAGCTTCTGGGCGATACCGTTAAGTTGCATCAGAGCAATATCACTGCCGATAGCGGCGAGAATATCCAGTCCGACGGTGGCCCGTTTATGCTGGGATTCGCCAGGCCATGCGCGGATAAGCGGCGTCAGTCTACGGGCGGTGTCATCGTTGCCGAGAACACCTAACGCACTGAACGCCCAACTCTCTTTCGATGGCGCGCCAGCCGTCTGCCAGGCGATAAATAGATCCCAGGCAAATTCAGCCAGTGAGTCTGCGGTACAGACATCTTTCACCTGTAATAATCCCGGATACAGCGCGTCTTCCTGGGGGAAGCGGAGCATTTCGCCGAGGTGGAGGAGGGCGTTATCTGGTAGTGATTGGGCGTTTGCTTTTAATACCGGGCGCGTCCAGAGCGATGGCTGATAAAAGGTCGGAAGAGTAGGGATTTTTGTCGGGTGATTATCCAGCGGATCGAGAGCCAGCAGGGCGTTGATGGCGGCTGTTACTTCCGGTTGGTTATAACGCAGGGCGACTTGTTCCAGTAATGGCTGATGACCATTTTCAGTCAACATACGCAAGGCGGCGCGGGCATTATCCTGGGCTTCACCGGCTTTGCCGAGAGCCGCTGGCAGCAGGCCGGTAATGGCATGTTCCGGGTATTTAAGAAGCCAGGTACGGGCGTCTTGTCGTAGGGTTTTGAGTTTGTTGAAGGCGCGAGCAATCAGCGGCGCTAATTCGATAGCCGCAAAATATTGTGCTACAGGCAACGCTTCCTGTGGATAGCGTGAAAAGGAGTGAATAAAACCCTGCAACCCGCTGAGTTGCAGGTGCGTCATGACATATTCGACACCGACGTGTGGCTCTTTACTAAGGATATTCCACGCCTGCGCTGTTTTTTCGATAGGCAGTGCAGCTAACATGTAGAGCTGCCATTCCCGTTGATAGGAGTGCCAGAAGGTTTTAAATTCGCTGATCAGCGCGGAATAATCTCCCCGCAGCCAGACCTCTACAGCAACATCAGGCGCTTTCATATAGTGATCATTATTCCAGCGATTGAAACCCAGGCGCGTCAGGTAATTCTGAGTATCCTCTTTTTGTCCGATATCTATTTGATGTGCGTACCAGCGATGCCTTGCATGAATCTCTTTTTCTGCCGTCTCGGTCAATGTGCAGCGTGACTCCAACGCTAATGGCGCTAAGTCCAATACCGGCATTACAGATTTTTTCTTTTTCACCCGCCACGGGGGCGAGACTAATACGGCTGGCAGCATATCGGCGCAGGCATGGTTTGAGGGTTGTGTCAGTTGTTGCTGGCATGATTTCAGCACTGTAGCTGCTGGCGACGTTAGCCAGGGAATTACCCGTTCTGCTAATGCTGGTTGAGAGATAAGCATTGTCATCAGCATCATACGCCAGCTTTTTTCCTCTTTTTGCGCCAGCAATTCAGCTAATGCCGCCATAGCAGCATGTGGAAAGCGAGCGAAAGCCTTTGTCATCCGTTCGTGGCAACGCTTTCCTTGCTCGCTCGCATGGATAAGCGACGTAAGTGCCTGCGGGTGGTTGATATGCATCAACACTTCACCGCATGTGTCGCCGGAAGCATAAGGGGTGAAACGGGCTAGCGCAGCGACACGTTGTTCCTGAAGTACCGTCGCACACCAGATTTTACCGCAGTAATAATCATCAAATACCTGCCCTGGGTGCCCAGGATGGTATTTTTCCAGCTCCGTCAATACCTGCTCATCTGTGGCCACTAGTTTTAGCCATTCCAGTGCATATAACCCTTTTTGCCCGCAAAGTCGTCTGGCAATTTCATGAGCTACTTCTGGTTTTTCTGGCAACAATAACGCAACTAGTGGCTGGTTCCAGGCAGGCATGTTTCCGAGTGCAGCAATCAGTTTGCCGGCGCAGCGTTGCCATACCTCGTCATTTGCTAGTGACAGATGCTTACGCAGGCGCATTTCAATTGCGGCGAACCGTGACAGATAATTAGGCTGCGTTTTAGCCGGGGTGACCGTAATGAGACTGGCGTCATAATTCCAGCTAAAACAGATGGATTGCCACGCAATGATCACTTCAGTGGCATATTCCAGACCACCTTCCTGGACAATTTGATCCAGTAACTCTTCGTGATCATTACGATTGAAACCTTGTTCCAGAGCAACCAATACCGCCAGAACTTGTGGCGGCAGCGTGGTATGAATGGGGGAGTCGATAAGGTCAACAGCCCGGGCTATTGCTTGCTGCCAGTCTGGTGAACAGGCGCTGTAATCAAAGGTGACCATCTTTTTAAAACGCCGATGAGTATTTGCGGCGACGGTGCGAAGTAGAGTTAATTCACCCTCTTGTGGCACAGGATTGCCTGGCCAGCGTCGATGACTTAGAGTTGTTGGGGCTACTTCTGTAGGCAGAATGATTTGGGCATTGTCTGCCAGCCAGGGAAGAGTAGCTCCAGCAGATGTTGGTTTGGCTTGTGGCAAAGGGGGTATTTCAGAGCTTTCGGTAACTTTGGCGAGGGCAGATGATGGTGTTATCACAATGTTCTCCGCCACATACCCCTTTTTCGTTTTCTCCGCAATCAGCTTCAGCTCCGCTTTTTCCGCCGCCGCAGCGTCCGCAAAGTTTTTTACCTGGCTTTGCCCGTTGGTGCCGACCTTACCCCAACTGATATGTAACTCGTTTCCCTGCTGCTCAACCGCCCAGAATTTATGTGATTTTTCGTCCTGATAAATATAGGTTTTCATTGTTAAATCCTTTTAATCAAACAGTGATTCAATATCGTTAATGAGTTCGCTGGCGGTGATGGCATCAAGCGCCGAGAAAGTGAGCGAGGACTGTGTACTGTAGCGTTCCCCTGGCGAAGTGATTTTTACGCTTTCAACAGGTAGTAAATCGCCATAACCCGTTTCACCATAAATCAATGAGAAGGGTTCTGTTTCAAGTTCGAGATCGCCATAAAGGGTAGATTTGCGCATTGCATAGACGCTGCCGCTTTCTTCCAGGCGTTGCCAGCCTCTGCGTTCCAGTCCGACAATGCGCCCGGCCTGGCAAAGCCGTCCGCTCCAGCGTGTCAATTCATGGGCGCTGCGTTCATTGTCAGCAAGGTGGTAACTACAACGGTCGAGCTGTTGGAAGGGGGGAAGCAGTTCGTAATCAGCGTAAATTTGCCTGAATGCAGCGGCGGATTCAGGGGAGATTTCCAGCACATGCGGAATACCGATGTTCCCTGCTGGCAGCGTGAATAGCTCATCCTGCGCATCGCTGTAAGTGCTGTCTTCTGCCACGCGGAAACAGGTCATAAGGGCGTTTTCATCGTTATATACTCCCCATAACAGCCGTCGGGTTAAGTGACACATCAGCGGATGTTCTGCCAGGAACAGGCGGAACTGCTCTGCCGTCCAGCGTCTGCGCTGGCACATAGCCTGTTCCAGGCGAGCAATCTGCTGGCTGGCTATGGCGCGTACATCTTTTTTCAACTGTTTGAAGAGGTTAACGGCGTCAGTTGCCAGTGTTTTATCATCGCTCTGGTTGGGTTTAGGTAAATCTTTCAGAACTTTGCCGTTTGCGTCGCGAACCACGGGTTTTAAGGTTTCATCAAAACCAACGGCGAATTGACGTGAGCCGAAATCCAGTGTCAGAGAGCCGTGGGTATCAAGTCCTAAATCGGGAGCCAGTCGGTCTTCCAGTTCGGCCATTGTCAGCCCGCGATTTTCGGCGACCATATTGATTTTGTCGCGGGCATGTTCCTGCAATGCTTTGAATTTAATCTTTTGCGCAATGCCATTAAGCAACATCAGCGCCATATCGCTACCGATACTGGCTAACACATCCAGCCCGGAAACTGCTCGTTTATGCTGGGATTCCCCCGGCCAGGCACGGATAAGCGGGGTTAATTTACGTGCGGTGTCGTCATTGCCTAAAATTCCCAGCGAGGTAAATGCCCAGTTTTCTTTTGCGGGGGCGCCAGCTTCTGTCCAGGCGGTATACAGATCCCAGCCAAATTCAGCCAGTGATTCGCGGGTGAAGGTTTCTCTAATGATATCCAACCCAGCGTAGGCGGTAATGTCGCGAGGAAAACTCAACATAGTGCCGAGGTAGCGCATAGCGTCATCTGGCAGAGGCAGGTTGTTACTTTTAAGCCGTGGTCTGCGCCATAAGGTGAACTGATAAAAGCCGGGCAGTGGGGCGATTTTTGCGGGATATTCTTCCAGTGGGTCGCTATCAAATAATGTTGCCAGCGCAGCTAAAACATCGGGTTGGTTATATCCTTGGGCGATTTCCTCAATCGTTTCTCGCTGGTTTAATTTCACCAGCAGACGGAGTGCCTGGCGGGCACAATCACGATCTTTTCCTTGTTTGCCCAGAGCCACAGGAAGTAGCCCTGCGGCAGCATGGCGTGGGAATTTAACCAGCCATTTTCGGGAATCTTCAGCAGACATTGTTTTCTGTAATCGCTGCGCCATCTGTAATGCTAATTCGCTGACGCCCAGGAAGAGAGTGAATATCCACAACTGTTGTGGCTTACGTTGCAGACATTTCATAAACGCAGGAATGGCCGCATCACCAAAAATCGCCAGAATCTCGTTCTCGCCGGAGAATTCTTCTTCATTGATTATTTGATTGAGGAAAGAAATAGCATGTTGAGTGGGTAGGAAACAGAGAGCGTACAACTGCCAGGATTTACTGCCTTTGTTATGGTATTGCGCAAACTCTGCTTTCAGCGCCGGGAAATCGAAACGTAACAGGGCATCGACTGCGCTTTGTGGCATTATGTTTTTTTCGTATTGTTCTTCTCCGGTTCTGCGCCATTCCTTAAACCCCAGTCGCCAGAGAATTTGTTGTTCTGGTGTAAAAGGAATGAAAGATGTCTCCCAGCTTTCTTTTTCAATTAGTGGCAGATCGGTAAATAATGTTTGCTGTGATGCCTGATATTTTGCGATTTCACTGAATCTGGATATGTCAGTATAACTGATTAATTCTGTAATTCCTGGTGTGACATCAGTGACGGCAGGAACGGGAAGTACCGGTAAATCAAATACGGGGATTGCATTCTTTTTCTTATTTATTACCCACGGTGGAACGGCAAACAGCTCCGGCAACATATCCGCAGTGGCATATTCAAATTCATTAGTCACAGGTTGCGGACGACATTCAGATAAGATGCCTGCCGCTTTGACATTAACCCAGGGAATGACGTCACATACTAACTCTGGCGTGACGGTAATCAGTTTGACAAGTGCGTTACGCCACTGTGCATCTTCATGTATTGCCAGCAAAGTAGCATAAGCGGCAATAGCCGCAGCGGGATGTTTTTGACAGGCTTTGCTTAAGTATTCCAGGTGCTTTTTCTTGCCATTTACACTGAGGATCAGAATTTGAATCGCATCCGGGTGATTCGTTTTCCATAGCCATTTGACAAGGTTTTCGGTTTCACTGATGCGCTCGAAGAGATAACAGGGATTGTCAGAATGATCTTCCGTTAACTCAAAAAGTATCCGACTTACACCATGCACCCCATGATTCGCCACCAACATTGCCAGATAAGCGCGAAAATTACGATGCAATGATGGGAAGTCGTATTTTTCCACTGTATTCAGTGCAGCATCATCGGTTACCACCAGTCTTAACCAGGTCATCGCCGGAACGTTTTGATCTGCATAACGTAGCGCCATGGCATTGGCGATATCCGGTCGTTCAGGGATCAGTAGCGCCGCAAAAGGTTGCCGTGCCGGGGAGAGCGAGGGAATAGCAGCAAGTACTTTATCCACACAGCGTTGCCACTCATCTTCTGATGCGAGTGAAAGATGATGACATAGACGTTGATGCCAGTTCGGTAGCGATTCTGCTTCGAGATCGGGAGGAATTATGGTCGTGACGGCAGCTTTTACTGTTTTATATCTAAGTTGAAGAGCGAGAAGGGCGATTTCAACGGTAGTTTCCAGGCCACAACGAACGACTAAGTCATCGACCAGTTCATCTGTTGAGTAAGAGTTCCAGGAGTGCCAGAGTAATGCCGCATCAGACTGCGCACTACCTGTCTGTAGATTATCCTGGATTCGCAACTGTAATTCGGCAAACGCCTGCTGCCAGTTTTCCGGATAAGAACTGTAGTATTTTTTTAAATCATATGCATAAGTGCTATCTGCAATGCGCTTCCATACCTCACCTTTATTGCGCAGATAATTAATTTCTCTTGGCCTGGTGCGATGAGGAAAAGCAAATCGATTAATATCGTCAGTTAACGCAATGGCTGCATCATCAGCAAGCCATGGCCGTTTGTTTTTACTTACAACTGCGGTTTTAACTTCAGAAGGGGGACTTTCTTTTGTGACTGGCGGGAGAACCATATTTACCGAGTCGCCTTCCACATAACCCTTCTTCATTTTCTCCGCGATTAGCTTCAGCTCTGCTTTTTCCGCCGCCGCAGCATCCGCAAAGCTTTTTACCTGGCTTTGCCCGTTGGTGCCGACTTTTCCCCAGCTAATATGCAGTTCGTTTTCCTGCTGTTTCACCGCCCAGAATTTATGTGATTTCTCGTCCTGATAGATAAAGTGTCTCATTCTGCATCCCTGTAATTTTATCCAGTTTAATGCAGATGCTAACAGCATTTGCGCAGGTTACAGAGCGACAAAAAGGCGAGAAAACAACTTTAGGAATTTATAAAGAAAAGGCGCTGTCGATGCAGCGCCTTGAAGGGGATTATTTCACTTGATGACCCGGTTTAGCACCGGCATCCGGGCTTAACAGGAAGATATCTTTCCCGCCAGGACCTGCGGCCATCACCATGCCTTCGGAGATACCAAAGCGCATTTTACGCGGTGCCAGGTTAGCCACCATAATGGTGTGACGACCAATCAGCGCCTGCGGGTCCGGGTAGGCAGAACGAATGCCGGAGAAGACATTACGTTTTTCGCCGCCGAGATCCAGCGTCAGGCGCAGCAGCTTATCAGAACCCTCAACAAACTCTGCGTTTTCAATCAGCGCCACGCGCAGGTCAACTTTGGCGAAGTCGTCAAAGGTGATGGTTTCCTGAATCGGATCATCAGCCAGCGGGCCAGTAACTGGCGCGGCAGTGGCTTTCACTTCTTCTTTAGAGGCTTCCACCAGTGCTTCAACCTGCTTCATGTCGATGCGGTTATACAGTGCTTTGAACGGATTAACTTTGTGTGCCAGCAGCGGTTGCTGGATGCCATCCCAGGTCAGTTCCGTATTGAGGAATGCTTCTGCTCGCTCGGTCAGTTTCGGCAGTACCGGTTTCAGGTACGTCATCAGCACGCGGAACAGGTTAATGCCCATTGAGCAAATCGCCTGCAGGTCGGCATCGCGGCCTTCCTGTTTCGCCACCACCCACGGAGCCTGCTCGTCGACATAGCGGTTAGCCAGATCAGCCAGCGCCATGATTTCGCGCACAGCTTTACCAAATTCGCGGCTTTCCCACGCTTCGCCAATCGCTTCGGCGGCATCGGTAAAGGTTTTGTACAGTTCAGGGTCTGCCAGCTCGCTTGCCAGCACGCCGTCAAAACGTTTGTTGATAAAGCCCGCGTTACGGGAGGCCAGATTCACCACTTTGTTGACGATATCGGCATTTACACGCTGAACGAAATCTTCCAGGTTGAGATCGATATCATCAATACGCGAAGAGAGTTTCGCGGTGTAGTAGTAGCGCAGGCTGTCGGCGTCAAAGTGATTCAGCCAGGTGCTGGCTTTAATGAACGTGCCACGAGACTTGGACATCTTCGCGCCGTTCACCGTTACATAGCCGTGAACAAACAGATTGGTCGGCTTGCGGAAGTTGCTACCTTCCAGCATGGCTGGCCAGAACAGGCTGTGGAAGTAAACGATATCTTTACCGATGAAGTGGTACAGTTCGGCGGTGGAATCTTTCTTCCAGTACTCATCGAAGCTTACGCTGTCGCCGCGCTTGTCACACAGATTCTTGAAAGAACCCATATAGCCAATTGGCGCGTCCAGCCAGACGTAGAAATATTTGCCCGGCGCGTTCGGAATTTCAAAAC
>NZ_JABWNC020000049.1:0-3634 GCF_013368855.2 Escherichia sp. 93.0816 | reverse complement strand
AGGGAATGCTGGGCATGAAATATCTCTTTTAATGCCACTTTGCCGCCCGTCACGTACGGGTGGCGCGCTCCCCGCATCAACCTGATAAGCGTAGCACATCAGGCAAGCCGGACAGTGATATCACCGCCCGGCTTCTTCTGCTTAAACGGACTAGATGTGCAGTTCCTGCAACTTCTCTTTCGGCAGCGCCAGCTCCTCGTTGCTGTTGATACGCACGTCGCGTTCCAGAATGTTACGTGCAATATCCTGAGCTTCCTGCAACGAGTGCATCTGGAAAGTACCGCACTGGTAGACATTCAGTTCCGGGATCTGATTTTGATCCTTCACTTTCAGCACATCTTCCATTGCCGCCTTCCAGGCATCAGCAACACGTTGCTCATCTGGCGTACCAATCAGACTCATATAGAAACCGGTGCGGCAACCCATTGGTGAGATATCAATAATCTCAACGCCGTTGCCGTTAAGATGGTTGCGCATAAAACCAGCAAACAGATGCTCCAGGGTATGGATACCTTTTTCTGGCATTACTTCTTTGTTCGGCACGCAGAAACGCAGATCGAACACGGTGATTGCATCGCCATGCGGGGTGTTCATTGTTTTTGCCACCCGAACTGCAGGCGCTTCCATCCGGGTATGATCGACTGTGAAGCTATCTAACAACGGCATTTAGCCACCTCCGGTAATTTTTTTTAAAATATTCTGAACTCTTTGTTCCCAGGCGAGTCTGAGTATATGAAAGACGCGCATTTGTTATCATCATCCCTGAATTCAGAGATGAAATTTTGGCCACTCACGAGTGGCCTTTTTCTTTTCTGTCAGCTGTGTTTTTCCAGCCACACCTTGAACGACTCGGTATCTGCGGCTTCCATTTCCTGCTGACGGCGTTTAGACGCTTCGCGCTCGGCAATAAAATCGTCTTCACGCAGAATTTCCAGCGGCTCTTCACGTAACAAATTGCGATAAGCCTCACCGAACGCTTTGCCAGTTCCGCCAATGCCAGTATCAATCATAGACCGTAAGATACGGGCGGAGAAAGTCAGATCGGGATTATCAAAGCAGGCCACCAGTTCATCACACACTTTCTGATACGCTTCGCCGCCGTTAATGCTGTCCAGCGTTTGCGCAACGCGTTTCAGATCGCGGAACAGATCTTTGCCCACCTGCGGCAACGGGAATTGCGCAGTTTCACAGCCAATTCCCAGCGTCAGCCCCGGCTTACGTCCTTCGAGGATCACCCGGTTCCAGTTGACGCATGTACAGGCAAGTTCACTACTGCTCATTTCCGGCGCATCAGCCAGCGCACACCAGACCATAAACAGGTCGAGGAAACGCACCTGCTGCTCATCAACACCAATCGGCGAGAATGGGTTGATATCCAGCGAACGCACTTCGATATATTCAATGCCGCCGCGTAACAGCGCATCAGAAGGCGACTCGCCGCTGCGAGTAACGCGTTTCGGACGGATCGGCGCATACAGCTCGTTTTCAATCTGCAGCACGTTGCTGTTGATTTGCAGCCGCTTGCCGTCTTTCTCAAGACCAATCTTCGCGTACTCTTCCGACGGCGTTTTAATTGCCCGCTTCAGACCCGCTACATACTCGTAGAGATCATTAAAGGTAATACCAAGATTACTTTGCGATTTATTGGTATAGCCCAGATCGCTCAAGCGTAGCGATGTCGCATACGGCAGGTAATACATGCCGCACTCGGTTTTCTCAAACGGCAGCGACGTCGGTTTACCTTGCAGGAAAGAAGAACAAATTGCCGGAGAAGCGCCAAACAGGTACGGGATCACCCAACCGAAGCGATAGTAGTTACGAATAGCGCGGAAGTAGCCCGCAGAGATTTTCTCTTTGGCGTCAACGCCCGAGATATCACCACACTTCGCCTGCCAGAATGCCATTGGTAACGAGAAGTTGTAGTGTACGCCGGAGATGGTTTGCATCAGCGCGCCATAGCGATTTTTCAGCCCTTCACGGTACAGCGTTTTAAAGCGCCCTGTATTGGAAGTGCCATACTGCGCCAGTTCGATATCCTGACCTTCCGCGATGTAACATGGCATACTTAACGGCCACATCCGCTCATCGCCAATATTACGTGCGGTATAGCGATGCAAATCGCGCATAAAGGCCAGCATATGCTCAATATCGCCATCGACCGGCGTAATGAACTCCAGCAACGCTTCGGCAAAATCGGTGGTGATCCATTTATGCGTCAGTGCGGAACCTAATGCTTCAGGATGACCGGTTGTTGCCAGAGTGCCATCTGGATTAACACGCAAAGTTTCGCGCTCAAGACCACGCTGTATCCCCTTTAATGCCTGAGGATGTTTTTCCAGCCAGGCCAGCGCCTGTGATACGTCCGGGATCAAATTGACCTCCCGCCTGTCAAAATCGTTTTAATTAGCATAACTGTAATGGTGGCCATGTGTGCAGGCCTACAATTAGTGCCACCACATCATGCCCTGAACGGTGGCTGCTGCAACCGCAACATAGCGCAACGCTTTACCAAGGCACAAAAAAAAGATTACTGGTCCCCACGAGATGCGCATCCATCCCGCTAACAGACACAGTAAGTCGCCAATCACTGGCATCCAGCTTAATAAGAGTGTGACTGCGCCATAGCGTTTCAGCCAGCCAATGGCTTTTTCTTGCCAGCGCGATCTTTTGCGCAATGGAAAGAAACGCCCAAGGATAACGTTAGTTAACCCTCCAAGGCTATTACCCATTGTTGCTGTTAATACTAAAACCCAGGGATGACTCACCCCAGAAAGTAACATTGCGACCAGCACAACTTCCGAATTGCCGGGTAATAGTGTAGCGCTGAGAAAACTACTGGCAAACAACGAGAAGAGCGATAGCGACTCACTCACAGCAAGCGAACATCCACGGCGTCCATGCCTGCGGCGCGAGCGGCCTGTATACCAAAATCGGCATCTTCAAAGACAACGCAATGCGTTGGTTGCACGCCCATACGCTGCGCACACAGCAAAAACGTGTCTGGTGCAGGTTTATGGTGTTTGACGTGATCGGCAGCAATGACTACATCGAAATAACGACGTAATCCGAGGTGCGTTAGCAGCGCCTCAGCGATGGCGCTTTCACTTCCCGTACCGACAGCCATTGGGCGACGACCGTGCCAGCTTTTCACCACTTCAACAAGGGGAAGCGGTTCGACGCTATCGAGCAACATGCTTCTTACGGCATCGGTTTTCTCGCGGGCTAATGCATGGGGATCGAGATCGGCCTGATTAAGCTCAATGATCGCCTGGGCTATACGCCAGGTGGGCGAGCCATTAAGCGCAATCATGGCCTGTACATCGTACTGAAGACCGTAGCGTCCTAATACTTCACGCCACGCTTTACGGTGCGTGGGTTCTGTATCCAGGATTGTGCCATCCATATCAAAAATTAAACCTGCATAACGCTCGTACATTGTCTTCTCGCAAGTCGAAAAATATGACGCTACTTTAGCGTAATTGCTTGATTTTGTCGCCGATGCGAAGGGGAAGATTATTCAGGATATGGATAAAATAGTTATTTAGAAATGAGATGTTTTTTGAGGGAAATTTTTGGAGAAGATGGTGCATCCGGGAGGATTCGAACCTCCGACCGCTCGGTTCGTAGCCGAGTA
>NZ_JABWNC020000048.1:0-4098 GCF_013368855.2 Escherichia sp. 93.0816 | reverse complement strand
AAAAGCTCCACCTTTCACCCCCAAAAGCTCCACCTTTCACCCCCAAAAGCTCCACTTATCTTGCCAGAACATCTTTAAAATCATGGTGTTACAAGACCTAAAAAGGTTTTAAAAAAAAAGATCTAAAAATAAGATCTTAAAAACTTAACGGCGAGCCTGTGGATAACTTGGGGTGCTGAAAACAAAAAACCAATAAAAACAATGCGTTGCAATAAAGCAGAATTGCAAGTTTCGAATACACCCCCTCCAACCCTGTGGAAACCCAGTATTCATGCGGGTTCAGCGCATATCACCTGCCGAAAAACCGTGCGTATGTGCTCAACCTGGCGACTGATTCACTTCCGCTTCCTCGCCCACTCGCTCGCTAACGCTCGGTCGCTGGGGCTGCGGCGAGCGGACGATACAATCACTGTTCTGGCAGCGCCTCCAGCTCGTTAATCAGCGGCAGTATGCGCGTCACATCAGCCTGTCGTGTCACCTCTGCCTTCAGGAACTGGAGTAACCAGGCACGCAACTGCACCTCTTCCGGCTTTCTGACCTTTGCCAGCAATGCAGCACCCACAACAACCTTCTGCGCTGTGTCCAGGCTCCGGCTCTTCGCCTTCAGGCGCTGTAATCTCGCCTCAGCATCAGCAATCTTCTGTTCGAGCGTTCTGCTCATGATGTAACTCCGTGCGCGATGAAAAATCGCATTTTAGCGCGTCACTGGTAGTTTAAAAACTGAGCTGGCATAATGCACGGCAAATCACGAAGTGCGCACTTATACAATCTCCACTCCGTTTCGATTGTGTGCGCCCTGCGGGGCTGAAAGAAAACTACAAAAAGGCATTACGGCAGAAATGGCGATTTATCATCTCAGCATGAAAATTATCTCCAGAAGCAGCGGCTACAGCGCCGTAGCTTCCGCTGCCTATCGTTCCGGTTCACTGATGCTTGATGAGCGTACCGGACTGACTCACGACTACACCCGCAAAAGCGGTGTGGCTGAGGCTGTGATTCTGACCCCCGCCACCGCCCCTGCCTGGTGTACGAACCGTGCCGAACTCTGGAATGCCGTTGAGAAGGCCGAACGCCGGAAGAACTCACAACTTGCGCGGGAAATTGAACTCGCCATCCCCCACGAACTGCCGCAGGATGCCGCACGGGAAACCGTTCTCGCCTTTGTCAGAGAAAACTTTGTCAGTCAGGGCATGATTGCTGATGTGGCGTTCCATCACATGGATAAAACAAATCCCCATGCGCACATCATGCTGACCACGAGGGCTATCGGACCTGCTGGGTTCAGCGGAAAGGTCAGGGACTGGAACGACCGGACACATGCCGAGACGTGGCGGGCATCATGGGCTGACCATGCAAACAGGGCACTGGCGAACGCCGGTTATCAGGAAGAGATAGACCATCGTTCATACGAGCGACAGGGGCTTGAGAAAACGCCTGGTATTCACCTCGGAAAGTCTGCCTGTGCGATGGAAACACGCGGTATCGAAACAGAACGCGGCGAACAGAATCGTCTGATTAACAGGCTTAACCTGGAAATACAGATTTCCCGCACCGAACTCAGGAACGGAGGGCTGACAGAGCCTGCCCGCCGTGTGGCTGACCTTCTGAATATCGGGCTTCCTGACAACGCAACTTCGTACACACTACGTGACATTATCGAAGCGTTGCCGAAGGACAGTAACTCGGCATGGAAACTCACCAGTAATGCCATGTCGATGATGGCAGATATGCAGGCGACGCGCAGACGCTGGGAAGAGCTGAACACCGAACGAAAGGAAGCGATGAGCCATGCTGCCAGCCTGAAAAAATCATCGCCGTTTTCGTCCGGTTTTTCCCGTATTCCCCTGATGCAATGGGCGGCACCGGAATACCGTAGTGAGCAGGGAAAAATCCAGTCTCTGAGCCAGCAAATGGAAAAATTACGACAGCATTACCGGAAGGTGGAGAAACAGGACATTCCCGCGAGTCAGATGGCATTTGAAAAACAGTGGCAGCAGTGGGGGGAATCCGGCCTTGCAGCTCTCAGAGCCCAGTTGCTTAAACGTGAAGAGGAATTGCGCCGGAAGGAACAGGAAGATACTGAACGTAGTCGCGCGGAGCAGCTCAGGAAAAATGACAATGCCGTTATGGATTCAGGGGTGCTGAGAGCAGTCGTTACGGGGTATGGCGAGGCTCCCATGCCTGGTAACGGGGAAATGACCTGTTACCTTCTGCTTCACAACCGGAACGGAGAATATACGCTCTGGGGGAACGAGCTGGAGAAATACCGCACCAGAATCTTTGAGAGTGTTGATTTAATGCGTGACAGGAGTGGTTATATCTGTGACCGAAGCGAAATCGGCCAACGTCCGCCACTGCAACGTGTTTATTCCTCTGCAACCTTTGAGCAACTGCTGACGCAGGTTTGCCAGACATGGCCGCAACATACCCGCAATCTCCGCCAGCCGAAGACATGGCCGGAGTCTTTCTGTCTTGGAGAAGACCGCCAGCCAGCCATGCCATCACCAGCGGCAAGGAAGGTGGATTTTATGCAGGGACGTCTGCCACCGACGCTGATGCCGGTCATGAGTTCTGTCGACCGGGAAACCCGCCAGCTTCAGCTTTTGCTGGTCATGGGCGTGGATGACTCTCTGGGCGGTGTTATCCGGCTTAATGGTACGCTGTATCCCGCGTTTGCCGTTCCCTCAGCCGATAACAGGCATCTGGTCATCAGTGCGCTGACCGATAAGGGGTTACGGTATGCAGGGTATGGTGTTGCCGTAAATCACGATGCAGACAGCCACATATCACCTGCACCAGAACTGATGCAGTTTCATCTGAAAACCCGTGAGGCACCGCTTTTTGCTGCCGTCAACACACCAGAAAAACAGCCGGATCATCTGTTCCGCTCGCTGGGTTTTAACCGTACCTGGGAGGAATGGCAGCGCGAGGAAGATGCACGAACACACACCACCGAGAGGAGACATGATCGCGGTTGGTCACAGTGAATGTGAACAATATTTTGTTTTGTTTAACATCGTGTTATGTTCGTCGATGTTCTTCGATGTTCATCGACAGGGATGAATGCAAGAAGCACACTCACATAACGCAAGCATAGTTTTGTTTTTCCGCCCCCAAAAATTGGGGGTCTTTTTTCGCTGCATCAGAGCGTTTTTGACGCAATTTTTCACTTCAATAGTACCTTCGCACTACTAACACAAAAAAAACGCAGCAGGGAGCGTTTTAGGTGCCTTAAAATCGATTTTAGATCGTCATCTTGATCTGTTTGTCTTCCTTGAAGCGAAAATGCAGGGCTACAACCGTGCGCCCCTTTTTGATCGTCTCAACAGTTACAACCAGATCGCTTTTTTCGTTCAGTTCGGCGATGGCTGGCTTGATTATCATCTTATTCAAGTCTTTGAATTGTTGATATTTATCTTCAACGGCAAGCATGGTTCGGAAATCATCGATAGCTATCGTTCTGTCACCGGTGCTGCGGAACTGCTGGAGCAGCTCGTAAATGCGGATGCTGTAGGTGCTGGAAAGGCTGGAGACGTTCTTCACGACTACCCGCGTAAACTGCCCCTTGAGCTGTGTCAGATACGGCATGATGGCATCGGAGAAGGTGATATCTACTTTCGCCTCACCTTTGAAATACTGCGCCCGGTACTGCACCCAGCGGAACTCTTCTCGTTTTTCCTCGTTCTTGATGATTACTGACCTGTCCCAGAGGCGATCTATCGCTTCCTTGAGCCTAGCTTCAGCGTGCTGCCGTCCCATGTCAGGAAAGGCATCATGAAACTCTGCAGCCGTGATGGTCATGGTTTTTTGTTCATCCGGCGAAGGGGAATCTTCTCCGGATTTCAGGCGGCTGATACAGACCAGCAGGAAGCGCTGTTCCTGCAAAGTGAGCTTGTAGCTTGCCTCGATAAGGGCGTTTGATTTGTAAGCTATCAGATCTGACATTTCGCTTGCTCGTTGCTATTGGTGGCGTTTTTTTACTGTACGCCACTTATCATATGGGTGGAAGTTTTTTTTTTGCAACCCCCTTTTTCTGTGGATTACACCCCCAAAAGCTCCACCTTTCACCCCCAAAAGCTCCACCTTTCACCCCCAAAA
>NZ_JABWNC020000047.1:0-4790 GCF_013368855.2 Escherichia sp. 93.0816 | reverse complement strand
CGGCGATAGATATCACCTTTATGTCTAAAAAATAAATCACAACTATCCTTCAATAATTTATTTATTAACAGGGACTCTTTCCATTATGACGGAATATTATGTAAATGAAGCCGTTCTGTCTTTCGACGGCAATATATCTCAGGACAGTACCATTAATATGCTGCGCCTCAGTGATCCCGATGCCGCATTAATTATCAGCCGGGGGCAGATGCAGGAGGGAGACGAATTAGCCTCCCAGGTTGAACAGCAGATGAAAAAACTGGAAAAGCAGGTTAAGGAGCTGCACTACACGCCCGTGCAGGTGACCCGGGTGGGGATTAATGACGGCGAAGAAGGGCTGGAGATACAGAGTCAGTTTCTCCGGGGTAACGAGCAGGTGTACCAGTGTCAGGTGGCATTTGTATTGCCGGGTGAGCGGGTCATGATGGCCTTCACCTACGCCAGAACCACACCGCTGACCCCGGCAGACATGACGCGCTGGGCTGAAATTAAAAAGAATCTGCGCTTCAGGATGCGGCAGGAAGCCAGGACGAATTAATCACACAGGGAACGGGACATGGAAGAGGCATTCTGGGCGGCAAGGCAGGGGGATGCCCTGCTGCATACGTCGTTTATGGCAGATGTGCTGGGGGCTGTGCTGGAAGTGGCGGCAAATGTCGTTATTGATGCCCTGATTGTCGGCGCTGCCACGGTGCTGGCGGCGTCAGCGGGGGTGACGCTGGGGTGCACGGCCGTCGTGCTGATCGGTTTTGTTGCGGGGGTGGCGATGGTGTACACCGGCGTGACAGAAACGGTCAGCGAAGCCTGTTCTGCCCTCGCTGATATGCTGTTCCCGCCTCAGACTGAAGGTTACATCCTCACCGGCTCTGGCGACACATTGATCAACAGCAAACCTGCCGCGCGGGCAGCAGCCACTGCGGCATCGCGGCAGGACATTGAGGCGCAGGAAGCGCAGGCGAAGGCGGAACAGGAAGAAGCGCAGCGTCAGGAGGACGCCAGAACATTCCGGGATGTGGCCGGGGAATATCTGGAAATGGCGGGGGCCATAGCCCTGGCGGTTAACCCGGTGACAGGACCTGTGCTGATGTCCCGGGCGCTGTCCGGCCAGCTCAGTACGGAAGAAGGGCGTGCTGAGCTGGTGGATGGCGTGACACATTTTGTGTCAGAACTGTGGCAGCCCACCGTGGCCAGTGCGGCCCCGGGCTCCACCCCGACCCCTGACGATAAAATCGACTGCCATAAACATCCCTCCTCACTGACTCAGTTACTCGCACAAAAAAAAGCCGCCTTTCTGGATGACCCTGCGGGAACGGTCCTTAACCTGTTCAGTCCGGACGGTATGCTGGAAACCGCCTTTCAGGGCGTGAATGCGGTTATTGGCAGTATCAGCAATCTGTTCAGAGATGATGACGAACCGCCAGCGGCGGAGTATATCGCGGAAGGCGCGCGGGATGTGCGTATCAACAGCCAGCCGGCGGCACGCAGCGGGGCACGCTGTACCTGTGAGGCCCGGGTGGTGAATGAGCCGGGGGACGGGGCGTTTGTGTCACCGGATGTCCGCATTGGGGGGCCGTTACTGGTGGTCAGGGATATCAGAAGCGGCAGGTCGCAGATAACCCTGGTGGCAACCGTGGCGCTGATGTTTCTTCGCCCGGGAAAAATGCTTTCTAAAATCGCCTGTTTTGCTGCCGGTGTCGGGATGAGCATGATAACACAGAAGGCCATCAGCGCCCTTCCACATCCGGTCAACGCCGCCACCGGAGCCAAATATCTGGCGGATGACGACGATTTCGACTTCAGCCTGCCGGGCCATTTTCCGCTGGACTGGCAGCGGGTCTACAGCAGCCGTGACGAGCGCACGGAAGGGATGTTCGGGCAGGGCTGGAGTGTGATGTATGAAGTCAGCCTGGAGCGCACGCCGGGTACCGCTGACGAAAACTGCATGACCTTTGTGTCAGGCATGGGACGGCGCCTGGAGATGGAGGCGGTACTGCCGGGACACGGTTTTTACAGCCCCGGCGAAGGGCTGGCGGTAAGGCGGGGTGAGCAGGGGCACTGGCTTATCAGCAGCGATAATGGACAGTTTTTTTTGTTTGAAACGGACCCGCATCACCCGCAGCGCCAGCGCCTGAAAATGCTGGGCGACCGCAACAGTAACTGTCTGAATCTGTACCACGACGAGCTGGGGCGCATCACGCAAATCAGCGGTGAACAGCAGCGTCCTTGCATCCGTCTGCATTACGACCTGGCGGCACATCCCCGGCGGGTGACGCAGGTCTGCCGCCACTTTCCGGAGGGGGAACAGCAGTTACTGCGGCGCTACAGTTATGACGCCGCCGGGCAGCTGACCGGCGTGTACGACAGCACCGGCCACCTGCTGCGCGAGTTTGCCTACAACGCTAACCACTGTATGACCATGCACCGCCAGCCGGGCGGCGAGGGATATTATTATCAGTGGGGCTGGTATGAAGGGCCTGATGACGCAGCGTGGCGGGTGACGGGGCACCACACGGACAGCGGTGAACAGTACCGGCTGGCGTGGAGCCTGGCGGCGCGCAGGCTGTGCGTGACGGACGGTCTGGGGCGCACGCGTTATCATCAGTGGGATGCGCAGAACCAGGTGACGGCGTACCGGGACGAGGCCGGGCAGGTGATGACGTTCCGCTGGAGCGACGAAGAACGGCTGCTGCTGGGGATGAGCGATGCTCAGGGCGGCAGATGGCGCTATGTGTATGACCGTCAGGGGCATATCACGGAGACGCACGACCCGCTGGGGCGGGTGTCGCAGACGCAGTGGCACCCGGTGTGGCACGAACCGGAGACGGAGGTGGATGCGGGGGGCAACAGCTGGCGCTGTGAGTACGATGAACGCGGCAATCTTCTTGCCGTGACCGACCCGCTGCAACAGAGCACCCGGTATCAGTATGACCGCCACGGTCAGGTGGTGCAGATAACCGACGCACGCGGGGGAAATAAATACCTTCAGTGGAACGAAGACGGGCAGCTCATGCGGCACACGGACTGCTCCGGCTCGCAGACGGCCTGGTTCTATGATGAACGCACGCGGCTGATACGGATGACAGACGCGCAGGGCCACAGCACGCGCTACGGGTATGACGACAGCGGTCACCTGGTGGAGGTGATACAGGCGGACGGTCGCACGGCGCGTTACCAGCCGGATGCGGCGGGCAGGCTGGTGAAATACACCAGCCCGGCAGGACAGATAACGCGCTGGCAGCGCGACGGGCAGGGGCGGGTGCGCATCCGCACGGACGCGGCGGGGCGCAGGACGGGGGTCGGGTACGATGCCTACGGGCGTCTGGTCACGCTGACAAACGAGAACGGAGAAAGCTACCGGTTCCGCCACGATGTGCTGGACCGTCTGGCGGAGCAGATAAATCCGGACGGCTGCCGTCAGGCGTACCGTTACAACGCGCTGAACGCGGTCACGGAGGTGGTGTTCACGGGCGACCAGGGCGGAGAAATCCGCCACCGGCTGATGCGTGATGCGGCGGGCCGGCTCACCGCAAAGGAGACGGCAGAAACCCGCACGGAATACGTTTATGATGCGGCAGACCAGCTGCTGGAAATCCGCTGCCGGCGGCACGACGCAGACGAAACCGGCGCGCCGGAGATAATCCGCTTCAGTTACGACAGAGCGGGCCGGATGCTGAGCGAGGAGACGGCGCAGGGCGTCCTGACCCACCGGTATGACGAACTGGGCAACCGGACTGCCACCACCTTTCCGGACGGCAGAACGCAGCGGCATCTGTACTACGGCAGCGGCCATCTCCAGCAGATAAACCTGGACCGGGAGGTCATCAGTGAGTTCACGCGTGACTCCCTGCACCGGGAGGTGCTCAGAAGCCAGGGGAGGCTGAGCACGCGGCAGTTTTACGACCCTGCCGGGCGGCTGAAGCGTAAGGAGACCTGCAGCGGAATGCGCGGGGTGGTGCCGGAGACGTTCACGGACCGGCAGTACAGCTACAATGGTCAGGATGAACTGCTGAAGACACGGCACAGCCGGCGGGGCGAAACGGATTACTTTTACGACAGCACGGGGCGCATCACGGCGTGCCGCCTGGAGGATGAGGGGTATCTGGCGAGCTGGCAGTACGACGCAGCGGGAAACCTGCTGGACCGGCGTGCGGGGGAAAGGGCCACGGCAGAAAACAGCGTGGTGCCGTTCAGCCGGCTGATGTCTTACCGTGGTGTGCACTACCGTTATGACGAATATGGCCGGATGGTGGAAAAGCAGGGCCAGAGCGGGACGCAGAGTTACCGCTATGATGCGGAGCACCGGATGGTGGAGGCGAGGACAGCGCGGGGGACATACCGGTATGTGTACGATGCGCTGGGGAGGCGGACGGAAAAACAGCATATCAGCCATGACGGTAAAGCGTACAACCGGACAAAATTTTTATGGGACGGGATGCGGCTGGCGCAGGAGAGCAGGCCGGAAGGGAGCAGCAGCCTGTATATTTACAGTGCCCCGGGGAGTTATGAACCGCTGGCGCGGGTGGATAAGGCGGGCAAAGGGGAACCGGCCCGGATACTGTATTTTCACACGGATGTGAACGGAGCGCCGGAAGAGCTGACGGACAGCGACGGGAAAATCGTGTGGGAGACGGGATACCAGGTCTGGGGAAACACAATACAGGAGAAGGATCACGGCGGGGTGGAGCAGAGCCTGCGCTACCAGGGACAGTACCTCGACAGGGAAACGGGGCTGCACTACAATCTGCACAGGTACTATGATCCGGATGTCGGGCGGTTTACGCAGCCGGACC
>NZ_JABWNC020000046.1:0-5092 GCF_013368855.2 Escherichia sp. 93.0816 | reverse complement strand
CGCAGCCATGACCCAGTCACGTAGCGATAGCGGAGTGTATACTGGCTTAACTATGCGGCATCAGTGCAGATTGTATGAAAAGTGCACCATGCCGGGTGTGAAATGCCGCACAGATGCGTAAGGAGAAAATGCAACTTCCGACGCTCTTCCGCTTCCTCGCTCACTGACTCGCTGCGCTCGGTCGTTCGGCTGCGGCGAGCGGTGTCTGCGCACTCAAAAGCGGTAATACGGTTATCCACAGAATCAGGGGATAACGCCGGAAAGAACATGTGAGCAAAAAGACGAAGGGCTAGAGAAAAGCCGCGTAGATGGCGTTTTTTCATAGGCTCCGCCCCCCTGACGAGCATCACAAAAACCGACGCTCAAGTCAGAGGTGGCGAAACCCGACAGGACTATAAAGATACCAGGCGTTTCCCCCTGGTGGCTCCCTCGTGCGCTCTCCTGTTCCGACCCTGCCGCTTACCGGATACCTGTCCGCCTTTCTCCCTTCGGGAAGCGTGGCGCTTTCTCATAGCTCACGCTGTTGGTATCTCAGTTCGGTGTAGGTCGTTCGCTCCAAGCTGGGCTGTGTGCACGAACCCCCCGTTCAGCCCGACCGCTGCGCCTTATCCGGTAACTATCGTCTTGAGTCCAACCCGGTAAGACACGACTTAACGCCACTGGCAGCAGCCACTGGTAAGGGATGTACAAGATATTACTAACGCAGAGTTCTTGAAGTTGAAGCCTAACTACAGCTAAACTGAAAGGACAGATTTGGTGGCAGTGGTCTTGTACACCCTGTTACCACGGTTCAGAAGTTCCCCAACTTACTGATCCTTCGAAAAACCACCTCCCCAGGTGGTTTTTTCGTTTACAGTGCAGAAGATTACATCCCACGAATAAGGATCTCAAGAAATCCTTTCAATCACGTTCCTACTATGCTGAAGAGGTCATGCCAATACGGACACCCTCATCTAACCATACCGCTCGAAACACAGTCAGTTAGCTGAAAGAAACTAACAGTAGAACAATAATCTCTAGTACTCTGACTTAAAGCTAACAACAAAACTATATTAGGAGTGATAGATGGCGATCTATGCCGTATGGAATAACAAAGGCGGAGTGGGGAAAAGTTATCTTACCTTTCAACTAGCCTCTGAGTACGCCAGACAGAACCCGACAAAAAAGGTTCTGGTGATTGATCTATGCCCACAAGCTAACTCATCCTCAATGTTACTTGGCGGGATGGTTAATGGCGAAAATACGCTAAATCAGATTCATTCTGCAACACAAAGAAAGACTATTTCTGGATATATTGAGGATAGGATCAGAAGTCCATATATTCCGACAAATACAGGTTCTAACTACGTAATCAACGTATCTACATACAATAGCAGAATCCCAGATAATCTATATCTTGTTACTGGCGATGAGCAATTAGAACTTCAAGCATCAAGAGTTGTTGGAGCATCATTCCCTGGACCTCATGACGCATGGAGAACTGTTCATCTTTGGATTAACGATCTAATTAGTGACATTTGTAACTCATGGGATAATGGCGACAGCTGCGTTTTCATCGACTGTAATCCCAGCTTCTCTATTTATACCGAGTTAGCATTAACCGCAGCTGAACGCTTATTAATTCCATTCTCTGCTGATGGTTCATCAAAAAGAGCTGTTAAAGCAGTTCTTTCTTTAGTTTATGGCGAGCGACGTCATCTGAACGAACCACAGTCAGATTTCTATTTAAACAGCAATCGTTATTCTATGTCATTACCACAAATATACATGTATGTTGGAAACAGATTAACTCAAATGAACAACTCATCAGCTAGCGCATTCAAAACTGTGGTAACAGAAATCGGCGATGAGATTTGGAAAGTGTGGCAAACAAAACCAAGTTTATTCTGCATTCATCCAAATGGAAGCTCAACGCCGAATAATAAAAAATCCTTTAGGAACATGTTCCAGTATGAAGTAAATGATGCCAATACAGCATCTGTCGTATCAGGAGCACTTGGTATTCCAATTGCCACACTAACCGCAGGAAATAAGAATGTTGCGGGAAGAACAATAAAGGTAAATCAGACACAGCTTGATAAGCAAGTGCCCAACATTGTCGCTCTTGCCGGTATGATTGAGTAAAAAAAAGGCCCTTTCTCAAGGGCCTTTTTTTATTTATTTTTCTTTACCGTTTGCAACGCCCTGCCCACACTAGATGCCATTTCACTGATTACATTATCTTTGTTTTCAATAATTTCATTGAGCAATTCGTTTTCATTTTCCAGTTTATTCAAGGCATTTTGACAATCTTCAATGGCATCATCATACCCTTCTGAATACCCATCCAACCAGCCGAGAGTATAAGTTTTATCCAGAAGATCAGCATGCTTATCTTGAAGGTTTTTCTGACTGTTATTAGAATCCATGTTTATTCCTCATTTGTTGGCGCATTTGGGCCCTCAGTCCAGAAGGAACTGTATTTCTAAGTTTCTCACTCAGCTTAGCTGGAGCGCTTTTACCTGAAATAGCACTACTATTAGCATCAACAGCATCATTATTCTTTCTGTAGTCGCTAATATTCTTAACGTTATCTTCAGTCATAGAACATTACACCTATTGCTGTAAACAGCCCAATATACGCTGGAGAATTGAACATAACACCCCTTGTACGCACCGCTAAAATGCGTTCATCGCGATCACGGCAGCAGACAGGTAAAAATGGCAACAAACCACCCGAAAAACTGCCGCGATCGCGCCTGATAAATTTTAACCGTATGAATACCTATGCAACCAGATGGTACAGGCCACATTACCCCCTCTTAATACACTGAAGCTGCCATTTTTCATTGTTTCACCATCCCAGCGAAGGGCCATCCAGCGTGCGTTCCTGTATTTCCGGCTGACGCTCCCGTTCCAGGGATAACGCATATTCGCGCTCCTGTATCAACCGTTCCTCTCTTATCTCCAGTTCTCGCTGTATAACTGGCTCAAGCGTTCTGTCTGCTCGCTCAAGTGCTGCACCTGCTGACTCAACTGCATGACCCGCTCGTTCAGCATCGCGTTGTCCCGTTGCGTACGCGAAAACATCTTCTGCAATTCCACGAAGGCGCTCTCCCATTCGCTCAGCCGCTGCATATAGTCCTGTTGCAGCTGCTCTAAGGCGTTCAGCAAATGTGTTTCCAGCTCTGTCATTCTGTGTCACTCCTTCAGATGTACCCACTCTTTCCCCTGAAAGGGAATCACCTCTGCTGATTTCCCGTACGGAAGGACCAGAAATTTCCTGTTCCCGTCCTGCACGAACTCCACGCCCCATGTCTTCGCGTTCAGTTTCTGCAATGTCTCTTCCTGCTTCCTGATATCTTCCAGGTTCGCCTGTATCCTCCCGCCAAGATACCAGAGCGTCCCGCCACTCGCGGTAAACAGGAGCAAGACTATCCCCAGTAACATCATGCCCGTATTCCCTGCCAGCTTTAACACGTCCTTCCTGTGCTGCATCATCGCCTCTTTCACCCCTTCCCGGTGTTTTTCCAGCGATTTCTCTGTCGAGGCTGTGAACAGGGCTATAGCGTCTCTGATTTTCGTCTCGTTTGAGGTCACAGCCTCGCTGACAGACTCGCCGAGCTTCCTGAACTCGTCGTTCAGCATTTTCTCTGTAGATTCGGCTCTCTCTTTCAGCTTTTTCTCGAACTCCGCGCCCGTCTGTAAAAGATTGCTCATAAAACGCTCCTTTCAGCCTGATATTCTTCCCGCCGTTCGGGTCTGCAATGCTGATGCTGCTTCGCGTCACCCTGACAACCTCAACTCCCACATCTGTGAGTGCCAGAATCACATCCTGACGGTCTTTTATCTCTCCGGCACGGTAAAGCACATCAAGCCCCCGTGTAACGCTCTCAGCAAGCGCCTGTTTCGTTTCAGGCAGGTTATCAGGGAGTGTCAGCGTCCTGCGGTTCTCCGGGGCGTTCGGGTCATGCAGCCCGTAATGGTGATTCACCAGCGTCTGCCAGGCATCAATTCTAGGCCTGTCTGCGCGGTCGTAGTACGGCTGGAGGCGTTTTCCGGTCTGTAGCTCCATGTTCGGAATGACAAAATTCAGCTCAAGCCGTCCCTTGTCCTGGTGCTCCACCCACAGGATGCTGTACTGATTTTTTTCGAGACCGGGCATCAGTACACGCTCAAAGCTCGCCATCACTTTTTCACGTCCTCCCGCTGGCAGTTCCTTCTCCGCGAACGACAGAACACCGGACGTGTATTTCTTCGCAAATGGCGTGGCATAGATGAGTTCCCGGACTTCTTCCGGATTACCCTGAAGCACCGTTGCCCCTTCCCGGTTACGCTCCCTTCCCAGCAGGTAATCAACCGGACCACTGCCACCACCTTTTCCCCTGGCATGAAACTTAACTATCATCCCGCGCCCCCTGTTCCCTGACGGCCAGACGCAGCCGGCGCAGCTCCTCCCCGATGGCCATCAGTGCGGCCACCACCTGAACCCGGTCACCGGAAGACCACTGCCCGCTGTTCACCTTACGGGCTGTCTGATTCAGGTTATTTCCGATGGCGGCCAGCTGACGCAGTAACGGCGGTGCCAGTGTCGGCAGCCTCCCGGAACGGGCAACCGGCTCACCCAGGCAGACCCGCCGCATCCATACCGCCAGCTGTTTACCCTCACAGCGTTCCAGTAACCGGGCATGTTCATCATCAGTAACCCGTATCGTGAGCATCCTCTCGCGTTTCATCGGTATCATTACCCCCCATGAACAGAAATCCCCCTTACACGGAGGCATCAGTGACTAAACAGGAAAAAACCGCCCTTAACATGGCCCGCTTTATCAGAAGCCAGACATTAATGCTGCTGGAGAAGCTCAACGAACTGGACGCGGATGAACAGGCTGATATCTGTGAATCGCTCCACGACCACGCCGATGAGCTTTACCGCAGTTGCCTCGCACGCTTCGGGGATGACGGTGAAAACCTCTGACACATGCAGCTCCCGGAGACGGTCACAGCTTGCCTGTGAGCGGATGCCGGGAGCAGACAAGCCCGTCAGGGCGCGTCAGCGGGTTTTAGCGGGTGTCGGGGCGCAGCCATGACCCAGTCACGTAGCGATAGCGGA
>NZ_JABWNC020000045.1:0-5926 GCF_013368855.2 Escherichia sp. 93.0816 | reverse complement strand
TTCGAGTGAGGAAGGCATTCTGCCCCCCTATACTGTCCAGTAAATCAAACAGGAAACTTGCCTTACGCGTGAGACAAGCCTCTCCCATCAGTGAGTTGTATTGATCTCGACTCTTCAAAGAATTCATTACTGGGAAGATGAAAATAGTTTCACGATGAATGGAGGAGGCTATGTTGGTGGCTTCTTCATTGGAGTACATATGCCCCCACGAACCCCAAAAACCTGCCGTGTTCGCGGCTACCGCAATACCACCACAGATCCGTCAGGCTATTGCAAAAGCCACAAAAGCGAAGGCTGGAAGCAATACAAGCCGGGCCAGTCCTGTCATCAGCGCGGTTATGGTTCGCGGGGTTGTCCCTCATGCTCGCCAGTCCTGTGCGGGGGTGGAAGAAACAGGACACTCACACAGATTCTTGTGGGTCGATGCTATTCCTTTCTGGATTATCCCGATGCCATTCATGCAAGGGCTGTATAAGACGTTCGTCATGGCTGTCAGGCTGACGGGTCCTCCCGGTGGGGTGGCCTGCCACGGGGCGGGAGCGTCGCGGAAAAAGGCTAGTTTTTGAAATTTTATCCGTCATCACCACTACTGTAATGGATTGATATTACAGTGGTTTTATTTTTATGGTGTCGATTTTGATTGTTTTTTGTTCATCACTAACACCGTTTGCCTAAAGTTGTTCGCAAGATGCATGTTTAAAACATTCTGGAGCGGGTATGGATCGAGAGTTAAAAAATCTGACGCTGAATATCAGTCAACTGGCGGCACTGTCAGGTGTACATCGCCAGACTGCTGCGGCAAGGCTGCAAAATCTACCCGTTGCAGGGGGGCATGAAAGCAACCTCAAGCTTTATCGGGTGGTTGATATTGTGTCGGCATTTCTGGCATTACCACCGCCGGTTGCAGAAGGCGAAATGGACGCGCATGAGCGCAAAGCCTGGTATCAGTCTGAACGTGAGCGTCTTAAGTTCGAACAGGAAACGGCACAACTCATTCCGGCCAGTGATGTCAGACGGGAGTTTGCCATCTGGGCAAAAGCGGTCGTGCAGGTGCTGGAGACATTACCGGATATTCTTGAACGTGACTGCGGTCTGCAGCCTGCCGCTGTGAGCCGTGTTCAGTCCATTATTGATGATCTGCGCGATCAGATAGCCCTGCGGGTGACTGAAGCAGGTGCGGATGATGAGGAGGAATTACAGCAGGAGGAGTAATGCTGAATCAGGAAACCGCAAAGGCAGCACGAACCGATTCAGGTTATATCCTTCGCGCACCGAGACGAATGCGGGTTGCTGATGCCGTTGCTCAGTATATGCGGGTGCCCATGGGGGCAGGGAACTCAGTCCCGTGGGATCCGCTGGTGGCACCGTATGTTATTGAGCCGATGAACTGCCTGGCCTCGCGTGAATACGACGCAGTGATATTTGTTGGCCCGGCACGAACCGGCAAGACTATCGGCCTGATTGACGGCTGGGTGATTTACAACGTGATTTGCGATCCTGCTGATATGCTGATTATTCAGATGACGGAGGAAAAAGCCCGCGAACACTCCAAAAAACGACTCGCCAGAACGTTTCGCGTCAGCCCGGAAGTGGTCAGTCGCCTGAGTCCGAACAAAAATGACAACAACGTTTATGACAGAACATTCCTTGCTGGTAACTACCTGAAAATCGGCTGGCCGTCAGTCAATATCATGTCCTCATCAGATTATAAATGCGTCGCGCTGACGGATTATGACCGTTTTCCGGAAGATATTGATGGCGAGGGGGATGCTTTCTCTCTTGCCTCAAAACGTACCACAACATTTATGTCCAGTGGTATGACGCTGGTGGAGAGTTCCCCCGGCAGGGATGTGAAGGATGTGAAATGGCGACGGACTTCACCGCATGAGGCTCCACCAACCACGGGGATACTATCGCTCTATAACCGTGGCGATCGCCGTCGCTGGTACTGGCCCTGTCCACACTGTGGTGAGTATTTTCAGCCCTGCGGCGATGTGGTTGCTGGTTTCCGTGATATTGCCGATCCCGTGCTGGCAAGTGAGGCGGCTTATATTCAGTGTCCTTCCTGTTCAGGACGGATTATGCCTGAACAAAAACGTGAGCTGAACGGACGTGGGGTCTGGTTGCGGGATGGTGAATCCATCAATGCGGATGGCAGTCGTTATGGTGATCCCCGACGCTCACGTATTGCGTCATTCTGGATGTAGGGTACATTTCTTACCTGTTTTTATGTTCTGGTGTCGTTTTGTAGTCTTTTCAATGAGTTGTGATTTTTTGAGTTTCCTCTCTTTACTTGATAATGAGTTAGTTTATCGCTTGTTATCGACTTGAATGGACTACATGACGGACTAAAAAATGAGGGCGATAGATGCCGGTAAAGCCATTAACCGTGACTGAAGTTAAGGGAATGAAACCACGTGAAAAGGACTATGCCGTTTATGATGGGTTCGGTTTATTGCTGAATGTGAGTAAAGCTGGTGGAAAAGTGTGGCGTTTCCGTTATAGCCATCCGATAACGAAGAAACGGCAGACATACACGATAGGGCGTTTTCCTGAATTCTCACTCGCGGAAGCACGGGAAGTACGTGATGAACTTCGGCGAATGATTGCACGTGGAGTTGATCCAGTGACAGAGAAGAAAAATCGTAAAATTGAGATGTCACTAAAAAATCTACAAACATTTGAAGCTGTTGCTAATGCATGGATCGCTTTTAAAAAGGGATCGGAATTGCGGAAACCTACGCTGTATAATATCGAATATGAAGTATACAAATATCTTGTTCCTTTCTTTGGTAAGTACAGCATAGAGAAAATTACAGCGCCAGTAGCTATTAATGCTCTGGATGCCGTATCCGATAAGAATGCGTTGCAAAAAAAATTAATATCAAGATTAAATGAAATTATGAATTACGCTGTAAATTGTGGAGCATTGAAAATAAATCCATTACTTAAGATAAAAACTGCATTCACAGGAAAGAAAAATAAATCATTAGCTGCACTACCTGTTGAAAGATTGCCTGAATTTCTGAGTTGGTGGGATAGTGTGCCTCATAAGTATCAAATAGCTCACAATGCACTTTTATTCCAGATATTGACAATGGTCAGGCCAGGGGAGGCGATTAAAGCAGAGTGGTCCGAGATTGATTTTGATTCTGGCTTGTGGATTATCCCCGCGCATAAAATGAAATGCCATCGTGAACATGTTGTGCCTCTCTCATCACAGGCTATTAGAATCCTAAGAACAATGCAGGAAATAAAAAGAGGGCGTTATATATTTTTTTCCTCCAGAACAAAAGATGCTCCTATGGGAAAGAATACTATCAATACCCCAATTGCTGCCAGCAAGTTCAAAGGGATTGTAACGTTACACGGTTTTCGTTCGATGTGGAGTACGCTTTTAAATGAGGAGGGTTTTAACCCTGATGTTATTGAGGCTGCATTAGCACATAAAAGTGGTGATAAAATAAGAGATATTTATAATAGAACTACTTATTTAGAACAACGCAAAATTATGATGCAATGGGTAGGAGATTTTTTTGATGAGGCGAGAAAAGGGGTAATTAATAGATCCGGTGGTAAGAAAGGTTTGAGAATAGTAAATGGTTGAGGAGTTCAGCAAATGAATACCAATGAAGATATTTTATTTACTAAAGACGTAATGAAAATTTTGCGCTATGGGGCAATGAGCGCATTCATCAATTTCTGGAAAGATGAAAATAATGGTTTTCCTCAACCGTTCAGAATTGGGCGGCGGCATACCTGGCACCGTAGAGATGTAGAGGCATGGTTAGATAAACAACGAGAACAGGCCAATCCCCATTAATAATATCTTTCATACCCCGCACGCAATGCGGGGTTTTTTGTATGTGAGGTAAAAAAACGATGAATAAAAATATTGCCGTGACGGGCAAGGGGTACGCTCGTTCAGTAAAAAAATTCTGCGATATTCGTGATCTTGTCGTTCTGCGCTTTGATGGCGTGGATGTTCGTGTGGTGTATCTGAACGGCGATCCGTGGTTTGTTGCAAAGGATGTTTGTGAAGCTCTGGAAATAAGCAACTCACGCGATGCTCTAAAAGCTCTGGATGTGGATGAGAAGAATACCGTCGCTTTAAGCTACGGTATTCGCGGAAATCCAAATCATAGCGTCGTTTCTGAATCTGGTTTTTACAAGCTGATCGCCAGAAGTCGCAAAGCTGTTACTCCTGGCACGTTCGCCCATCGTTTCAGTAACTGGGTATTCAGGAATGTGATACCAGGTATCAGAAAAACGGGGGCTTATGGTATCCCGTGGGGCGCATTACAGGATTTTTCCCGCCGTAAAGAGCAATATCAAATAAGTGCCAGCGAGAAGGGGAGGGAGCTACAGGCATGTAAGCGCAAAAAGCGTGAGCTGGAGGAAGAAGAAAAAAGGCTGATACGTGAATATCAGCCTGAGTTTTACTTTGGCAACCGCATTCAGTGACAAAACAAAGGCGACCGGGGGCGGTCGCCAATGGATACACACTAAACTTGAACGCATCACCAACAATGCCACATTTGCGGCTGGTGGGCAATGTGATCAGTCAGATTTGGTTCGTTCCAAGGTTTGCAACGAGAGCTTTTTCCTGTGCTCTTTAAGGAATTTCTCAAGAGCAAACGAACAAGGTGCGAATCTTTCTGATTCATGTTCATGCGCTATATTTTTGCGTCGTCTCTTACGAGTTGGTGATGGTGTTTTGGTTGATTCTGTGTCGCTCATGGTGCTGTCCTGTAAAGCAATGCGCCTGCGTTCCTCAAACTATGGCGCTGATAGTGGCTATTCCTGCTCTTTGACCTTGCGTCGCTGGAGTTCTTCACGCGCGACGGTGACGAGTTGCCCGATCTCCTCGGCGGCTTTGACTCCGATTTTTTCCACCTGCGCTAGGGCATCGAGCGAAGAAACCAGGAGGTTTTCTCCGCTTCCTTCTGCCTGGCGGCGGGCGATTTCACCGCGCATGGCGGTTACTATGAATCCGGCGTTGCTTTCACCGTCCAGTTTTACGGATTCCATGCCTTCAATAACATCATGCGGGATCCGAGCTGTCAGTGATTGTGATTTTGCGTTTTTTGAACCTGTAGCCATCTGTAATCCTCTCAATGAAAGTGTAAGACAATATACACATAAAAAGTCTTACATAAAAGCATTGACATGTAAGCCACCTATAAATAAAGTTACTTACACCTTGTTAATGCAAGGTGCAGAAACGACGAAACCCCGCACTGTAGGAGCAGTAACGGGGCTTCTAACCACCAACGATAGCAAGATTATCGAGGCAGCTATGAGAAATTATACCATACACCCGCAAGGGCGGGACTCGTACAACCTGAATAAATACATCTGGCGTTTTATCGCCCTGAGCACCGCACAACCGCGCGTGATTCACATCGTGGCCACCAGCGAACAGGAAGCACGCCAGCAATCCCCGGCTGGCTGCGTGATGGTATTCGCCGCCCGTATTCGTCAGGGGGTGTGCCATGCCTGATATGTCAAATTACCAGTACCTGATTAATCCGCATTTTAACTGTGAGCATGATATTGCTAAAAAGGTTTATTCCGCTGCGGATGGGGCTACTGACAATATATCAATGGCTGTTGCGTCAATTGGTAGCCTGATGTGGCATGCGTCAGAAAATGAGGAATATGACGAAAAGGCCATGCGCATTGATATGGGTAATATCGGTTTGTTACTGGCAATGCTTGGACATTTTGATATTTCGTTACGGTGCACCATTGAAAATGCCACAGATGCATTAAATGCTATAAAGAAAGCGAATACTGATTCAAATCGGGGATAAATAATCATGAGAACGTATTTATCTGGCTTGACTGCCAGCGGTTATGCACACCCCCAAATTATCCCCGGCGCTATTTATCTGGATAAGAACGGTAACAGAGTAACGGTAAA
>NZ_JABWNC020000044.1:0-7147 GCF_013368855.2 Escherichia sp. 93.0816 | reverse complement strand
TGTTCGTGCTCCCGGTCAAATGGGGCGCGTTTTTCCCCCTCTCCCTTCCAGGGAGAGGGCCGGGGTGAGGGTCTGTGCTCGCACCTGAGCTGACCTTCCCCCTCCCCCTAACGGGCAAATTGTGCACGCGGTTACCTCCTGCGCCGTTCTTCTTACTGCCGCTTATCCAGCGCGACAAACGGGCGGTCTTCCGGCCCTATGTAATTAGCGGAAGGACGGATAATTTTGTTGTCCTGACGTTGTTCGATAATGTGCGCCGCCCAGCCGGTGACGCGGGCGATAACAAACAGTGGCGTGAACATCTCGGTGGGAACGCCCATCATGTTGTAGGAAACAGCCGAGAACCAGTCGAGATTGGGGAACATCTTTTTGCTCTCCCACATCACCGTTTCCAGGCGATCGGCAATGTTGTACATCTTCAGCGAGCCGCCTTCCTGCGAGAGCTGCTTCGCCACACGCTTGATCACCTGATGGCGCGGGTCGGCGATGGTATAAACCGGATGGCCAAAACCAATCACTACTTCTTTGTTTTCCACGCGCTTGCGGATATCCGCTTCGGCTTCGTCCGGCGTTTCGTAGCGTTGCTGGATCTCCAGCGACACTTCATTCGCCCCGCCGTGTTTCGGCCCGCGCAGTGCGCCGATTGCGCCGATAATGGCTGAGTACATGTCAGAGCCGGTGCCTGCAATCACCCGGCTGGTGAAGGTGGAGGCGTTAAACTCGTGCTCGGCATACAGCACCAGCGAAATATGCATTGCCTTTTCCCAGCTTTGCGACGGCTTTTCGCCATGCAGCAGATGCAGGAAGTGACCGCCGATAGAGTCGTCATCGGTTTCAGGCTGGATGCGTTCGCCGTTGTGGCTGTAGTGATACCAGTAGAGAAGAATCGAGCTAAGTGACGCCAACAGTTTGTCGGCAATATCCCGCGCGCCGGAGACGGTGTGCCCCTCTTTTTCCGGCAGCGTGCAGCCGAGCGCGGAAACGCCGGTGCGCATAACATCCATCGGGTGCGACGCCGCAGGTAAAGCCTCCAGCACGGTACGCACGTTAGCCGGTAAACCGCGCAGGGCTTTCAGTTTCGTTTTGTAAGCGGCGAGTTCGTCACGGGTCGGCAGTTTGCCGTGGATCAGCAGATGCGCCACTTCTTCAAATTCGCAATGTTCTGCGAGATCGAGAATATCGTAGCCACGATAGTGCAGGTCGTTGCCGCTTTTGCCTACGGTACAAAGCGCGGTGTTACCCGCCGGAACGCCAGAAAGTGCCACAGATTTTTTCGGTTTAATGACATGGGTACTGTTTTGCAGGATCGTTGTGTCGCTCATGTTGTCCTCGTCATTGTTATCATTTGT
This sequence comes from Escherichia sp. 93.0816, assembly GCF_013368855.2. Lineage (NCBI taxonomy): Bacteria > Pseudomonadati > Pseudomonadota > Gammaproteobacteria > Enterobacterales > Enterobacteriaceae > Escherichia > Escherichia sp. 93.0816. The sequence goes on along the minus strand of NZ_JABWNC020000044.1, from coordinate 5,798 downwards.
AGGGTCGAGATATTTTTCGTTGTGTTTTATTTCGCCTGGCTACGGGCAAACAGGTCGTCGAGCTTCGCTTCGTACTGGTAGTAGTTGATGCTTTCGTACAGCTCGTTGCGGGTCTGCATGGTGTCGATCACGCTTTTCTGCGTGCCTTCCTGGCGCAGGACGTTGTAGACATGTTCGGCGGCGCGGTTCATGGCGCGGAATGCTGAAAGCGGGTAAAGCGCCATTGCGACATGGGCGCTGCGTAATTCATCGGTGGTGAACAGGGGCGTGGCGCCAAATTCGGTAATGTTGGCGAGGATTGGCACCTGCACCGCATCGGCAAACTGGCGGTACATGGCGAGTTCGGTAATCGCCTCCGGGAACAGCATCTCGGCACCGGCTTCAACGTAGGCCTGCGCACGCTCAATCGCTGCATCCAGACCTTCCACTGCCAGCGCGTCGGTGCGCGCCATGATCACAAAATCAGGATCCGTTTTCGCATCCACCGCCGCGCGGATCCGATCCACCATCTCTTCTTTTGAGACGATCGCTTTGTTCGGACGATGACCGCAGCGTTTCGCGCCAACCTGATCTTCAATATGCAGTCCCGCCGCCCCTGCTTTAATCATCGATTTCACTGTGCGGGCGACGTTAAAGGCCGAAGAACCAAAGCCGATATCGGCATCAACCAGCAACGGCAGCGAACAAACGTCGGTAATACGGCGAATGTCGGTCAGCACATCATCAAGGGTAGAAATACCGAGATCGGGCAGCCCCAGCGAACCTGCCGCCACGCCACCACCGGAGAGATAAATCGCCTGATATCCGGCACGCTGTGCCAACAGCGCATGGTTGGCATTAATGGTGCCGACAATCTGCAACGGAGTTTCTTTGGTGAGTGCGGCGCGAAACGCTTTACCTGGAGAGTGTAGAGACATAGCACATCCTTTGTTATCAACTTGTTATTTTCGTTGATAAACACAAAGCAAGGGCTATGCCACAATTGATAAACTCAAAATAATCAATACATTTCAATTTGTTAACAAAAACACTCTTACTTAATCTACAAATATGCGTTTCAGTTAACGTTTCAGGAAATGTTTCACCGTGTTTCATTGCAACAATTATGAAACAAGACTAAACCCAATATTCGGTTTCTTAATTCTTTGGGGTGCTATGGCACATCCACCACGGCTGAACGACGATAAACCCATTTTTTGGACGGTATCAGTGACGCGCTTGTTCGAACTGTTTCGCGATATCAGCCTCGAGTTTGATCACCTGGCGAATATCACCCCCATCCAGCTTGGCTTTGAAAAAGCGGTGGCCTACATCCGCAAAAAACTGGCAAGTGAACGCTGCGACGCCATCATCGCCGCTGGCTCTAACGGCGCGTACCTGAAAAGCCGCCTGTCAGTGCCAGTTATTTTGATTAAACCGAGCGGCTTTGATGTGTTACAGGCACTGGCAAAAGCCGGAAAACTCACCTCATCGATTGGCGTCGTTACTTATCAGGAAACCATTCCGGCGCTGGTCGCGTTTCAGAAGACCTTTAATCTGCGCCTCGACCAACGTAGCTACATCACCGAAGAAGACGCACGCGGGCAGATTAACGAGCTAAAAGCTAACGGCACCGAAGCCGTGGTCGGCGCCGGGCTGATTACCGATCTGGCAGAAGAAGCCGGAATGACCGGAATTTTTATCTATTCTGCTGCCACCGTGCGCCAGGCGTTCAGCGATGCGCTGGATATGACGCGCATGTCTCTAAGGCATAACGCCCAGGACACTACCCGCAACGCCCTGCGTACTCGTTACGTTCTGAGCGATATGCTCGGTCAATCGCCACAGATGGAACAAGTGCGGCAAACCATTTTGCTCTATGCCCGCTCCAGTGCGGCGGTGCTGATTCAGGGAGAAACGGGAACCGGTAAAGAGCTGGCGGCTCAGGCGATACATCGGGAATACTTTGCCTGTCATGACGCTCGCCACGGTAAAAAATCACATCCGTTTGTTGCCGTGAACTGCGGAGCGATTGCTGAAACATTGCTGGAAGCGGAGCTGTTTGGCTATGAGGAAGGGGCGTTTACCGGCTCGCGACGCGGAGGCCGCGCCGGGCTGTTCGAAATTGCCCACGGCGGCACGCTGTTTCTTGATGAGATTGGCGAAATGCCGCTTCCTTTGCAGACTCGCCTGCTGCGGGTGCTGGAAGAAAAAGAGGTCACTCGCGTCGGCGGACATCAACCGATTCCGGTGGATGTGCGGGTCATCAGCGCCACCCACTGCAATCTGGAAGAGGATATGCAGCAAGGACGTTTTCGCCGCGATCTGTTTTATCGACTGAGTATTCTGCGTCTGCAATTGCCGCCACTGCGCGAGCGGGGTGCGGATATTCTGCCGCTGGCGGAAAGCTTTTTAAAAGTGTCTCTGGCGGCGCTCTCCGCCCCGTTTTCTGCTGCGTTACGCGAGGGGCTAAATACCTGCCAGGTGGTTTTATTGCACTATGTGTGGCCGGGAAATATTCGTGAACTTCGCAATATGATGGAGCGACTGGCGCTATTTTTAAGTGTGGAACCTACGCCGGATTTAACGCCACAGTTTTTGCAACGGCTACTGCCGGAATTAGCCCACGAGTCGGCGAAAATTACCGCCTCTCCCTTGCTGACACCCCAACAGGCACTGGAGAAATTTAATGGTGATAAAACAGCAGCGGCGAATTATTTAGGCATCAGCCGAACGACGTTCTGGCGGCGGCTGAAAAATTAAATTGCCGGATGCGGTGTGACCCCCTATCCGGCCTACAAAATCATGAATTTCAATATATTGCATTCACCGATAGACGTGCACATCGGGCATATTTACATGGCTTCAGAATTACTTCTTCTTATAAATATTTGCCGTGCCGTGGATCTTATTGTCAGTCTGACCGGAGGTCAGTACCAACACATCAGCACCTTTTTCATCCGCTTTTTTGATTAAATCTTCTTTTGCATCTGCAGTCGACATTTCATTACTTGTTGAAATATCACCTATTTTTTCATATTGCGATTCAACCTTTTCAAATTCCGCTTTAGTCATCAATTCAGCGGCATAGACGTTTGTGACAACAAAAGCTAACGCACCAACTAAGAGCTTAGTTCCAGTTTTCATAGGTGAACTCCATAATGTGTGATTGGCTAATGCCCTGAAGCTAACAGTCATCATCAGGGTTGATTAATAAGTAGTTCAGCGGTTAGGAAAAATCCACAGGAAAAGAGAATATATTTGTATTGTTCTTAATGCGAACCCCACTTGTCCTGCCAGTTAATAACTCTTCCTGCAATTATTGCTGGTGTTATTTGAATTATTTTTTATAAAAATCTCAAATTTTCACCATGCCAGATATTCAATATAAAACTTACGCCACCCACATTATTTTTCTGAACAAAAAAAACAAAACTATCTATTGAGTTGATTTTTATAAGCATTATTTGCTTTACCCATTATTAACCTTAAGACGATTTACTATTATTTTTTAATAATAATATTGAAAAATTCATTCACACCACTTACAAACCACTAAAACCTATCAATGCAATGAACAACTAACACTTTAATAAATTTATGGCGTCTAATATTACAGATATTCTTATTTAGCAACTTGTATATTTACGCCTTACAAGGCTTCGGGAAGAAAAACAGTGCAATAAAAACATCTCGCCATTTAAATTTAAGGATGAAAGTGAGTGATATGAAACTAGCAAAACATGCTTTATCAACCCTGGCTATAGCCATTTCAACAATATTATCCACACCCGTATCTCTGGCCGTAACCCCACCCACAGACGAAAATAGCACTGTTGTCATTAATAATGGCGAAGAAGCAAAAGTTATTGCCTCTGAGGGTTATGCTCCCGGATGGAATCATTTTACTTCTTTGAATGTAGGCCAAAACTCTAACGGCTCATTACTCATTGAAAATATTTCACTTATTACTGCTAATGCTACCGTAGGCAATAACTCTGAAGGTTCCCTCACTTTATCCGACCATACCAACTGGCAGTTTGATACCCCTACATCCAAAATGTATTTGGGTACAAATGAAGGTTCCGGCACGGTATACGTGTTAGAAGGCAGTAAGATAAGTGGCCTGCAGGAACTCAGGATTGGTGAGTATTATGGTGATGCCAAAGGGTTGATGGTTATTGATGGGGAAAACTCATCAGTTTCCTCTAACATTGCTCTTGTTGGCGATCAGGGAACCGGCAATTTACGTATTACTAATGGCGGCACACTCACTACCTCAGCTCAGGTAGCTATTGGGTATGCTTATCCAGCCAATGATATATCAAAAAATCGTAATAGTTATGGCGAGGTTCTGGTTGACGGTAAAAATTCAACATTGAATGCTGAATATGTTTATCTTGGTGGATTCAGCCCAGATGTTGCTTTTAATACTACCGGCATCCTTACCGTTAATAACGGTGCAACTATCAATGCCAATTCGTTTATCTGGATTACTGTCGCACCTAGCGCCACAGGCGTTTTAAATATTGGTGGTGCGCAAGGTGAGGCTGAACAGCCTGCAGGTTCGATTAATACGCCATTTATTCATTTGGGAGCCGCAGATGCTTCCTCCACATCGGTAGTAAACTTTAATCACTCCAGTACCGATTTTCTCCTGGCCTCACCTATACAGGGAAACGGCCAGGTTAACCAGGTCGGCTCCGGGACGACAACATTATCCGGTATGAATAACTATGCCGGTAATACCTATATAACCAAAGGCAGCCTACGCGCAGGTAAAGAGAATACCTTCAGCCCCAACTCCGATTTTATTGTCGACGGTGGTGGACACCTCGATTTAAACGGTTATTCGCAAGCGTTAAAAACGCTGGCGCTGGCTGGAACAGCAACGCTGTCTTCGTATGAACAAGGCCACGAGTTCACGCCGACCACACTAACCATTAACGGCAACTATACTGCCAGTGATGGTTTGTTAGTCATGCATACTGTATTAGGCGATGATAATTCCGCAACGGATAAACTCGTCGTAAAAGGCGACACTTCCGGTAGCACCCGCGTCATGGTCAACAATGCGGGCGGCCTGGGCGCGGATACCCTGGAAGGGATAAAAATTGTAGAGGTTGACGGCCTGTCAGAGGGCGTTTTCAGTAAAGAGGGACGTATTGTTGCCGGTCCCTATGATTACAACGTGACAAAAAGCGACAACCAGAACTGGTTTTTAACCAGTGAAATTCCCGCAGGACCGTATACCCCACCGGAACTGCCTGTAGTCCCGGAGCCAGATCCTGAGCCTCCTGTAACACCAGAACCCCCTGTAACACCAGAACCGCCAGTGACACCGGAGCCGCCTGTTACGCCATCTGTTCCGCAGCCGGAAAGAAAGCATCAGTATCGCCCGGAGATTGGCAGCTATGTGGCCAATATTCAGGCGGCAAATACCCTGTTTAATACCCGACTGCATGACCGTCTGGGGGAAACACAATACACCGACCTCCTGACCGGCGAGCAGAAAGTGACCAGTCTGTGGTTACGTAACATTGGCGGACATAACCGCTTTAAAGATCGCTCGGATGAACTGAACACCCAGAGCAACCGTTATGTTCTGCAACTTGGCGGCGATATTGCGCAATGGAGCAGTAATGCTCTCGATCGCTGGCATCTCGGCCTGATGGCTGGCTATGCCAACAGCAAGAGTCACACACATTCCAACCTGACCGGGTACAACTCACGCGGGCAAATCGACGGCTACAGTGTTGGCGTATATGGCACCTGGTACGCTAACGAAGCAGATAAAACAGGGACTTATGTTGATAGCT
>NZ_JABWNC020000043.1:0-8031 GCF_013368855.2 Escherichia sp. 93.0816 | reverse complement strand
CCGTTGTTCCGTGTCAGTGGTGGCGCATTATAGGGAGTTATTCCGGCCTGACAAGAGGAAATTTAAAATAAATTTCCAACCGCACAAGTTTCAACCAAATCAGTCTAAAACTGCCAATTTTTCGAGCGTTTTGAAGCCATAACGCTGTAAAACGGGCAATAATTGTTCTGCTTCTGGCGTCATTGCCATACAAAAGGCAACATTCGCATCGGCAGATTTTGCATCCGGAGCTTCATGTTCTAACAACCAGGCCGTTCGGCGCGCAATTGCTGCGCCAGAATCTACCAGCCGGGTTCCCTCTGGCAGCACCTGTAACAGTTCATCTTGTAATAGAGGGAAATGAGTACAACCCAGAACCACGGTATCTGGTGGCTCTTTCATTCTTAACCATGGGCGCAAGATACGCTTTAGCGCATCCAGAGAAATTTCTTCGCCATGCAGCTTCGCTTCAGCCAGCTCAACCATTTCTGCCGAGCCCAGCATCTCTATCTGGCATTCATTAGCGAAACGCGCAATCAGCTCATGGGTATAAGAACGTTTCACCGTACCGCGTGTTGCCAGCAATCCAACAATGCCATTAGCGGTCAAACGCGCTGCGGGTTTAATCGCCGGCACGACGCCGACAACCGGGAAAGCGAACTTTTCGCGCAAAGCAGGAAGTGAAACGGTGCTGGCGGTGTTGCAGGCCACCACAGCCAGCGCAAGGGGATAACGCTCTTGCACGGCAGTGACAATTTCCACTACGCGCTCAACAATAAACTCTTCGCTTTTTTCGCCATACGGGAAAGCGACATTATCGAAAGCATAAATGTAATGGAGATCCGGTAAGAGACGCCGGATCTCGTCATAGACCGACAGCCCACCGACGCCGGAGTCAAACACCAGCACGGTGGGACGTGGTTCAGAAGGTGTAGCTGCCAGACAAGGTGTATTCCCGTCCTGCAGTTTGGTAGCCATAGACTGTCTCGTAATCTTTGTCGAACAAGTTGGCTATTTTACCACGAACAGTCAGATGAGAGGTGACCGGATACGCAACCGCAAGATCCCACAAGCTCACACCGCCCATTTTAACGGTTTGATAAGGATAAGATGAGTAATCCTTATCATAGCGAGTGCCTAAATACTGATAAGTAATACCCCAGTCGAAGTCATACAGTTGCCAGTCGAGCTGATATTTCACCTGCTGTTTAGCGCGACGTAGCAACGGCGTGTCGGTAATCGCGTTACGCGCATCGACATAATCATAACTCACCGTATGCGTCAGCGGTCCGGTATCAAAATTGGCGGTCGCCTCGACGCCCTTAATCCGCGCTTTCCCTTCGTTGTAGTATTTCAGGGTGTGATCATCGTAATCGATCAAGTCACTAACATCGTTACGATATCCAGAAATACGCCAGTTCACTCCAGCAGTTAAGCCTTCAAACGCCCCTTCCCACTGTTTGCTTTTCTCAGGATTCAGATCCGGATTACCGTAGAAGCCGTAGAGTTGCCCAAGATTAGGTGCCTTGTACGACGTGCCATAAGAAGCGATAAAACGATAGCCTTCGATGAATTCCCAACCGGCACTCGTTTGCCAGGTTCCATGACGACCAAACTGTGAGTTATCGTCGCTGCGTGCAGCACCTTCAAAGGTAAAATCGCCGACTTGTTGCAATCCGGTCAGATAGAGACCGGTGTTACGTTGATCATACCCATCCTCAACATAACCAGTACCCGGCGTCGTAGTCTGTTTCTGCCAGTCAACGCCCGCGCCAATATTACCGTGGCCAACGGTAACGTTATTTGCCCACTGGACGGTATATTGCTTCATTTCATCAAGCGTTGCGGACGAATCATAACGACCATAATGCGGATCGTAGTTGTAATCTTTGCTGTGGCTGTAACTGGTAATCAGTTGTGATTTAATCAGCTCGCCGTTATAGCGCAGCCCGGCATCCCAGCTTTGGCTATAGAGTTTGCGAGTATCGAGCAGCGGCGAGCCGGGAGAATAATACGCGTCATAATTAGTACGATTATCATAGCCATAGCCGCGCACAAAGCCGCTCCACGCATCGGTAAAGTTATGCTCCAGCGTTCCATAAAGCGTTTTACTTAAGAAACCATCGTTATCTGGCTGCGCTTGCGTTCCGGTATTGCCATAGGCAACAACATCATAACCATGGGTATGGGCATAATCGCCCAACAGAGTTACCCGTGTCTTATCCCCCAACTGCTGTTGCGTAGAGACATCGTAGTTCTGATAACTATTGCTTCCCCATCCCGCTGAAATTTCCGTCCCGGGTTCATCGCGTGTCGTGATGATATTCACCACTCCGCCTATTGCATCGGAACCATAAACGGCGGATCGCGGCCCACGGATATATTCAACACGCTGGACAAGCGCAATAGGGAACTGGCTAAGGTCAGCAGAACCACTCACCCCTGCCAGATTCAGGCGTACACCATCAATTAACACCAACACATGACTGGCGTTAGTGCCGCGAATAAAAATAGATGAGAGCTGACCTGAACCGCCGTTTTGGGTGATATCCACGCCCGGGAGACGGCGCAGCACATCATTGACTGAGGTCGATTGCCAGCGGTCGATATCCTGACGCGTCACAACGGTAGTGGGAGCAAGCACAGTGCTGCGCGGCTGTTCAAAACGGTTAGCAGTAACGACGAGAGTATCCGGGCTGGTATCCTGTGCCCAAGCGGAAAAGGCTGTGACGGAACACGCCGTCAGCAGCGAAGCTTTTTTAATCATTGTAAAGCATCCACAATAGAAGAAGGATGCCGCAGGTTTCATCAATATTACGCGATGATGAGAACCAGATGCGACGTTAGCCGGCAGGTCTTCGGGCTTGGAGGGGTATCTGAAGATACAAAGAGATGATGACTTCCCACCGGATGGCAGTGTCCGCATTACGCAATCATCGCACCTTTCCTTACCGCTGCGCGTCAGCTCCAGATTCGCACTGGATTCCCTATTAACTCACAGGACCGGCGAGAGGATGCTACAGGTTGTAACAAGTTGCTGTCCAGACGTTGCTCACAAATAGGAATACATCAAGATCTGGACATCTGATGAGCAATCCCTACAATCGCCGCGTACATTTCATTTTCAGGATACATCATGACCCCCGAACACCTTCCAACAGAACAGTATGAAGCGCAGTTAGCCGAAAAAGTGGTACGTTTACAAAGTATGATGGCGCCGTTTTCTGACCTGGTTCCGGAAGTGTTTCGCTCGCCGGTCAGCCATTACCGGATGCGTGCAGAGTTCCGCATCTGGCACGATGGCGATGACCTGTACCACATCATTTTCGATCAGCAAACCAAAAGCCGCATCCGCGTGGATAGCTTCCCCGCCGCCAGTGAGCTTATCAACCAGTTGATGACGGCAATGATTGCGGGTGTGCGCAATAATCCTGTTCTACGCCATAAGCTGTTCCAGATTGATTATCTCACCACGATGAGTAATCAGGCGGTGGTTTCCCTGCTGTACCATAAAAAGCTGGATGACGAATGGCGCCAGCAGGCAGAAGCCCTGCGCGATGCACTGCGAGCGCAGAACCTGAATGTGCATCTGATTGGTCGGGCAACGAAAACCAAAATCGAGCTGGATCAGGATTACATCGACGAACGTCTGCCGGTCGCAGGGAAAGAGATGATCTACCGTCAGGTGGAGAACAGTTTCACTCAGCCGAACGCGGCGATGAACATTCAGATGCTGGAATGGGCGCTGGACGTAACCAAAGGCTCAAAAGGCGATTTACTGGAGCTGTACTGCGGCAACGGCAATTTTTCATTAGCTCTGGCGCGCAATTTTGAACGAGTATTAGCCACCGAAATCGCTAAGCCGTCGGTCGCTGCCGCGCAATACAATATTGCCGCTAACCATATTGATAACGTACAAATTATTCGTATGGCAGCGGAAGAGTTTACCCAGGCAATGAATGGTGTGCGCGAATTTAACCGCCTGCAAGGGATCGATTTAAAGAGTTATCAGTGCGAAACCATTTTTGTCGACCCGCCGCGCAGCGGTCTGGACAGTGAAACCGAGAAAATGGTGCAGGCGTATCCGCGTATTTTGTACATCTCCTGCAACCCGGAAACACTGTGTAAGAATCTGGAAACATTAAGCCAGACGCACAAGGTTGAACGTCTGGCTCTGTTTGATCAGTTCCCCTACACGCACCATATGGAGTGCGGCGTGTTACTGACGGCGAAGTAAAACCCATGCCGGATGCGCCAGCATCCGGCATCTTACCGATTACTCAGCAACTTCCTGCTTACGGTTACGCATCTTCGCGCCAATCCAGAACACCATAATGACCGACAACACTGCCGGGAAGAAGTTAGAACCGATATCCGGATATTCCGCACGAACCACGGTGCTGTACAGCAGAACGCCGAGAATAAAACAGGCGGCAGCCAGCCCCGGCAAGCCTACTGGCATAGTACGATTAAGATAACGTTGATGCAGGCAGTAAACTGTCAGCACCAGGGAAATAATCGGGAATACAGAAAATGGCACAATGGAGCTAAACAGCGCCGCAAAAGTACCATTGATCGATAAGCCTGCAACCAGCGCCAGCAGCAGCGTACCTCTATCTTGATTTGCTTGTTTCATTACTCGTCCTTCACATTTCCCGGAATAATTGCGGTTTTTTCTTGTTCACGGCGATACCAGTAATAAGCCCCTTTCGAAATCATTCGCAGTTGCAGTACCAGTCGCTCTTCTAATTGCCGACGTTGTTCGACGCCGACGTCCAACGCCTCAGCACCCGCACTGAAGACAATCGTCACCATTGCTTCGGCTTGCGCTTCAGTAAACGCACGAGGCATATGGTTTTCGAGTTCCAGATAGTCCGCAAGTTCCGCAATGAAGTGCTGAATTTCACGCGCAACGGCAGCACGAAACGCAGCAGAAGTGCCGGAGCGTTCCCGCAATAATAACCGGAAGGCGTTCGGATTATTACCGATGAACTCCATAAATGTGGAGACCGAGGTGCGGATCACACTCCCGCCTTTGGCAATACGCTGACGCGCCTGGCGCATGAGTTGGCGCAGCATCAAACCGCTCTCATCAACCATGGTCAGACCAAGTTCGTCTACGTCGCGGAAATGCCGGTAAAAAGAGGTGGGAGCAATGCCCGCTTCTCGCGCCACTTCACGCAAACTCAGGCTGGCGAAGCTGCGTTCAGCACTTAATTGGCTAAATGCGGCTTCCACCAGCGAACGGCGGGTTTTTTCTTTTTGTTGCGCTCTTACGCCCATCACAATGTCTGAATCCTTGCCAAAAGTACTGCTGGCACTATACCAGAGAATGAACATACTGGATTGCTCCAGTGTTGTGAATGAACGGTAACGCAATAAAACATATTTACTGAAGCTCTTTGGCTGGTTCTTTCACAAACAACAACGCCAGCATCGACAGCAACGTGCCGCCCCCCAGATACCACGCCGGAGCCGTCAGACTCTCCAGTAACACGATAGATTGCGTGGCGAAATATTGTGCAAAACCACCAAAAATTGCCACACCAATGCTATAAACCAGCGCGAAGCCCAATGCCCGAATCCGTTTCGGCAATAGTTCGGAAATCAACAACATTACCGGCACACCGCCAAGCGTAGTAAAGCTGACCATCACGAAAACCACCGTCAGCAACATGCCAGGGCTTGGGTAATTCACCAACAGCCAGAACGAAGGCCAGCTACAGAGAAGCACCATCACACGGGAGATTAAAATCAGCTTTTTACGCCCGACCGAATCACACAGCATCCCCACCAGCAGCGCCCCCACAAAGGTAATAATACCCGCCAGTAACATCGCTGCATGAGAATAATGTTGAGGCATCGCCAGATACTTCGCCGCCCAGGTGCCGTAGTAAAAGAGGGAGATATAGGTTGCTACCGTACTGCCAATCGCGAGTAAAACACCGTTAGCGAGAGTCGCTTTATGTTGCAGAAGCAGGGAAAACGTACTTTCGCTGGCAGCAGCACTCTTCTTATTCGCCACTTCAGGCGCATCATTTTCCAGACTCAGGCGTAGCCAGCAACCGATGGGTGCTAACAGCACACCAATAAAAAACGGCACTCGCCAGCCCCATTCCGCCATTACGGTCTCTGAACCTGTGGCAAACGGCAGCCATGCACTCAACCCTAAAGCGACGACGCCACCAAAGGTCGTTGCCAGCCCCTGGGTCGCCAGCGACCAACTGCTGTAAAAGCCGCGACGATTTGCCGGCGCAGACTCAACCAGCAAAGACATTGAGGCGCCGACTTCACCACCTGCCGCAACGCCCTGAATCAGACGCGCCAGCACCAGCGTCGCCGTTCCCCAGTAGCCCGCCGTCGCATAGGTCGGCGCAATACCGATCATCAGCGTACCGAGGCTCATCAGGGCAATAGTGAACACCATTGCCGGTTTGCGCCCGAAGCGATCGGCCCAGGCACCAACGATAATCCCACCGAGCGGGCGCATAAAAAAGCTCACGCCAAAAGTCGCAAATGCCAGTAACAGCGCGACGTTATGATCGGCACTGGGAGGAAAGAAAAGTGTACTGATATAGACCACAAAAAAGTTGTAAACGCCAAAATCAAAAAATTCGAGCGCATTGCCAAACGCCGAGGCAAAAATCACTCGCTTACCGCTGGGCTTTTTCTTTACGCCCACCGATTCATTTACGATCGCCGTCATTCCATATTCCTTGCCAGAAAGTGTTGTTGTGTGTTGTTTTATTTATTGCAACAAGGCTTCCACCAGCGCGCCCCAGTAGCTACTTGCCGGCACCAGACTTGCATCGTTGAAGTCGTATCCAGGGTTATGCACCATGCAGGAACCTTCCCCGACATCACCATTACCGAACAACAGGAAAGCGCCTTTTGGCTGGGCCTCCAGCATGAAAGAGAAATCTTCACTGCCCATCAGCGGCTTGATGCCAAACTCAGCCCTGTCTTCACCAAACGTTTCACAGGCCACCTGCCAGGCGAAGCGCGCCATCTCCTCGTCATTTACTAATACCGGTGTACCGTTAACATGCGTCACATCAGCCGTAGCGCCAAAGCTGACTGCCTGGGCTTGTGCCAGAGCAGGAATACGGGTCAGAAGAAGTTGCCGGGTTTCACGGCTAAGAGAGCGGACGCTGATTTTCATCTCTGCGCTATCTGGAATGACGTTAGCAGCCTCACCCGCAACAATGCTGCCGACGGTAATGACCGCCGCTTCCAGCGGATCGACATTGCGCGCCACAATACTTTGTAATGCGGTGGTGATATGTGCCGCGACCAGCACCGGGTCGATGGCTTTGTGGGGAATAGCACCGTGTCCACCACAACCACGAACCGCAATGTGGAACTGATCCATTGACGCCATCAGCGCCCCGGGCTGGAAGTAAAACTTGCCAACCGGCAGACCCGGCATGTTGTGCATACCGAAAATCACATCGCAGGGGAAACGGTCAAAAAGACCTTCTTTAACCATAATCTCACCGCCGTTGATCATCTCTTCGGCTGGCTGAAAGATGAGACGCAACGTGCCGTTAAAGCGGCGGGTTTCGGCAAGATAGCGCGCAGCACCCAGCAATATTGTGGTATGCCCGTCATGCCCACAGGCGTGCATCAAACCAGGTTGTTTACTGGCCCAGGGCTTGCCGCTATTTTCATAAATCGGCAACGCATCCATATCCGCTCGCAGACCAATACTTTTCTCTCCGTCGCCCACTTTTAAGGTGGCAACCACGCCAGTCGTCGCCAGCCCTTGCTCTACCTCATAGCCCCACTGGCGCAGCTTTTCTGCTACCAACGCACTGGTTTGAAACTCCTGTAACCCCAGCTCCGGGTTTTCATGGATCTGATGGCGGATCTCGCGCAGTTCTTCCTCAAACCCACGAATATAGTGTTCGATCATCTGCTATTCCCTTATTTATAGATAAACAGGCTAATTGACGGATTTTATTGATGGTATAAATATAAATAGGCCATCAATATAAAATATTTATATATTTGTTTTATAAGAAGATTTTACAAAAACAATAACAAAAAAGC
>NZ_JABWNC020000042.1:0-8735 GCF_013368855.2 Escherichia sp. 93.0816 | reverse complement strand
GATTTTTCGTCCGCCTGCTTTGTTGCATGTATTACTGCTGGTGTTTTCTCCTTATTCGGAATATGGCTGGTGCGCCTCTCTATGATCTTATCCCTTCCCATTATCTGATATTAGCTGTTGTTATATCGCAAACCAGTTTCATCCTGATATGCATGGTGTTCAGGATGTTTTTTTTGCAGAAGCAACGCGCATTAATGTTGGCTAGTGCTTATATATGCGCAAATTTATTTTTGTGTAATGCATTTTTGTGGGTTTTCTTAACCGGATGTTTTTAAAGGAATTAATTTTAAATAATGTTTTATAATTTTGTTTTTCTGTTGGGGGGGGGGATATTCGCCGCAAGAATGAAATGATGCTCCCCCTGGAGGTGTTTTATTTTTTTTCGTTTTATTTGTTTCTTCTTTATTGCCTGTACATGGCTCTTGGCTTTGACAGAAACGGCGGAAGGGAGACAAAAAACAATATTTTCTATGGATGTTGTGGCTTCGGCCTGTCATGTGGTGGTGGATGCGGACAGTTCCGGTAACAGTGACCGGCTGACATTCGGGACTTACCGCAAGTCCACGGGAGCATCCGTACCACCGCGTGACTTCACTGTGCGTCTGTATGAGTCCGGCGCCACGGTTCAGGGCTGCTCTGCCTTTAAGGCCGGGCAGGTCGCCACCCTGGATTTTGGTAACCCGGGGCAGCTGGACGCAGGGGGCGTGGTCACCCGCGGTGCTGGTGAGGGTATTCGCGTGGATGTGCGGGCAGTGGATACACAGGCTGATTATCGCGGATGTCTGACTCAGGACAGTCATTCGGTGAATTACCCGGTGGAGTTTGCCGCTAAGGGGCAGTTCCGTTTTCGTGCGCAGCCGGTGTTTCCGGCGAATGTGAAGGCGGGGGAATACTCGGGGGCACTGACCTTTGTGGTGACGTATCAGTAACTGAGAAAAGGATTGTGTGTGCAAGGGTATAAGGTAGCCGCTGAATCAATTTTGTTCGTATTTTTCCGGACTGTATACGCGCTTGCCGTATCAGCTGCTTTTGCCAGTGCCACAGGTATTGCAGGTGAAAAACTGGATATGTCCTTTATCCAGGGGGGTGCCGGGGTTAATCCGGAAGTCTGGGCAGCCCTGAACGGTAGCTATGCGCCGGGGCGTTATCTGGTTGACCTGTCCCTGAACGGGAAGGAGGCCGGGAAACAGATACTGGATGTGACACCACAGGACAGTAATGAACTGTGTCTGACAGAGGCATGGCTGACGAAGGCCGGGATTTACGTCAGTGCAGATTACTTTCGTGAGGGATATGACGCCACACGACAGTGCTATGTGCTGACAAAAGCCCCGTCAGTGAAGGTGGATTTTGATGTTTCCACCCAGAGTCTGGCGCTGTCCATTCCCCAGAAGGGGCTGGTGAAGATGCCGGAGAATGTGGACTGGGATTACGGGACCAGTGCATTTCGCGTGAACTATAACGCGAACGCCAACACCGGCCGTAATAACACCTCGGCCTTTGGCTCAGCGGACCTGAAAGCCAATATCGGGCACTGGGTGGTGAGTTCTTCTGCCACGGCCAGTGGCGGTGACAGCGGGGATAACTCCACCACGATAAACATGTTTACGGCCACCCGGGCCATCCGCGCACTGAGCGCGGACCTGGCGGTCGGGAAAACATCCACCGGGGACAGTCTGCTGGGCAGTACGGGAACGTACGGCGTGTCGCTGAGCCGGAACAACAGCATGAAGCCGGGCAATCTGGGGTATACCCCGGTGTTCAGCGGCATTGCGAACGGGCCGTCGAGGGTGACGCTGACACAGAACGGGCGGTTGCTGCATTCGGAGATGGTGCCGGCGGGGCCGTTCTCCATCACGGATGTGCCGCTGTACACCAGTGGTGATGTGACCATGAAAATCACCGGTGAAGACGGGCGCGAGCAGGTACAGAACTTCCCGTTGTCGGTGATGGCCGGGCAGTTAAGTCCGGGGCAGCACGAGTTCAGTGTGGCAGCCGGTTTGCCTGACGATGACAGTGACCTGAAAGGCGGTGTGTTTGCGGCGTCATACGGTTACGGTCTGGACGGGCTGACACTGCGCACCGGAGGGGTGTTTAACCAGGACTGGCAGGGCGTCAGCGCCGGGGCTGTTCTGGGGCTGAGTTACCTGGGGGCGGTGTCTGCTGACGGGGCTTATGCCACGGCAAAATACCGTGACGGCAGCCGCAGCGGGAATAAGGTGCAGTTATCCTGGAGTAAACAACTGGAGATGACGAACACCGGACTGCGGGTGAGCTGGTCACGGCAGAGTGAGGAATATGAGGACATGTCCTCCTTTGACCCGACAGAGTTGTGGTCGCAGTCAAATCATGGTCGCCGGACGAAGGATGAATGGAATGCCGGTGTCAGTCAGCCGGTGGGTGGACTGTTCAGTCTGTCGGTGTCCGGCTGGCAGAGGAGCTATTACCCCGCATCCACGACCGGGCGTTACCGGTACAGCGATGACAACGGTAAGGATACGGGGATTACCGGCACCCTGAGCACACAGATTAAGGGCGTCAGTCTTAACCTGGGCTGGTCCGGTTCACGGAACACCCGGGGGGAAAACAACTGGTCTGCATCGGCGTCAGTGTCGGTACCGTTCACACTGTTTGACCGTCGTTACAGCAGCAGTACGTCGGTGAGCACCAGCAAAGGCGGTGGTACGGGCGTCAGCACCGGCGTGTCCGGCTCGCTGAATGACCGTTTCAGTTATGGTCTGGGCGGTGGTCGTGACAGCGATGGCGGTGCCAGCAGTTATCTGAACGCGTCGTACAGTGGTGACCGGGCTTATCTGAGTGGGGCTCTGAACCACTCGCAGTCCGGCGGAACCAGTGGTTCTGTCTCGGTCAGCGGTTCGGTACTGGCCGTTCCGGCGGCGAAAGACATCATGTTCAGCCGCACGACCGGGGATACCGTGGCCGTGGTGAACGTGAAGGATACCCCCGGAGTGAAGGTGACGTCCGGTGACGGACAGACTGACAGCGACGGCAACCTGGTGGTACCGCTGAACAGCTATGACTGGAACACGGTGACGATTGATGCGGGCACGCTGCCGCTGAGTACCGAACTGACGAACACCAGTCAGAAGGTGGTGCCGACGGACAAAGCGGTGGTGTGGATGCCGTTTGATGCCCTGAAAGTTAAGCGTTACCTGCTGCAGGTGAAGCAGCGTGACGGTGAGTTTGTGCCGGGGGGAACCTGGGCACGTGACAGTAAAAACACACCGCTGGGCTTTGTGGCCAACAATGGTGTGCTGATGATTAACACGGTGGATGCGCCGGGTGATATCACCCTGGGCAAGTGCCGGATACCTGCGGCGAAACTGCAGGATACTGAGAAACTACAGGAGATTACGTGTGAGTAAGCGTAACGCAGTAACGACGTTTTTCACCAACCGGGTGACAAAAGCACTGGGGGTGTCCCTGGCGCTGATGATGACCTGTCAGAGTGCGATGGCTTCCCTGGCGGCAGACCAGACCCGCTATATCTTCCGCGGGGACAAGGATGCGCTGACCATCACGGTCACCAACAATGACAAGGCTCGTACCTTTGGTGGTCAGGCCTGGGTGGACAATATCGTGGAGAAGGACACCCGTCCGACCTTTGTGGTGACGCCGTCCTTCTTCAAAGTGAAGCCGGAGGGGCAGCAGACACTGCGTATCATCATGGCCTCGGACCATCTGCCGAAGGATAAAGAGTCGGTGTACTGGCTGAACCTGCAGGATATTCCGCCGGCTCTGGAGGGAAGCGGTATTGCAGTGGCACTGCGCACGAAGCTGAAACTGTTCTACCGACCGAAGGCACTGCTTGAAGGGCGCAAGGGGGCAGAAGAGGGCATCAGCCTGCAGAGTCGCCCGGATGGCAGGACCATGCTGGTGAACACCACGCCGTACGTTTTTGCGATTGGCAGTCTGCTGGACGGAAACGGGAAGAAAATTGCTACGGATAATGAGACGGCACAGAAACTGCTGATGTTCATGCCGGGTGATGAAGTACAGGTGAAGAGGAATGTGGTGAAAGTGGACTCCCTGAATGACTGGGGAAGCCTGCAGACCTGGACAATTAACCAGAAAAAGGCTGCGGCTCCTTCCGGGCAGAAGGCATCTGATTCGCCGATTAATCCGTCTGATAAGGCAGATAAAAAATAACCGCCCTCCGGAACACGGAACAGAGGGGTAATAAATGAAGAAAACAATGACGGCAGCCACCCTGGTCCTGAGTGCACTCAGTATTCAGGCAGCACTGTCCGCTGAATACAGCGAGAAAACGCAGTATCTGGGGGTGGTGAACGGTCATGTGTCAGGTAACAGCGTGGTGAAGGTGACCCGTACACCGACAGACCCGGTGCTGTACCGGAGTGGAGACACGACGCCTCTTCCCGGCAGCCTGACCATCCGCAGCGCAGAGTCCAGGGCTGCATCAGGTGGCCTGACATATATCACGGTGAAGCAGACTCTGCCGGATAACGGGGAAGCCCGCATCACCCTGAAGACGGCCCTGATGGTTGACGGAAAGAGAGTGGCACTCAGTGCCAGACAGCAGGGTGAGGATGTGGTGATAGCCGTTCCGGAGGCACAGAAGCTGGTTGAGTTAAGAACGGATGCACCGGCAGAGCTGGAAGTCCCGGTCAGTTACCGGGGAAATCTGCAGATAGCGCTGCAGGTGGAAGACTGAGGATTCATCTCCGACAACAGATGCAATACATCCGTGACTCCGGAACGGGTCATACTGGTAAAGGGATTTACCGTATTTTTAAACGGGAATAACGTAAAGCTATTCTGAGTTAAACACAGTGTTTAATGAAATGCGGTTATTTAAATGAATCCGCAGGGGATGGTTTTGCGGTAATTCCGGGAAAATAAGGATTACTGATTTCAGTTTATTATTTATGAAATATTAAGGAATTTATTTTATGAAAAAGACTCTGATTGCACTGGTAGTGGCTGCCTCTGCAGCAGTATCCGGCTCTGCGATGGCGGCGTGGACTCCAAACGGTTCGGGTGGTTCAGTTGATATGGGGGGTATATTTAGTCCGGCATCCCAGCAGGGGCCGTGGGAAGTGAAAGTTGGCGATGCGGTAAAAGGTCTGGATGCAAAGCTCGAGAAAGGCCAGAAGACTGTTGAGATCTCTTTGAAGAACGCTATTCCGTTATTGGGTATTCGTACTCAGACCTCTGAAGCATTTAAGGGACAGCAGGGTATTTCTCCGCAGATTAATTATGGTGATGCGGTTGATGTGGACTCATTTAACGGGGGGACGGTATCATTAACTCTGGACATAAAAGATTCTCAAGGTGAGAAGCTTGGTAAAGCTGAGACTATGATGGGGGCTGCTGCAATAGCTTCTTACAAGGGTAATGATGGGCAGGGTGTCTCTACAGTATATGCCTCTGATAGTGGGGAGGCCTTTTTTGGGGGGGTAGGTAAAAACGCGCCTGGCGCACATTCTGATCCTTTGGGTTTTGCGGCAGAAGTGTTTGCTGAAGTAGCAAAAAATTATAATACTCAGGGGGTTACTGATGGCGCTACTCCAGCGCCGGTGGATTTTTCTGAAAAAGGCTCTTCTTTTAGCGCTTTTTATGTATCAGGTATCCCTGTATCCTCAAAAATCGATATCACCCTTGATAAGGAGATTGACGGCACAGTTCAGTGGAAGGCTTCTCTGCCGATTATTGTCTCCTACGTGTAATTCAGCAGCATCCGGCAGTAAAACCTCACCGTTTGCTGCTGATTAAAAATTCAGGCCACTGTTTCCGGTGGCCTGAATATACAGAACCGGGATATCGGAACAGGTGTTTTTTCTGTCGGAATGCGTTGTGATGCATGTCGGTTCTGTATTGTTTTCAGTGGGAACACTTTTGAATGATCTGGTTTTTATTTTTATATACTCCGGAACAGAGCAGAGTAAATAACAATGAAAATAGTGCATTATTATAAAGCCCTTCTTTCTGCCATTATTTCGGTGGCCCTGTTTTATTCGGCTGCGCCTCATGCAGATATTCTTGATGGTGGAGAAATTCAGTTTAATGGCTTTGTCACTGACGAAGCACCGAAATGGACCTGGCAGATAAGTTCACCTGACCAGACCTGGTCAGTGGATACTGCCGATGCACGTACAGAGAACGGACAGCTTGTTTTTGATTTGCGTGACAAAGGGGCGCTGCCGTTTCTGGAGGGACATCTGCATGAGGTGGCTGAGCGCGGTGGTCCCGGGTTCACGCCATTGATTACCTTCAGCAGTAACGGACAGCCTTTCGCCGTAAAGGAAGGCAGTGGCACTACGGCGCAACGTTTTCGCGCCTCTGTCCCGGTACGTGACCCGGAAACGGGAAATGTGTCGGGGCAGCTTTCTTTCACCCTGAATCAGGGGATGGCAGTCAGTGCCGGTGCACAGGAAGAGGGGGCGACAGTGCCGGCAGGGATGTCGCTGGTTGGCGGACAGAGCGTGACGGATGTACAGTCAGGAACGTTGCCACAGTGGCTTAAAACCCGCCTTTCCACATTACTTCTGATGAACCAGGGGGGGGGCAATGGCATGAGTGCCGCAGACAATGGTCAGGTCATCTCTCAGGGGATACTGGCTGACGGTCGGGTGATGAATCTGGCTGCGGCATATGCCTCAGCCGTGTCGGATTTTGAACTGCGGTTACCGGCAGAGGGCACGCCTGCAGCATGGCAGGCAGGGCTGAATGTGACGGTTACAGTACAGTGATGGTTGCAGGGATATAAGGAGAGAAGAGAAGTGAAAAAGGTGACGTTGTTTCTGTTTGCTGCCAGCCTCCTGTCTTCCTGCGTACTGGCCTGGAACACGCCGGGAGAGGATTTCAGCGGAGAGCTTAAGCTGGAAGGCCCGGTGACCAGCACCCGTAACCCGTGGGTATGGAAAGTCGGACAGGGAAATGAAGGCCTGGAGGTTAAACAGAGCCGCGGTGTTCGTGACGGTGAGCAGGCAATTCCGGTCGCACTGCCGGCGATGACCGTTTTACTGGGAAAAACCACCCTGACCACACCGGCAGGACGTGAGGGGCTTTCTCCCCGTGTCAGTTACGGAAAGGGTACTGAGGGATTTTCGCTTGAATGGACAGCACCAGGCGTGGCGGAGGTGACGCTGCCTGTCACCGGAGATAATAACGTCCGGGCAGGCACATTTGTTTTCAGAATGCAGGCTGCGGGGGTGTTGCGCCAGATGAAGGACGGACAGCCGGCGTATGCCGGTGTGTATGACGACCTGAATGTGAATGGCCTGCCTGGTGAAAGCACAGCCATGAAGGTTTCTGATATTCCGGGTGTTCTGCAGAAGATGTTCAGTGGTGAAGGTCCGTCCTGGCTGCAGACAATGACAGTCAGTGGTTATTCGGGAGTGAGTCATTTCAGTGATGCCTCCCTGCGTCAGGTTGAAGGTGCGTATGGTGCACAGACTGTGGCAGGCAGTGGTGAATTGCGTCTGAACGGCACGATGCCGGAGCGCTGGCGGGTGTCACTGCCGGTAAGTATTGAGTACCAGTAAGCAGGAGGACGGTCCGGTGCTGAATATTATTCATCGTCTGAAGTCCGGTATGTTTCCGGCTCTGTTTTTTCTGACTTCAGCCAGTGTGCTGGCGCAACCCCTGACTATTCCGCCGGGCCACTGGCAGGAGGGAATGGCTGTGGGCGTGACGGAATTCAGCGGTACGCTGTATGTTCCTGAAGTTTCCAGGCCGTGGCAGCCCCGTGCTGTGCGGATGAGTGCACCAGACGCCGTGCAGGCCGGTCTGACAACGGGTAAAAGCGGCATGGTCAGAGAAAGCCGGAGAGGGCAGGATTTTTATATTCTTGGCGGACATACCACATCACTGACAACTGCCCGTCCGGGGCTGCAGCCGTCGGTGACATTACTTCAGGTGGTGCCATCATCTCCCCGTATTGCGGCCCGGGGACAGGTGCGTTACGGGGAAATCACGTTCACGATGCGCCATCTTCTGGCATGGCAGGGCAATATTACTGGTGGTCAGGGCTGGAGCGTGGTCAGCGGAGAGGTGACCACGCTGGGGGCCGAAAAGCAGGTGAACGGCTATGAATGGACCCCGGACTATGCCGGCTCGACGGCACGTTATGATGCGTTTATTTCGGGGGCAGAGTCGCTGTTGTCACAGGAGAATGGCAGCCAGCATATTGCCGGTGTCTGGGTGACATCCCTGAGTGATGTGCGGGTGAATTTCCCCGGTGCTGAGGAACCGGTAAAACGCTGGCAGGGAAGCCTGACGCCGGTGGTGGTGTATTTCTGATGAGAGGAAAACAAAGAATCGTGATTCCGGGAAGGTGGATAGCGGGGGCTTATGCAGCCCTGATATTCCTGATGTTGTCGTTACTGTTTTTCTGTTTCTGGCTGATATGAACAGAAAAACAAAAGTAAAGGTGCTACTGACCGGGTCTGCTGATATGGTAGAGGGATTTACCATATTTTCCAATGAGAGTAACACAAACAATTTTAATTAAAACAATGAGTTTAATTATATGCGGTTATTCAAATAAGGAGGAGCATTTTACGGCAACTCCGGAAAATAGAGCCTGTTTGCCATTCTGTGCAAATGCCTTTTCTTAAAAGTGGCTGTCAAAGCAGTTACCAAACTCGAATAAAGCGGCTTATTGTCATTCGCCATTCCCCCCATTTCTGTGATGCGATCTGGATAGTAAGTCCTTCCACCATTTTTACTGAATCGTCTGTCGGTAAAAA
>NZ_JABWNC020000041.1:0-9253 GCF_013368855.2 Escherichia sp. 93.0816 | reverse complement strand
CGATAGGGGCGAGCAAATAATTTTGTATTGGGGCATGCGTGTGACCCTTTCTAACGGGGTTCACTCTCGGAGTCTTCATGCGATGAGCAAGGAGTCATGATGTTAGATATAGTCGAACTGTCGCGCTTACAGTTTGCCTTGACCGCGATGTACCACTTCCTTTTTGTGCCGCTGACGCTCGGTATGGCGTTCCTGCTGGCCATTATGGAAACGGTCTACGTCCTTTCCGGCAAACAGATTTATAAAGATATGACCAAGTTCTGGGGCAAGTTGTTTGGTATCAACTTTGCTCTGGGTGTGGCAACCGGTCTGACCATGGAGTTCCAGTTCGGGACTAACTGGTCTTACTATTCCCACTATGTGGGGGATATCTTCGGTGCGCCGCTGGCAATCGAAGGTCTGATGGCCTTCTTCCTCGAATCCACCTTTGTAGGTCTGTTCTTCTTCGGTTGGGATCGTCTGGGTAAAGTTCAGCATATGTGTGTCACCTGGCTGGTGGCGCTCGGTTCAAACCTGTCCGCTCTGTGGATTCTGGTTGCGAATGGCTGGATGCAAAACCCAATCGCGTCCGATTTCAATTTCGAAACTATGCGTATGGAGATGGTGAGCTTCTCCGAGCTGGTGCTTAACCCGGTTGCTCAGGTGAAATTCGTTCACACTGTAGCGTCTGGTTATGTGACTGGCGCGATGTTCATCCTCGGTATCAGCGCATGGTATATGCTGAAAGGTCGTGACTTCGCCTTCGCAAAACGCTCCTTTGCTATCGCTGCCAGCTTCGGTATGGCTGCCGTCCTGTCTGTTATTGTTCTGGGTGATGAATCTGGTTACGAAATGGGCGATGTGCAGAAAACCAAACTGGCTGCTATTGAAGCCGAGTGGGAAACTCAACCTGCGCCTGCCGCCTTTACTCTGTTTGGTATTCCTGATCAGGAAGAGCAGACGAACAAATTTGCGATCCAGATCCCTTACGCGCTGGGTATTATCGCAACGCGTTCCGTGGATACACCGGTTATCGGCCTGAAAGAACTGATGGTGCAGCACGAAGAACGTATTCGTAACGGGATGAAAGCGTACTCTCTGCTCGAACAACTGCGTTCTGGTTCCACCGATCAGGCTGTACGTGACCAGTTCAATAGCATGAAGAAAGACCTCGGTTACGGTCTGCTGCTGAAACGCTATACGCCAAACGTGGCAGATGCGACTGAAGCGCAGATTCAACAGGCAACCAAAGACTCCATTCCACGTGTAGCGCCGCTGTACTTCGCGTTCCGTATCATGGTGGCGTGTGGCTTCCTGCTGCTGGCAATTATCGCGCTCTCCTTCTGGAGTGTAATCCGTAACCGCATTGGCGAGAAAAAATGGCTGCTGCGCGCCGCGCTGTACGGTATTCCGCTGCCGTGGATTGCTGTAGAAGCGGGTTGGTTCGTTGCTGAATATGGTCGTCAACCGTGGGCTATCGGTGAAGTGTTGCCTACCGCAGTAGCAAACTCGTCGCTGACTGCAGGCGATCTCATCTTCTCGATGGTGCTGATTTGCGGCCTGTATACCCTGTTCCTGGTGGCAGAATTGTTCTTAATGTTCAAATTTGCACGCCTTGGCCCAAGCAGCCTGAAAACCGGTCGCTATCACTTTGAGCAGTCTTCCACGACTACTCAGCCGGCACGCTAAGACAGGAGTCGTCAAATGATCGATTATGAAGTATTGCGTTTTATCTGGTGGCTGCTGGTTGGCGTTCTGCTGATTGGTTTTGCAGTCACTGACGGTTTCGACATGGGGGTGGGGATGCTCACCCGTTTCCTCGGTCGTAACGACACCGAGCGTCGAATTATGATTAACTCTATCGCGCCACACTGGGACGGTAACCAGGTATGGCTGATCACCGCAGGTGGCGCGCTGTTCGCTGCCTGGCCGATGGTTTATGCCGCTGCGTTCTCCGGCTTCTATGTCGCGATGATCCTCGTACTGGCGTCTTTGTTTTTCCGTCCGGTCGGTTTTGATTACCGTTCCAAGATTGAAGACACCCGTTGGCGCAACATGTGGGATTGGGGCATCTTCGTAGGTAGCTTCGTTCCGCCGCTGGTGATTGGTGTGGCGTTCGGTAACCTGTTGCAGGGCGTACCGTTCAACGTTGATGAATATCTGCGTCTGTACTACACCGGTAACTTCTTCCAGTTGCTTAACCCGTTCGGCCTGCTGGCCGGTGTGGTGAGCGTAGGGATGATCATTACTCAGGGCGCGACCTATCTGCAGATGCGTACCGTGGGCGAACTGCACCTGCGTACCCGTGCAACTGCACAGGTGGCGGCGCTGGTGACACTGATCTGCTTCGCACTGGCTGGCGTGTGGGTGATGTACGGTATCGACGGTTATGTCGTTAAATCGACAATGGACCATTACGCAGCATCTAACCCGCTGAATAAAGAGGTTGTTCGTGAAGCTGGCGCATGGTTGGTGAACTTCAACAATATGCCGATTCTGTGGGCCATTCCGGCGCTGGGTGTTGTTCTGCCGCTGCTGACCATCCTGACTGCACGTATGGATAAAGCCGCGTGGGCGTTTGTGTTCTCCTCCCTGACGCTGGCCTGCATCATCCTGACTGCCGGTATTGCAATGTTCCCGTTTGTGATGCCGTCCAGCACCATGATGAATGCAAGTCTGACGATGTGGGATGCAACTTCCAGCCAGCTGACGCTTAACGTCATGACCTGGGTTGCGGTGGTTCTGGTTCCGATCATTCTTCTCTACACCACCTGGTGTTACTGGAAAATGTTCGGACGTATCACCAAAGAAGACATTGAACGTAACACCCACTCTCTGTACTAAGTAAGGAGCTAATAATGTGGTATTTCGCATGGATTCTGGGAACGCTTCTTGCCTGTTCATTTGGGGTAATCACCGCGCTGGCGCTTGAGCACGTCGAATCAGGCAAAGCCGGTCAAGAAGACAGCTAATGAGTAAAATTATCGCAACTTTGTATGCGGTAATGGACAAGCGCCCCCTGCGGGCGCTTTCCTTCGTGATGGCGCTTCTGTTAGCAGGATGTATGTTTTGGGACCCGTCACGTTTTGCCGCGAAGACCAGTGAACTGGAAATCTGGCATGGTTTATTGCTGATGTGGGCCGTCTGTGCTGGCGTGATTCACGGCGTGGGTTTTCGTCCGCAGAAGGTTCTTTGGCAAGGGATTTTTTGCCCACTGCTTGCCGATATTGTTCTCATTGTCGGGCTGATTTTCTTCTTCTTTTAAATCAGAATTCTCTTTAAAAATTTATGGACCTTCAACAGTCCATAAATTTTTACGCTCCCTTAACTTGCCCTCATTCCCAAACCTCAATCGCACGCGTATAGTAGCAGCGTTTAAAAGTTCTAACTTTTGTTGCATTACCGGGATGTAAAGTGAATACAACGCTGTTTCGATGGCCGGTTCGCGTCTACTATGAAGATACCGATGCCGGTGGTGTGGTGTACCACGCCAGTTACGTCGCTTTTTATGAAAGAGCACGCACAGAGATGCTGCGTCACCATCACTTCAGTCAACAGGCGCTGATGGCTGAACGCGTTGCCTTTGTGGTACGTAAAATGACGGTGGAATATTACGCACCTGCGCGGCTCGACGATATGCTCGAAATACAGACTGAAATAACATCAATGCGTGGCACCTCTTTGGTTTTCACGCAACGTATTGTCAACGCCGAGAATACTTTGCTGAATGAAGCTGAGGTTCTGGTTGTTTGCGTTGACCCACTCAAAATGAAGCCTCGTGCGCTTCCCAAGTCTATTGTCGCGGAGTTTAAGCAGTGACTGACATGAATATCCTTGATTTGTTCCTGAAGGCTAGCCTTCTGGTTAAACTTATCATGTTGATTTTGATTGGTTTTTCAATCGCATCCTGGGCCATTATTATCCAGCGGACCCGTATTCTTAACGCTGCAGCACGCGAAGCTGAGGCGTTTGAAGATAAATTCTGGTCTGGAATCGAACTTTCCCGCCTCTATCAAGAGAGCCAGGGAAAACGGGATAATCTCACCGGTTCGGAACAAATCTTTTACAGCGGGTTCAAAGAATTTGTGCGCCTGCATCGTGCCAATAGCCATGCGCCGGAAGCCGTAGTGGAAGGGGCGTCGCGTGCTATGCGTATCTCGATGAACCGTGAACTTGAAAATCTGGAAACGCACATTCCATTCCTCGGTACGGTAGGTTCCATCAGCCCATATATTGGTCTGTTTGGTACAGTCTGGGGGATCATGCATGCCTTTATCGCTCTTGGCGCAGTGAAGCAGGCAACGTTGCAAATGGTTGCTCCCGGTATCGCAGAAGCGTTGATTGCAACGGCAATTGGTCTTTTCGCTGCTATTCCGGCGGTAATGGCCTACAACCGCCTCAACCAGCGCGTAAACAAACTGGAACTGAATTACGACAACTTTATGGAAGAGTTTACCGCGATTCTGCACCGCCAGGCGTTTACCGTTAGCGAGAGTAACAAGGGGTAAGCCATGGCCAGAGTACGTGGACGAGGTCGTCGCGATCTCAAGTCCGAAATCAACATCGTACCGTTGCTGGACGTGCTTTTGGTGCTGTTGCTGATCTTTATGGCAACAGCGCCAATCATCACCCAGAGCGTAGAAGTCGATCTGCCGGACGCCACTGAATCGCAGGCGGTGAGTAGCAACGATAATCCGCCAGTGATTGTTGAAGTATCTGGTATTGGTCAGTACACCGTGGTGGTTGAGAAGGATCGCCTGGAGCGTTTACCACCAGAGCAGGTGGTGGCGGAAGTATCCAGCCGTTTCAAGGCTAATCCGAAAACGGTCTTTCTGATCGGTGGCGCAAAAGATGTGCCTTACGATGAAATAATTAAAGCACTGAACTTGTTACACAGTGCGGGTGTGAAATCGGTTGGTTTAATGACGCAGCCTATCTAAGCATCTGCGTTTTCCTTGCTTGAAAGAGAGCGGGTAACAGGCGAACAGTTTTTGGGAACCGAGAGTGTCAAAGGCAACCGAACAAAACGACAAGCTCAAGCGGGCGATAATTATTTCAGCAGTGCTGCATGTCATCTTATTTGCGGCGCTGATCTGGAGTTCGTTCGATGAGAATATAGAAGCTTCAGCCGGTGGCGGCGGTGGTTCGTCCATCGATGCCGTAATGGTTGATTCAGGTGCGGTAGTTGAGCAGTACAAGCGCATGCAAAGCCAGGAATCAAGCGCGAAGCGTTCCGAAGAGCAGCGCAAGATGAAGGAACAGCAGGCAGCTGAAGAACTGCGTGAGAAACAAGCGGCTGAACAGGAACGCCTGAAGCAACTTGAGAAAGAGCGGTTAGTTGCTCAGGAACAGAAGAAGCAGGCTGAAGAAGCCGTTAAACAGGCCGAGTTAAAGCAGAAGCAAGCGGAAGAGGCAGCAGCGAAAGTGGCAGCAGATGCTAAAGCGAAGGCTGAAGCGGATGCCAAAGCAGCCGCAGAAGCAGCGAAGAAAGCGGCTGCAGACGCGAAGAAAAAAGCGGAAGCAGAAGCCGCTAAAGCCGCTGCTGAAGCACAGAAAAAAGCCGAGGCAGCAGCGGCGGCGCTGAAGAAGAAAGCGGAAGCGGCAGAAGCAGCCGCAGCAGAAGCGAGAAAAAAAGCGGCAGACGAAGCTGCTGAAAAAGCGAAGGCCGAAGCTGAGAAGAAAGCAGCGGCAGAAAAGGCTGCAGCTGATAAGAAAGCGGCAGCAGAGAAAGCCGCAGCCGAGAAAAAAGCAGCAGCAGAAAAAGCGGCTGCTGAAAAGGCAGCAGCTGAGAAGAAAGCAGCGGCAGAAAAAGCCGCCGCAGACAAAAAAGCCGCAGCGGCAAAAGCAGCAGCTGAAAAAGCCGCTGCAGCAAAAGCTGCCGCAGAGGCAGATGATATTTTCGGTGAGCTAAGCTCTGGTAAGAATGCACCGAAAACCGGCGGTGGGGCGAAAGGGAACAATGCTTCGCCTGCCGGGAGTGGTAATACTAAAAACAATGGCGCATCAGGCGCAGATATCAATAACTATGCCGGGCAGATTAAATCTGCTATCGAAAGTAAGTTCTATGACGCATCGTCCTATGCAGGCAAAACCTGTACGCTGCGCATAAAACTGGCGCCAGATGGCATGTTACTGGATATCAAACCTGAAGGTGGCGATCCCGCACTTTGTCAGGCTGCGTTGGCAGCAGCTAAACTTGCGAAGATCCCGAAACCACCAAGCCAGGCAGTATATGAAGTGTTCAAAAACGCACCATTGGACTTCAAGCCGTAATCGCGATGTTGACCGTCACGGCGGTTAACATCAAACATCGGTTGTCGCTGGGTTCTGGTAGTTTTGTGTATTTGAGTTTGTTAACATTCTGCTAAATTATCGTGGGCTATCTGTCCAGATAAGGGAGATATGATGAAGCAGGCATTACGAGTAGCATTTGGTTTTCTCATACTGTGGGCATCAGTTCTGCACGCTGAAGTCCGCATTGTGATCGACAGCGGTGTAGATTCCGGTCGTCCTATTGGTGTAGTTCCTTTCCAGTGGGCAGGGCCTGGCGCGGCACCCGAAGATATTGGTGGCATCGTTGCTGCTGACTTGCGTAACAGCGGTAAATTTAATCCGTTAGATCGCGCTCGTCTGCCACAGCAGCCGGGTAGTGCGCAGGAAGTTCAACCTGCTGCATGGTCTGCGCTGGGCATTGATGCTGTCGTTGTAGGTCAGGTCACTCCAAATCCTGACGGCTCTTACAATGTTGCTTATCAGCTGGTTGATACCGGCGGTGCGCCGGGTACTGTACTTGCTCAGAACTCCTATA
The DNA here is from genome assembly GCF_013368855.2 of Escherichia sp. 93.0816. Classification (NCBI taxonomy): domain Bacteria; kingdom Pseudomonadati; phylum Pseudomonadota; class Gammaproteobacteria; order Enterobacterales; family Enterobacteriaceae; genus Escherichia; species Escherichia sp. 93.0816. The sequence continues at coordinate 2,466 of NZ_JABWNC020000041.1, read as the reverse complement.
AAGTTAACAAGCAATGGCTGCGTTATGCTGGTCATACCGCCAGTGATGAAGTGTTTGAAAAACTGACCGGCATTAAAGGTGCGTTCCGTACCCGTATTGCCTACGTTGTTCAGACCAACGGCGGTCAGTTCCCGTATGAACTGCGCGTATCTGACTATGACGGTTACAACCAGTTTGTGGTTCATCGCTCACCGCAGCCGCTGATGTCTCCTGCGTGGTCACCAGATGGTTCTAAACTGGCATATGTCACCTTCGAAAGCGGTCGTTCCGCGCTGGTTATTCAGACGCTGGCAAATGGCGCTGTACGTCAGGTGGCTTCATTCCCGCGTCATAACGGTGCGCCTGCATTCTCGCCAGACGGCAGCAAGCTGGCATTCGCTCTGTCGAAAACTGGTAGCCTGAACCTGTACGTAATGGATTTGGCTTCTGGTCAGATTCGTCAGGTGACTGACGGTCGCAGCAACAACACCGAACCGACCTGGTTCCCGGACAGCCAGAACCTGGCATTTACTTCTGACCAGGCCGGTCGTCCGCAGGTTTATAAAGTGAATATCAACGGCGGTGCGCCACAACGTATTACCTGGGAAGGTTCGCAGAACCAGGATGCGGATGTCAGCAGCGACGGTAAGTTTATGGTAATGGTCAGCTCCAATGGTGGGCAGCAGCACATTGCCAAACAAGATCTGGTAACGGGAGGCGTACAAGTTCTGTCGTCAACGTTCCTGGATGAAACGCCAAGTCTGGCACCTAACGGCACTATGGTAATCTACAGCTCTTCTCAGGGGATGGGATCCGTGCTGAATTTGGTTTCTACAGATGGGCGTTTCAAAGCGCGTCTTCCGGCAACTGATGGACAGGTCAAATTCCCTGCCTGGTCGCCGTATCTGTGATAATAATTAATTGAATAGTAAAGGAATCATTGAAATGCAACTGAACAAAGTGCTGAAAGGGCTGATGATTGCTCTGCCTGTTATGGCAATTGCGGCATGTTCTTCCAACAAGAACGCCAGCAATGACGGCAGCGAAGGCATGCTGGGTGCCGGCACTGGTATGGATGCGAACGGCGGCAACGGCAATATGTCTTCCGAAGAGCAGGCTCGTCTGCAAATGCAACAGCTGCAGCAGAACAACATCGTTTACTTCGATCTGGACAAGTACGATATCCGTTCTGACTTCGCTCAAATGCTGGATGCACACGCAAACTTCCTGCGTAGCAACCCGTCTTACAAAGTCACCGTAGAAGGTCACGCGGACGAACGTGGTACTCCGGAATACAACATCTCCCTGGGTGAACGTCGTGCGAACGCCGTTAAGATGTACCTGCAGGGTAAAGGCGTTTCTGCAGACCAGATCTCCATCGTTTCTTACGGTAAAGAAAAACCTGCAGTACTGGGTCATGACGAAGCGGCATACTCCAAAAACCGTCGTGCGGTACTGGTTTACTAAGAGAATTGCATGAGCAGTAACTTCAGACATCAACTATTGAGTCTGTCGTTACTGGTTGGTATAGCGGCCCCCTGGGCCGCTTTTGCTCAGGCACCAATCAGTAGTGTCGGCTCAGGCTCGGTCGAAGACCGCGTCACTCAACTTGAGCGTATTTCTAATGCTCACAGCCAGCTTTTAACCCAACTCCAGCAACAACTCTCTGATAATCAGTCCGATATTGACTCCCTGCGTGGTCAGATTCAGGAAAATCAGTATCAACTGAATCAGGTCGTGGAGCGGCAAAAGCAGATCCTGTTGCAGATCGATAGCCTCAGCAGCGGTGGTGCAGCGGCGCAATCAACCAGCGGCGATCAAAGCGGTGCTGCGGCATCAACGACGCCAACAGCTGATGCAGGTACTGCGAATGCTGGCGCGCCGGTGAAAAGCGGCGATGCAAACACTGATTACAATGCAGCTATTGCGCTGGTACAGGATAAATCCCGCCAGGATGACGCGATGGTGGCATTTCAGAATTTCATCAAAAATTACCCTGATTCAACTTACCTGCCAAACGCCAATTATTGGCTGGGTCAGTTAAACTACAACAAGGGTAAGAAAGATGATGCGGCGTACTATTTTGCTTCGGTGGTGAAAAACTATCCGAAGTCACCGAAGGCTGCGGATGCGATGTTTAAAGTCGGCGTCATCATGCAGGATAAAGGTGACACCGCGAAAGCGAAAGCCGTGTACCAGCAGGTTATCAGTAAATACCCTGGTACTGATGGTGCTAAACAGGCGCAAAAACGTCTGAACGCGATGTAATGCATAACACACGACCAGAAGTCGCATTATTTCTGGTCGTGTCGTGCGAATCATAAGCAGTTGAGTGATCTACATCGAAATTTTTGTTGCGCTCAAATCTGAAATCAGTAATATATGCCGCCGTTGCCACGGGATATCAAACAAACCGAAAGCAACGCAAAAGTGGGTCGTTAGCTCAGTTGGTAGAGCAGTTGACTTTTAATCAATTGGTCGCAGGTT
>NZ_JABWNC020000040.1:0-9965 GCF_013368855.2 Escherichia sp. 93.0816 | reverse complement strand
GGATTAACTATTTCCCGTTATATTGGCGCAATTGCAATTTTGTGGGTACTGGCGATTGGCTTTAATCCTGCGCTACGAATCTCGTTAAAGAGCTATTTTAAGCCATTGAATTTCAGCATTATCTGGGAAGTTATGGGAATTGGTATTCCAGCGAGTGTTGAATCAGTATTATTTACCAGTGGCCGGTTATTAACACAAATGTTTGTTGCCGGTATGGGAACCAGCGTTATTGCCGGGAATTTTATCGCTTTTTCGATCGCGGCTCTTATCAATTTACCTGGGAGTGCGCTCGGTTCTGCTTCTACGATAATTACTGGTCGAAGGCTGGGAGTAGGGCAGATAGCGCAAGCAGAAATACAGTTGAGGCATGTTTTCTGGTTGTCCACCCTTGGGTTAACAGCGATAGCCTGGTTAACGGCTCCTTTTGCCGGGGTTATGGCGTCGTTTTATACCCAGGATCCCCAGGTTAAACACGTGGTTGTGATTCTTATTTGGCTAAACGCGTTGTTTATGCCTATTTGGTCCGCCTCATGGGTATTACCTGCGGGTTTTAAAGGTGCTCGTGATGCCCGCTATGCCATGTGGGTTTCTATGTTGAGCATGTGGGGATGCCGAGTGGTAGTAGGTTATGCGCTGGGAATTATGCTTGGCTGGGGCGTGGTTGGCGTTTGGATGGGGATGTTTGCCGATTGGGCCGTGCGTGCTGTGTTGTTTTACTGGCGGATGGTGACCGGGCGCTGGCTATGGAAATATCCTCGCACTGAACATGAAAAGTGTGAAAAAAAGCCAGCCGTGTCGGAATAAACGACAAAACGCAGAATATTTCAGCAAACGATTTCAAAATTAAAAAACAGGCTTTGACAATGCGGATGGGCATCGTTAATATTCGCCCCGTTCTCACGATTCCTCTGTAGTTCAGTCGGTAGAACGGCGGACTGTTAATCCGTATGTCACTGGTTCGAGTCCAGTCAGAGGAGCCAAATTTTGAAAAGCCCGCTTTGATAGCGGGCTTTTTGCTTTTAAAATCCTTCACATCTTTTCCTGACGCAAAGGATCTGAGCTCATTATCGGAACGGTGGCTCATTAAAGGTTCGTAGTTTACGGGAATGCAGTCGATCGCCTTCAGCGCGCAGTAAATCAATTGCCCGGATACCAATCTGTAGGTGTTCGGAAATTGCACCTTCATAAAAACGGTTAGCCTGGCCGGGAAGTTTAATCTCACCATGCAATGGTTTATCTGAAACACACAGTAGCGTCCCGTATGGCACGCGGAAACGGTATCCTTGTGCTGCAATGGTTGCACTTTCCATGTCAATCGCTACGGCCCGACTTAAGTTAAAACGAAGCGCAGAAGCCGAGTAACGCAATTCCCAGTTCCTGTCATCAGTAGTTACTACAGTGCCAGTACGTAGCCGCTGTTTAACTTCCTCACCCGGCCTGCCACTGACCAATTTGGTGGCGTCATAAAGCGCGCGTTGCACTTCAGCAATGCTGGGAATAGGGATATCGGGCGGCAAAACTGCATCAAGAACGTGGTCATCACGCAAATAAGCATGTGCAAGTACATAATCACCAATGGACTGGCTTTCACGTAATCCACCGCAGTGACCAATCATCAGCCAGACATCCGGGCGTAGCACCGCCAGATGATCGCAGATGGTTTTAGCATTTGACGGACCCACGCCAATATTCACCAGAGTAATACCCTGGCCATCGGCAGTGATTAAATGCCATGCTGGCATCTGGTGTTTTTTCCATGCAAGGTCAGAAATCGCTTCTTCAGGGGCTTCTGTTTCGGCGGTGATCCATATCCCTCCAGCACAGGAAAGAGCAATGTAGGGACTATCAGGATCGAGGATCTGGCTGCACCCCCAACGAACGAATTCATCCACATAACGAGTGTAGTTGGTAAACAAAACGAATGGCTGAAAATGTTCGACGGGCGTGCCGGTATAATGGCGTAACCGCGCGAGGGAAAAATCGACCCGGCGCGCATCAAAATGCGATAGCGGAGAAAATTCCGTTGGATGATAAATGCCGTCTGCAGTTTCATCGCCAATTTGCGCCAGTTCTGTTGTCGGGAAGTAACGTGTTAACCCGGCGCTCATCGATCGATCAAGTGTCAGTTCAGAGCCATCAATGACATAGGGATAGGGGATTTCATGCTGCGAGGGTTGCACGGAGATGTGCGCACCATAATCTTGATACAGCAACGTTAGTTGTTCATTGAGATACGAACGAAAGAGAGCAGGGCGGGTAATAGTGGTGGTATAGCTGCCAGCGTGAGTAAAACGTCCAAATGCGCGTGTTTTGGGAGGATTTGTGGCGCAGCCGTCCCAGGTCACGGTCAATGATGGATAGACAAAAAGACCTTGCTTGCGGGCGTTTTCATCAGGCAATTCGCCACTTTTAATATATTTTCCAATGGCATTGCGTAAAGCGACTACAGATTGCTCATACAGCGCGTCAAGTTTATCCAGTGCCTGAGCTGGGGTCAGACCGGAGCCCTTATTATTCATGTGTGTCTCCTGTTCCATACAATTACCGCACTTCCGATAGTATGTCACAGGAATGTGAAACAAAAGTGTAAGGCGAAGATCGAATGATCTTCGCCAGACCATCAGATGCGTTGATTGTCTTTCATCAACAAAGCGGTCATTGCGGAAATCAGGCATCCAGCCAGCAAATAAATGGCGACGCTATGCCAGTCCCCGGAAAAATAAGTAATGAGGGCGGCGGCAATAAAAGGGGTAAACCCACCACCAACCACACTGGCAACTTGATATCCGACCCCAGCGCCGCTGTAGCGATAACTGGCACCAAACATCTCTGTGAACATCGGTTGTTGCACACAAACCACCATGTCATGCGCAATATTCGCCAACATAATGGAGAAGAAGACTATCCAGAAAATGGATTGAGCCTCGAGCGCCATGAAGAAAGGAAACGCGCTTAAGGTTCCGATAACTGCGCCAGTGATATAAACCCTGCGGCGACCAAAACGATCGGCAAGCCAGGCAAAACAGGGAATTGTCAGGCAGCTTAACCCTCCCACAAGCAAACCAATATTCAGGAATAATTCGCGTGGCAGCCCCATATTCTGGGTTGAGTAGTTAAGCGCAAAGGCGGTAACGATATACATCGTCAGCAACTCGCACAGTCGCAGCGCAATAATCTTCAGAAAAGCCCCTGGATGTAGTAACAGTGCCTGGATAACAGGGATTCGCTTTTTCACTGCCGCTTGATTATGTTGCTGTTGCTCAAATTCAGCGGATTCCTCCATGCCATTACGCACCCACAATGCCCCCAGCACCAGTACGGTGCTAAACAGGAAAGGAATGCGCCAGCCCCAGCTCAAAAACTGCTCGTCAGTCGTCATCATACTAATCAGAGAAACCAGTCCAGTTGAAAGCAGTAACCCTACACCGTAGCCAACTTGTACACCGCTACTGTAAAAGGCTTTTTTATTTTTCGGCGCGCTTTCAACGGACAGCAATGCTGCGCCTCCCCATTCGCCGCCGACGGCAAATCCCTGAATAGCACGTAGCGTCACCAGTAAAATCGGTGCCCACCAGCCAATAGTCGAGAATGAAGGAAGAATACCAATCAATGCTGTTGCGATCCCCATCATCCAGACAGTCAGCATCAACATGCGTTTACGCCCCAGGCGGTCACCAAAATGGCCGAAAATGACACCTCCAAGCGGACGGAAAAGGAATCCGACACCAAAAGTGGCAAACGCTGCGAGGGTTCCCATTGCCGGACTCACTTGCGGGAAAAACTCTCGATTAAATACCAGTGCGGCAGTAATGCCATAGAGTAAAAAATCGTACCAGTCGACGACGGCACCGGCAAAACTGCCTAGCGCAGCTCGTCGGGCGCGACTTAACGAAAGCGTTCCTTCATCGGGACGCGTGGAGATGAGCGTGGAGTCCATAGTGTTCCTGTCTGTACTGTCTTTTTATAATTAGTATGGAAAAAGGTAACTCACATTGCCGTCGATCTATAAACGAACCTTATGAGACTACCGCGACAGAGAGCATCTGCAAATATTTTTATACCCGAAAATGAGCATGGAGGACGGATAGGGGCTACTGTAATGTGCTGGAAACGAAGAAAATTGTGGATTCAGGTGCGTATTAGAAATCAAAAGACAGAAAAATGTGATCGCTAAGGTAGCACTGGCTACTTGCTGGCGTTATTTTCGCAGATGAATTTTTCGAATTTTCTCAATGAGATTTGTGTCACTGACACGGGATGGGCTAATTGCTTGAATGATTGGCGGAGAGAGGGGGATTTGAACCCCCGGTAGAGTTGCCCCTACTCCGGTTTTCGAGACCGGTCCGTTCAGCCGCTCCGGCATCTCTCCGTTCAGATTGTTGCAATGATGCCAGGAAATTTGGCATTTTAACAGTCCCTGTCCGTGCAATTTTGTTCAAGTGACGAGTTTGCGAGCAAAACGATGATTAAGTGGCCCTGGAAAGTACAAGAAACCGTTCATGATGATGCAATTCCGTGGAAGGAGGCTCTGTCGATACCTCTTTTGACAAGCTTGACTGAGCAGGAGCAAAACAAATTAGTCACTCTTGCTGGACGTTTTTTGCAACAAAAACGGTTGGTTCCTTTACAAGGAGTTGAACTTGACGCTTTGAAAAGCGGTCGTATCGCCTTGCTGTTTTGTTTACCTGTTATGGAGTTGGGGCTGGAATGGCTGGATGGTTTCCATGAAGTGTTAATTTACCCAGCGCCATTTGTGGTAGATGATGAATGGGAAGACGATATAGGACTGGTACATAATCAACGCATCGTTCAGTCAGGTCAAAGCTGGCAGCAAGGCCCCATCGTACTGAATTGGCTCGATATACAGGATTCTTTCGATGCCTCTGGGTTTAATCTGATTATCCACGAAGTTGCACATAAACTGGACACCCGGAACGGCGATCGCGCCAGTGGTGTCCCCTTTATTCCTTTACGTGAAGTCGCGGGCTGGGAACACGATCTTCACGCTGCGATGAATAACATTCAGGACGAAATTGAATTAGTGGGCGAAAATGCCTCCAGCATTGATGCTTATGCCGCCAGTGACCCTGCAGAATGTTTTGCCGTGCTTTCCGAATACTTTTTTAGTGCCCCGGAGCTTTTTGCTCCTCGTTTCCCCTCGCTGTGGCAACGTTTCTGCCAATTTTATCAGCAGGAACCGCTGCAAAGACTGCGAAATGCGAATGAACGAGGCACATATTCAGCACCAGATGTTCATTAAATATCAATTTTGTTGCTTAATTAACCGATTGAAATAACGTGTGAATTTTAGTGTTGACACTCGCAGTGCCACTCAGTAATATTCGCCTCGTTCTCACGATTCCTCTGTAGTTCAGTCGGTAGAACGGCGGACTGTTAATCCGTATGTCACTGGTTCGAGTCCAGTCAGAGGAGCCAAATTTTGAAAAGCCTGCTTTCGAGCAGGCTTTTTGCTTTTCAATGTGAGCCATAACCGGGCTCGTATCTAACCTCCCTTAAATCTGATAACTACATCAGGGCTGAATTTTTGCGATAATTCTTTTTATCGTATTTCTGAACTCATCCAGATTGATGTGATCAATATTTTTCCCTACCACAATCGTTTCTGAAATATCTGCCATAGCAGGCCAGCGTGTTTTATAATCAGCATATATTGCGATGACAGGAACATTATAAGCACTTGTCATATGTAAAACAGAAGTATCAGGTGTTATTGCGAGAAAAGCATCTTTTATGACGGCGGCAGAACGTGGTATTGAAGGTGACAATGATAAATGATAGACATTGTCAAAACACTGCGTTAGTTCTATTGCTTTTTCAGTACCATTCGGGCCATGAACAATGACAATTGGCATATTTATTTCATTTTTAATTATAGCTATTAGTTTTTGAGCTATTGAGCCTGAAAAAGTTCGCTCCTGAATACTACCATCAAGATTAAGAGCAATATATGCACCCAATGAGGTAAGCTCATCACGTACCTCGTTTATTACCTCTTTGTTGATCGGCAGTTCAAATAAGGGGCGGACAGGTGGAAAACCAGCTTCTCGCATCATGAATGCCCATGTCATTGGTACTGGCGCCCGAAGAGACTGGTCCATTTTCGACGCCGATTTACATAAGGAGGAATAACATTTCATTGTTAAACCCACCGCTTGTAAATTGGTTTTGGCTTTTAAATGACTTATGAACAGCATTGTCTTCAGGTTTTTCTTGCGCATAGCTTCAATGCAGAGATCCGGTGTACCGTATTGCTCTCTTATACTTTGCGCCAGACTTTTTATTTCGCTAAAGCTGGCATGATCCTGCATTGTCATACTGACTAATGTTAATTTAGTCTCCTTAAGACAAAGCGAATCAAAAACGGCTTTATTAATTGTAGATGTGACAATTAATAAATGTTTTATTTTATGTGATTCCAGCGATCTAATTATGGGGTAAATAGCCATTGCATCACCAATTTGGTCGGGGATGTGAATGACCACAAATTCAGTATTTGCAATATTGATATTTGCACATGAATAATCATAATAACTGAATGCAATGCGTCTAAAAATTGACACTAACGACATTTCCAACCTCGCTTCCCTACTGGTTAAAACGTGATGGAGTTTATCAGAGATAGTCGTTTTCTAAAATCGCTAAATAGCGAGATAATACATAATTTATTTCTATTATTTGTTTTTGATTATTCAATTAAATTATATTTGTATCGCAAAAATACTTGTATTGTATAGCTTCAATGCACATTTCAATCTGAAGTCGATGCTAAGTGAAGGTAAGAGAAGAGATAAAACGTCAGCAATCAGAGTGATCATCTAAGTGGGGGAAATACCCCCACTTTTTTACTATACCGTAAGTGATGTCCGATTAACCCTGGTACGCAGCCAGCATTTCCTGTGCTGCGAGTTTACCCAGCGCATTCGCTGCAAAAGGACTGTCTCCGGTGAGGAGTTTACGATCCTTATGTACCCGGCCGGTAATATCATCATTGATGATATTCATTCCCATTTTTTTCAGTTCTTCACCAAAGTACCAGGTCAGATGACCAGGCATATAGCCAATATCTGGCGTTTGTTTATCTGCGGCGTCAGGGAACGCACAAATGGAATAACCGTTCAGCGGGTTATCGCCATGGCGAAGCGCCAGAAACGCAGCCGGACCATGGCAGAGGGAGATAACAAAACGGTCATTTTCAACTGCCCATTTTAAAGCGGTTGCAACTTCTTTGCTTTCCGGTAAGCCAATAAGAGCGCCATGACCGCCGGGAACAAAAATTGCTGCGTACTCGCTGTCTGCGTTCAAGCTGGCGACAACATCTGCTAATTTCTTCGGATTGCGGAACAAAGATTTATGTTGCTCAAAGAATGGCATCACTTTTTCATCTTTGTGCGGCATAGCCCAGTATTCAAACTTCGTCATCAGGCCGGAAATGGTCGCAACTTCAAACTCGAAACCTGCTGCATACAGGTGATACAGCGGCAGCAACGTTTCAATCGGATGGTTGCCCGTTGAGAACAGTTTACCGTTATCGGTCGGCAAATAGCGTTCGTCAGCGGCGATCACCAGAATTTTGTGCTTGCCGCTATACGGTTTTGGATAGTCCACACCATCAAGGTCAGATACCGGACTGGTATATTGGCTAAGCGAAAATTCTGAAGGGAAGAACGCATTATCTTCAGCAATATCGATCTGCGGATTCTTACTTGTTTGAACAGTCATAGTGTATTCCTTATTGTTACTTAGGTAGGTTAGTCACTATATTCGCGACTGAGCTGGGTGCTATATTTAACCAGGAGCGTAAAATGAGTCAATATACCGAAAGCGGTAGGGGAGGATGTTAAATACGGTTGGGTAAACACACTGCTATTATCGAATAGTGACCTCACCGATTCCACCTTATTTGCAATAAAAAACTCAAAGTGTAGCAATGTATTTTAGTCCATTTTTCAGAAAAGATGAGATTGCATACCCTCGTCATAGTGGGGGATTGCAAGATTCGTCGATGAGATTTTTAGCAAAAAAATAATGATGAAACTACCCTGTAAGGCCGTTAGTCGCGAAAAAATGATGATCCAGATTAAGGTTTAACTGATGACAGATATGATTAATTACATGTCATCAGATGTGCTAATTACAGGTGCTGCCTGGAGCTGCTCTGCCAGGAGCGGCTAAGGCGAAGCTGATTTAATGTGCCCAATGATGCTGTATTTATGGCGTAAGTATAAAATTTAACAGATAAATTAATAATAATGTAAATTCTTTTTATATTCAGATGTTTTCAGGGATTTTCTATGTACCGAAATATTGTTATTCCGGTGAATGTCTTTTCCCGGGATGATAGAGAGCAAGCGTTTTGTCATGCGCAATTTTTCGCCAACGTTTCATCAGGGCATGTTCATTTGCTTGGCTTTATACCGGAGTATGTAAGGATACTGGAGCGGGGATATGTTTCTGACATGCATCGTCTGGAATATGTGCTACGTGACCAGGCTTTGCGCCGTTTAGCTACACTGGCAGAACAGTTGGTTTTGCCTGAAGGGTTTATCCATACCTATGTTTATTTTGGTACTCTTCCGGAAGGAGTGAAAGAGCTGGCTGAACAGCAACTGGAAGATGTTATTGTGCTGGGAGCTACTCAGGAATTGGGTTTTGTCGATATGCTACGGCAGTTTAGCGTGCCGCTGTTGCTGATTTAATGACGATAAAAAAGCCTGAGTTCGATGAGGGACGAACTCAGGCGGGTATTAGGTTTTATAGTAACACGCCGAGGCGCGTTGGCTGATTAGAACTGGTAAACGATACCAACTGCAAACTGGTCATCAGTTGCTGCGCCAGTAATTGCCGCGTCATCTTTATCCAGCATATTGAATTTGTACGCTGTATAAACGTTCATATTCTTATTAAAGAAGTACCAGGTGCCTACTTCGATGTAGTTCACGCGGTCAGCGTCAACACCTTTATGTCCATCACGAGCATAAAGATCTTTGCCTTTGGAATAGACATAGCCTAAGGACGGACGTAAACCGAAGTCGAATTGATACTGAACAACAGCTTCAAAGTTCTGGGTTTTATTTGCAAAAAGATCATTAGCCAGTACGGTCATGTTGCGTGTTTCACCGTACATCATTGCAGCATAGATATTATTTGCATCATACTTCGCTGCTAATGACCACACTTCTGCGTTATCACCGTAACCGTCGCCAGCTTGCTCATTAGTACGGTCAGATTTGCTATATGCGCCTACAAAACCAAAACCTTCGATGTTGTAGTCTACAGACAACGCATAGCCATCACCGTTTTGTTTTGTAACGCTACGGTTGCTGTTCTTCCCTTGATACTGAACTGCAAAATTCAGACCATCGACCAGACCAAAGAAATCGGAGTTACGATAGGTTGCAACACCGTTGGTACGACCGTTCATAAAGTTATCAGCGGAAGCCCAGGAATCACCACCCCATTCAACTAACATATCGGTATAAGCTGCAGCGTCGTAGGCGACACCGTAGTTACGACCATAGTCGAAAGAGCCGAGTTCGTTATATTTCAAACCTGCGAAGGTTAAACGGGTTTTTTCCTGGTTAGAACCTTCAGGTTTGCTGGCGTCGAGGTTGTATTCAAACTGACCAAAACCAGTCAGTTCGCTGGTGATTTGAGTTTCACCTTTAACACCGAAACGAGCATAGGAAGTATCTTCGTTTTCGCTGTTATTATCATCAGTGTTCGACCAGATGCGCTCGCCGACCATCTTGCCGTAGAAATCAACTTTATTGCCATTTTTATTATAAATTTCAGCCGCATTTGCTGCGCCAGCAACTAATAACGCCGGGACCAGCATTGCCAGAACTTTTCTTTTCATTATGTATTCCCTTGTGATTATAATCTTCATGAATATAACAATAAGTGCCGTTATCCAAAAAAAAGCACATTTGGATACTATTCTATGA